>JBLHOC010000177.1:0-5784 GCA_047620825.1 Bacteroidia bacterium | reverse complement strand
CAAACGTTCAAGAAGAATCGTTTGATGCTAAAGCAGGTAAGTGTATCAATTCCGACTTCCTAAATGGATTAGAAGTACCGAAAGCTGTTCAATCAGCGATAGACTACATTAAGGCTAAGAACCTTGGTGAAGCTCAAATAAATTACAAACTTCGAGACGCTGGATTTGGCCGTCAACGCTATTGGGGAGAACCCATTCCTGTTGTTTTTGACGAAGAACAAATACCTTCTCTTATTCCAGATTCAGAGTTGCCATTGACTTTACCTAAAGTCGAGAGCTATAAACCTACAGGAACAGGCGCATCACCTCTGGCCTCTATTGAGGACTGGGTGAACACACCAAATGGACGCCGCGAAACCGACACAATGCCAGGTTGGGCTGGAAGTAGCTGGTATTTCTTGAGGTACATGGATCCAAAAAACGATCAAACCATGGCTTCGAAGGAAGCGATAAAGTATTGGGGTCAGGTTGACTTTTATCTTGGTGGAGCAGAACATGCTACTGGCCATTTATTGTACAGTAGATTCTGGACTAAATTTTTGTCGGATATAAACGTTTTGCCATTCGACGAACCATTTAAAAAACTCGTAAATCAAGGCATGATACAGGGTACGGTTGAATCTCTGTATTTAAGAAAAGAAAAAATTGAAGGCCAAAGTCATTTCGTTTCATCAAATGCAGTGAAAGACCACGATGCTTTTACACAGATTCCATTACATGTTGATTTTGTAATGGATTATAAAAAGACGGATTCTCCATCTTATTTAAATCTCGACGGCATTAAACAATTTATGGAATGGCGTCCGGAATATGACAACGCAGTTTTCGAATGTTCGAATGGCATCCTTAAAGACGGCATGTTCGAAGGTAAAAAGGGTGCTATTGAACCTATTTTTTACACCAAATCAGAAATCGGAAAAATGTCGAAAAGGTGGTTTAACGTAGTTAACCCTGATGATATTTGTGAGGAATACGGAGCTGACACTTTGCGTATGTACGAAATGTTCTTGGGTCCGCTTGAAGACGCCAAACCATGGAACATCAGTGGTATCGATGGTGTTTATCGTTTTCTAAAAAAGACTTGGAAGTTGTTTGTAGATAAAGATGGCAACTATATTCCAAATGATGTGGATCCAGATAAAAAGTCACTCAAAACTTTACACGCAACAATCAAAAAGGTCAGCGAGGATATTCCACGCATTTCTTTTAATACATGCATCAGTACTTTTATGATTGCCGTAAACGAATTTACGGAGCAAAAATGTACATCGAAAAGTGTTCTGGACGAATTCTTGACCGTCCTCTCCCCTTTCGCCCCTCACATAGCCGAGGAATTGTGGGAAATGGGTGGACACAAAGAATCCATTGCATTGACAAACTGGCCCGTTTTTAACGCCAAGTATTTAATAGAAGACAACAAGAATTATCCAATATCCATCAACGGTAAAACCCGGACTAATATTGAATTGTCTTTAAGTTTATCTAAAGACGAAATAGAAGCTGCGGTGTTGGACAATGAAGAAGTTAAAAAATGGCTGGAAGGCAAACCTCCTCGTAAGGTGATTGTTGTACCTGGTAGAATCGTTAATTTAGTAGTATAAAGACAATATAACCTGGCAACATCCAGGAAGAGTTATGGGAATAAAATCACACTTTGAAGAAGCTTACGATGTGCTTGGAAAATTTCTAAGCGATGAAGCAAATTTTCAGCAAATAGAAAAGGCAGGTAAGGTCATGGTTGATGCCATTCAATTTGGTGGTAAAATCATTTCTTGTGGCAATGGCGGAAGTTTATGTGATGCCATGCATTTTGCAGAAGAATTATCGGGAAGATATAGAGACAATAGAAAAGCACTACCTGCAGTAAGCATTTCAGATCCGTCGCACATTACTTGTGTTGGCAACGACTATGGCTATGAGTATGTCTTTTCTCGTTACGTTGAAGCCATTGGTCAGGAAGGTGATGTTTTACTTGCTATCAGTACAAGTGGAAACTCAAAGAATGTAATTAACGCGATAAACGCGGCCAAAGAAAAGGGAATGATGGTGGTTGGATTAACTGGCAAAGACGGTGGATCTATGTCGACGATGTGTGACGTAGAAGTACGTGCACCAAAATCTGACTATGCCGATCGTGCTCAAGAAATTCACATCAAAGTGATTCATAGTTTGATTGACTATATAGAACGGTACGTGTAACATGACCATCGTTTTAATCATTATCGCTATTAACGTCATCTTCAGCTGGAAAGGGTTTCAGGATTTTGTCTTTTTCCAACGACACAAATTCGATATCGATGGCATTATAGTGCGCAAACAATATAGCCGTTTGATTACGTCTGGTTTTTTGCATGCTGACTACACACATTTGATCTTCAACATGTTTACTTTTTATATGTTTGGAGACGCCTTGTCAGTTATCATGCCGGTTTCAAGCTTTTTGCTGATTTATTTGGGCAGCTTAATCGGAGGCAATCTATTGGCGCTATACGTGCATAGAAATCATGGCGACTATAGCGCAATTGGTGCATCTGGTGCTGTAAGTGGAATAATCTATGCAACGATTATCATATACCCAAACATATTAATTTATGGCTTTATACCAGGTTGGGTGTTTGGCATTGTTTACATCCTCTACACCATTTTTGGCATCAAAAAACAAACGGGGAACATTGGTCATGACGCACACTTAGGTGGTGCTGTAACAGGATTACTATTAACTATTTTGGTGTTTTCCAATAACAGCAATCACCCAATTAATTATTACATAGTGGCTGCCATGTTTATTCCAACATTAGCCTTTCTATATCTCATTATCTATCATCCTGAATGGATGATTAGTGGCAAAATTGATTGGAGCAATAATCCTTTGTCCAACCTTAAGAAAAAGCCTAAAGACATAAATCAACGTCGAACTTACATCAACCGTGAAGCCGAGTTGAATCAATTGTTAGATAAGGTCAACCGCATTGGATTAGAGAACTTAACTGACGCTGAGAAAAGACGATTAGACCAATTAAGTTAATGTTGATTCACATACCATTCAAGTTATAAACTGACGTGCAACCCATAACAAGCATAAAAAACCCCACCATAAAAAAGGTACTAGCCCTTGGTAAAAAGCGGGGTCGAAATGTGCATGGACAGTTTCTTGTAGAAGGTATACGTGAAATAGAAATGGCATTAGAAAGTGGTTTGCTTCCTGATGAGGTTATGTTCAACACACATTGGACAGCAGACAATTTAACTGCATTTCAAGAACGACTTCAAGATGCAAAGCAATATGAACTAGATGATCTTGTTTTTGAGAAAATAAGCTATCGAGATTCCGTTGCCAATGCTGTAGCCGTTTTTCCTTTGTTCGAGACTTCTCTAGACAAACTTTCTTTGAGAGAAAATGCTTTGGTGTTGATTTTAGAAGCCATTGAAAAACCTGGGAATATGGGCGCGATATTTCGGACTGCAGATGCTGCTGGCGTAGATGCCATAATCATTTCCAATGCCAATACAGATTTCTACAACCCGAATGTTATTCGTGCGAGTTTAGGCACCATTTTTTCGGTTCCATTTGCCATCGCGAGTAATGACGAGACCTTGGATTATCTAAACAAACAAGACTATAATATTTACAGCACTTATTTAGCAGGGTCTGTATCTCATTTCGACGTAGACATGTCGCTTAA
The DNA here is from genome assembly GCA_047620825.1 of Bacteroidia bacterium. Classification (GTDB taxonomy): domain Bacteria; phylum Bacteroidota; class Bacteroidia; order NS11-12g; family UBA9320; genus UBA987. The sequence goes on along the minus strand of JBLHOC010000177.1, from coordinate 2,101 downwards.
TACAGCCCTTGTAATGGGTTCAGAGGCTTTGGGAATTACTGATTTTTGGGTTGATAACGCAACCACATGTATCAAAATACCAATGCAGGGTAAAGCCGACTCTATGAACGTATCTACAGCTGCGGCTGTTGTGGTTTATGAAGCCATCAGGCAACGAAAGTCTGGGCGTTTGGCCTAAAATTCAGACAGTTAACAAACACAACAGACATACTTTTCATACCTTTGGTCAGTTAATAATTTAATGTCACTTAGAATTGTTTGTGTAGCTGCCTTGCTAATGCTGATCTTTGGTAGAGCTGAAGCACAAGACGCGTCTAGTCTACGTTCAACAAAAGTGCTCATAACATCTGACACAACGGTTCTAGACACGTTCATTATCGTTCCAGAATCAGTAAAAATATCTGGATATGATTCAAGTCAATTTACCCTCCTAACCAGTCAATCATCTATCATTTGGTTGGATACAAATTACCCTCCAGACTCCATTGTCATCACCTATCGGATTTTAAACTTCGACTTCAATAAAATACATCAAAACAAAGACGAGAAATTGATTGGTGTCGATTACCAGGCCAATCCGTTCGCATACATCCCTGATAAAGAAAAACGAAGTGGTCAAAGCACCGATGACATTAAAACCATTGGCAATATTTCGAGAGGTATTGGTTTTGGTAACAAGCAAGACGTTACCGTTAACAGTAATTTAAACCTCAGACTCAACGGTAGAATTCAGAATAAGATTGACATTATTGCCGCCATATCTGATGAAAACAATCCCATCCAACCAGAAGGAAACACCCAACAAATACAAGATTTTGATCGTGTTTACATACAATTAAAGCAAGATCGAGCGTCACTTATTGCGGGAGATTTCCCGATGAAAACGCCAGACAGTTCGTACTTCATGAAGTATAACAAAAAGTCTAGAGGTCTTCAGTTCCAACAAAGCTTTGTACGCCCAAATGCGTCATGGAAAATCGCTGGTGAAGGTGCTGTAAGTCGGGGTCGATTTTCGCGAAATACAATTACTGGGATTGAAGGTAACCAAGGCCCTTATCGTTTATCAGGTGCAAATGGGGAAACATTCATCATTATAATCAGCGGCACGGAACAAGTTTATCTCGACGGTCAATTGATTACAAGAGGTGAGCAAAACGACTATGTTATCAATTACAACACGGGTGAATTAACGTTTACGCCAAAGCGCCTCATTACACAGTACAGCAGAATTGTGATAGAATTCCAATATTCCGATAGAAACTATGGCCGGTCTGTTGTTAGGTTTGGGGGGAGTTATACCCAAGGCAAGTGGAATATTAGAGGGAATTTTTTCAACGAACAAGACAATAAAAATCAGCCATTTCAGCAAAATTTGGAAGACCCTGATAGTGCTATTTCTAAAAGACAATTTTTAAGTGATGCAGGAGATGCAGAGTTGGTGTTTTTTCCAAATTTTACTGAAATAACAGAGTTTGATCCGAATCAAATATTATATGTCCAGCGAGACAGCTCTGGTTTAGAAATATTTGTACATGCCCAACCTGGCGATACTGGAAAGCAATACCGTGTTTCATTTAGTTATGTGGGCGTTGGGAATGGAAATTATGCTCAAAAAATCACCACAACCAACGGTAAAGTATTTGAATGGCTTGACCCAGTTCTGGGGAATTCAATTGGAACGTATGCCCCCGTTGAAATTTTAGTGCCTCCAAAAAAATTGGAAATGATCAATCTTGGTTTTGATTATCAACTCTCGACCAATACACAAGTATCATTGGAGTTCGTAAGGTCAAATAACGACATCAATACATTTAGTGCCCTCGACAAAGACAATGATGTGGGTTACGGTGTTCGGTTTGACATAGACAGCCGCGCTACATTAACGTCAGATTCGATTAAGCCTTGGAAAGTCAACACGAAATTATCCTACGAGCTCACACAGAAAGACTTTCGATACATTGAACGTTATCGGAATGTTGAATTCGACAGAAAATGGAATAGAACGTTGGAAAATCCAACAGACTCTGAAAAGGAATTCGCTGAAGAACACATCGTAAATGCACTAGTCACATTAACAAAGGGGAATAACATCCTATTGACA
>JBLHOC010000176.1:0-5831 GCA_047620825.1 Bacteroidia bacterium | reverse complement strand
ATAAAGGACAACTTTTAAATGTTGTAGAATAACAGTTCAAAAACGGTTGGAAATACCCAAAGGTTACTATACTTTTGGCTCACATAAATATGTATTAAATGAAAAAGGTAATATTATACTTTTCGTTGGTTTTGAGCATGGCGTTTCTAGCCTCTTGCGGTGGTGACGATACCGCTACTCCATCAACTGGTGGGCCTACAGGAAAATTAAGTGCAGCACAAAAAGAAATGCTGTACGATAAAGTGTGGTTCTCCACATCTACTGCTGGAGGGATTGAACATGAGTTTTTATCAGACGGCACTTTACGTTTGTCTCGAGGCCTTGATGGCAGATGGACTTGGTTAAATGGTGGGGATACGATGAGTTGTTCTGATCATACAAACGCTAGATTTCAATATGTTTTCCAAACAATTACGGCCAGCACCATGTCGTTTAAATACAGTATTGATAATTACAAATCGACCTTTTCGTATAAAGACACGGAATAACCTATAAAACTTTTCATTAAATCATGCCATATTTTCTGATTTGAAGATTGGCATGATTTTTCATATATAGCAACTGTATCCTTTATTTTAAAGGAGCATAACGCGATAATAACAATTACATGTTAGGTAATATTGTAAAAGGCATTTCAGGCATGTTCGGCAGTAAAGCTGGACGAGATTTCAAAGAATTACAACCATACGTTGACCAAATAAATGCATTTTATCAGGAGTACACTTCCCTTAGTAGTGATGCACTTCGAAGTAAAACTGATGAATTTAAAGCTAGAATAGCAGCTCATTTGGCTCCAATCGATGATGAAATTGTCTCACTTCGATCTCAAATTGAAGCCGCATCTTTCGACATGGTGAACGAGAAAGAAACTTGGTACAACCAGATAGACAAACTCGAAGAAACACGTAACAAAGAGCTTGAAGTCGTGCTCGAGCAAATACTCCCTGAAGCTTTTGCTGTGATTAAAGAAACAGCACATCGTTTTACAGAGCAAGATGTTGTGATTGTTACTCCAAATGACTTTGATCGTGATTTAGCTGCATCCAGACCTCATATCGAAATTAAGGGTTCAGACGTTTTGTACCACACTAAGTGGCAAGCGGCTGGAGCTGAAGTGAATTGGAATATGGTACATTACGATGTACAGCTTATTGGTGGTGTAGTTTTACACCAAGGTAGAATTGCCGAAATGGCAACAGGGGAAGGAAAAACACTTGTATCAACCTTACCTGCCTATTTGAACGCAATATCTGGAAAAGGTGTTCACATTGTTACAGTAAACGACTATTTGTCACGTCGGGATTGTGAATGGAATGCTCCGATCTTTCAATTTCATGGATTAACAGTTGATTGCTTAGATTATCACAGACCTAATTCTGACGAAAGAAAACAAGCCTATTTAGCAGATATTACTTACGGAACTAACAACGAATTTGGTTTTGATTATCTACGCGACAACATGGCTCATGATGTTTCTGACTTAGTTCAACGTAAACATCATTATGCAATGATTGATGAGGTCGATTCAGTATTGATTGATGACGCTAGAACACCTTTAATTATTTCTGGAGCGATACCAAAAGGGGATGAACACGAATTCGCAGAATTAAAGCCTCGGATTCAACGTTTGGTAGAAGCTCAGAAAAAACAAATCAGCCAAGCCTTATTGGAAGCGAAACGTTTGATTGCTGACAAAAAAGACAAAGAAGGTGGATTTCATTTATTTCAAGCACACCGTGGTTTACCGAAGAGTAAACCTTTAATAAAGTATCTTGGGGAAACAGGAACCAAGGCTTTAATGATGAAAACTGAAAACTACCATCTAGCTGATAATCAAAAAGAAATGCCCAAAGTTGATGAAGAGCTATTCTTTACAATTGATGAAAAAAACAACCAAGTAGAACTAACCGATAAAGGCATTGATTTAATAACAAGCGCTGGTGAAGATTCAAGTTTTTTCATTATCCCTGATGTTGGAGGTGAGATTGCTGATTTAGAAAAGACTAGTTTATCAGATGCCGAAAAAGCAAAACGCAAAGATGAATTGATGCGTGATTTTTCTATAAAATCTGAGCGTATACACTCTGTTAATCAATTACTTAAAGCTTATACGTTATTCGAAAAGGATGTGGAATATATCCTGCAAGACAACAAAGTGAAGATTGTTGATGAGCAGACTGGTCGTGTTATGGACGGTCGTCGTTATAGTGACGGTTTACACCAAGCGATTGAAGCGAAGGAGAATGTAAAAGTTGAAGATGCAACTCAAACATTTGCCACCATCACACTTCAAAACTACTTTAGAATGTACCACAAGTTGAGTGGTATGACCGGTACTGCGGAGACTGAAGCGGGTGAATTCTGGGAAATTTACAAGTTGGATGTTACAGTTGTTCCAACCAATAAACCCATCGTTCGAGACGATAGAGAAGATTTAATCTATAAAACGAAACGTGAGAAGTATAACGCCGTTATAGACGAGATACTCGTACTACAACAACAAGGTAGACCCGTGTTAGTGGGTACCACTTCTGTTGAAGTATCTGAGATATTAGGAAAGATGTTGAACATGCGAAAGATCAAACACAACGTCTTAAACGCAAAGCAGCACCAACGAGAAGCTCAGGTTGTAGCTGAAGCTGGTTATGTTGGTGGTGTTACGATTGCAACAAACATGGCTGGTCGGGGTACGGATATTAAACTGAGTCAGGAAGTTTTAGATTCAGGCGGTTTGGCAATTCTTGGTACTGAGCGACACGAATCTAGACGAGTTGATAGACAGTTACGTGGTCGTGCGGGTCGTCAAGGAGATCCAGGGTCGTCTCAATTCTTTGTTTCGTTGGAAGATGATTTAATGCGATTGTTCAATTCGGACAAGGTTGTTAAAATGATGGACCGCTTCGGCTACGAAGAAGGCGAGGTGATTCAACACTCCATGCTCACCAAGTCGATAGAAAGAAACCAGAAAAAAGTTGAACAGAATCACTTTGGTATGCGTAAGCGATTGCTGGAGTACGATGATGTAATGAACAAACAACGTGAAGCTGTTTATTCAAGAAGAAGACACGCATTATTTGGTGAAAGATTATCTGTGGATATCAATAACGCATTGTATGATTGGTGCGATGAAACAGTTGGCATTTACCAAGAACAAACGGATTACGAAGGATTCAAACTGGAATGTTTACGCGTTTTAGCTACTGAACCAACAATAGCTGAAGAGCTATTTTTGGCCGGCAAAACCGATGTAGTTCAATCCGTGTTCGATGACGTTTTAAGTCATTACAGTCAGAAGAACACCTTCATAAAAGATGCTGCTTTACCTGTATTAGGAGGCATTAAGAACAACAAAGGCGATGTTAAAAATGTATACGTTCCATTTACAGATGGCATAAAAAGCCTTCGTGTTGTGGTTGATTTAGATAAGACAATCGAATCGAATGGAGATTATTTAATTGACTCCTTTGAACGAATGACTGCTTTATCAATCATTGATGAACATTGGAAAGAGCATTTAAGAGAGCTTGATGATTTAAAACAAGCTGCGAACAATGCTTCATTGGAACAAAAAGATCCATTGTTGATTTACAAACTTGAGTCGTTTAACTTGTTTAAAAGCATGGTAAGCACACTTAATACAGAGATGCTCGCGTTGTTATTTAGAGGGTTTATTGAGAATCAGGATCCTGGTCAGATGAATGAAGCACAACAATCCAAACGTCCAGCTGACGAGGGGCTCCGAACAAGTAGACCTCAAGAAATTGGTCAATCGGCTAGTGCACCACAGCAGGTCACAAAGGAAAATTCTCAACCTGTTCGAGTTGAAAAGAAAGTAGGAAGAAATGAACCTTGTCCTTGTGGCAGTGGAAAAAAATATAAGAAGTGTCACGGACTGAATGAGTAACTTTGGTTAAATGAAAGCGTTTATAGTAATTTTCATGGGTCTATTGAGTTACCAAACTGTGCTTGCACAAGATGGTAAGATAGATATTATTGGAGATACCGAGCTGGAAATTCTCATCGACAAAAAAGTCTCAAGTGTTGATACTGTTGATTTGTGGGGCTATCGCATACAAATTTATTTTGGCAGCAATAGAAAAGCGGCTCAAGAAAAAGAACAAAAATTTACAGCGAAGTACCCAGAGTTAGCTTCGGAAATTTACAAAGACTATTTCCAACCCAATTGGCGAGTCCGCATCGGAAATTACTATCGCAAGATTGATGCACAAAAACTAATGATGAAACTCGAAAAGGAGTTTGGTGATGTGTTTTTGGTACGAGACATTATCGATATGCCCACAGTTCAGTGAAAATGTTCAATAGGCTTTTCATTCTATGTCTATGTTATATTTCTCTTTCTTGTAATTCTAAACCAAAATCCACTTCTAGTGATTCATCTTTCACACTTACTTCGAGTAAAAATTATGTGATAGAATGCTCCATCATTGATGAGGATTACCGGCATGCAATCACTTTTATAGACGAGTACCGAGATCAAAAAGTTACGGTGTATACAGTCAAAGCAACCATTTACAATTATTCAACGAAACCTGGCAGACATGCCACTGCGTTAAGGAGTATCTCATTAGGGTCTGACCTTTTAGGTGGTCCCAGATTTGAGTATATCCCAAGGCTTGAAAGGATTTAAACATCCCTCTAATAAAAGCGTTCATGACATTTTAACCTTGTTGGCTCAGTAAAGCTTTTTCGTCCTGCGGAAATAAATTCCAATAAATATTGAACGTTTTTCGTTTTTCTGGATAGTACTATAAAACGAAAGTATGAAACAATCTATATTACTTCTTCTTGGTTTACTCTTCCATCAACTTACTCCAGTCGTTGTTGCCCAAGTTGCAGAAAAGCAAACGGTATATTCCATAATTAAGCAAAACCAGTCTGCAGACTGGTTTGCAACCCAGGCAGGTCTTTGGGAACAGGAATTGGAAACAGATCCATCTAACACAGAAGCTTGGTTAAATTACTACACAGCCAACCGGATGCTTAAACTCACAAATACTGCAAAAAACCAAAAAGACTTAGACGATATTGTTTCGCGTATGTCAAAAGCGATACCTGGCACCTTCGAATATCACTACATAACACATTGGAATTATGGCATTGATAAGCCCGAAGATGGTTACAGTCATTTAGTGAAAGCACAAATTTTAGGGCCAAATCGTGTAGAGTTGTTCGATGATCTACTCACTCAATATGAATTGACCCGCGACATTAAAAATGCAAAGGAAACGAGCAAACGGTGGTTTAACTCTAATGACATGGCACCTGGTTTATATGCATGGAACTACAACATGCTGGCTGGTTTGGAGCCCAATGCCATTCTAATTACTTCCGGTGATAACGACACCTATCCGGCATTAGTCCTACAATATGCGCAGGACTATAGAACGGATGTATCTATTTTGAATAACAGTTTGTTGGGTGTGGATTCTTATCGAGAAACCTACTTTCAAGAATTAGGTCTACCTCCTATGATATCAAAACAGGAAAACTACCAATCATGGGTTGAACAACAACAAGCCATTATCGATCACATAAAATCCAATACTGCTCGACCATTATATTTTGCAGTTTCAGCCCAACCATTCCTTTATGAGCAGTTCAAAGATGAAGTATACAATATTGGTATGGCGTATAGATGGAGCCAACACGTGTTTGACAACATTGCTGTAATCAAGAGAAATTTCGAAAAGAAGTACTTGTTAGACCACCTCAAGGTAGACCTGGACAATAACATAAGTGGTGGTGTCGTAGAACATATGAACAGAAACTATCTGATTCCAATGCTAACGTTATATAATCATTACGAGGAA
>JBLHOC010000175.1:0-6024 GCA_047620825.1 Bacteroidia bacterium | reverse complement strand
AGGCTACTGAATCTTTTAAGACAACGCGTGTATTGGTGATTGTGTCGTGCCATCCTACGCCATTTAAAAAGACGTACGACCATTTGTCAAAAGGAATTAACCGTGAGAAGCTTCTTCCAACAATTGCTCCGGTAGATGGTTTGCCTCCTTGATCAGTAACCACAACAGTTCCAGTAACCATTTTGCCAATGGTCTTACCCGTCATTGATTCTAATAAGATGTAATAAAAGAGATAAATAGCAAAAGGTAAAATGATAGATTCAGGGCCACCTATTAGACCCATTGTTATATCTCCAGCGCTAAAAAACCAAGTGGCTATGGCAATAATTATACGGTCGATAAAATAATTACCAAGACGGGCACCTGTTGAAGCTGGGGTTACATTGTTGGACGTTATCGTATAATTGCCAAATTGGGCACGTTCAGCGTCCTTGACCAATTGTTTCACATCCTCATTATAGTCAACACATGTTGTGACGAAGTTTGGTGGCTTCTTTGTCAGGTTACAAGTAATGCCATGATTTGGGTTAAAATCGCGATTGGTACAGTTGCGACAAAACGCCAGTCTTTCAGATTGAGTTAGCATTCATTTTAGTTTCACCAAACCTAAATAATAAAGGTGACTATATATTACTTTCAACAAGGTTTTAGTTTTTAGTATCTTTGGGACATGACCATACTGACTCCAAAATCACATAGGGTTCGACACAAAATACTTGTATTCTTAACTATCGCTAGGACTAAGCAGCAAATCAACAACCTAACGCTATCTGAAGCAGGCTTTACGCTAGAAAGTTTAAGCAAAGAGATTGGTGAATAAATATCAAGTGTTGATATGCAATTAAACTTTCTGTACTCTAAAAAACTTGTTGTTTTGCAACCTGTCATAGAAGTCCCAGACAAAAGACCAATAAGCGTGTACATGGCGTCACCAGATGGCATGTCAAAGGCTGCATCAATGGATGTTCTGCACGATGGTATAATGTTCCGAACATCAGTTTTCAACAATATAGCTAGTGGAGCTTTCCAGATATTTGCGGGTATTGCGGCTTTATTGACAATCATGTTTAATTTCACATCTATTGTATCAGTAAACGACAAAATAAACAAACTAGAGCAATCATTGGAGCGTATAGAAGAACGCCAAAAAGTATCATCCAAAGGTGGCCCAGTTCAAAAAAGTGCCTCCGACACCATGGCAAACCATCAAACCAAGCCTCGAAACGCCGATATCCAGTAAGGTGCCTGTTATTTACCTTTTCGCTCATTCACTCCCTTTGACTTCTGATATTTTCTCTCTGATAGACAACGAATCAAATACGTCCTCTTAATTTCATTATGTGCATCCATAGAAACACCAAACAACTCTGGCATTGCACTATACACCAAATCAAAATCTTTGAGGATAATATAAATTTCACCCTCAATCTTCATCTTGTTGAAACTGATATATAGTCACCATAATTAATTTGACTTCTGAAATGAAGATACCGGAGTTCTGTGTTTCGCATGAACTGTTGTCCATAAAATTATGCATCTTTGACTTGCTATGAGAAATCTAACAGTTGTAATGCTTCTGTGCGCCATGCCTGGATATGGTCTCGCTCAATCATGGACAAAACTTAATTCTGTACCTGCACGCTTAACGTTTCCAGTTGTAGATGTTATTGATGGGAGGATTCATGTTGTTGGAGGTGGTGGTGTCAATGGTGCTACAGATTTGCATTTAAGATACACGCCTGCTACTGATACGTGGGACACCTTGAAACCTGTTCCATATTTAGCACAACAACCAGGCGGCGGCACGATTAACGGGAAACTTCATTATTTTGGTGGAGGTTATCCAAATTCAGGTACGCGACTAAATGATCATTACGTCTTTGACGTAACTTCAAATACGTGGACCAAACTTGCAGATGTGCCCATACCTCGCGTTATCCATAAAACAGCCGTATTGGGTGACAGTATGTATGTTTTAAGTGGGCAGCCCGACAAAAAACGGGTAGACGTGTATAATGCAAAGACCAAAACTTGGACAAAATACAAGGACTTGCCAGATAATAACTTCTGGTATAGCGGTATAACCACTTATCAAGATAAGATTTATCGATTTGGGGGAGGAGGAAGCATATCGGCGACCACATCAGCCCATGTTTACACACCTGGCTCGGATGCATGGTCGAGTCTGCAGGCATTACCCAATGCACTTCATGCACCAGATGCCGAAGCACTAGGAGATTCAATATTTATATGTGGTGGATATAACAATGGTAGGTATTTGCAGAAGGTATGGATTTATGACATTGCTAAAGATACATATTACGATGGACCGTGGTTGAATGCTAAACGTTCCTACCATTCAATGGTCCGCATTGGAGCATGCTTGTATGTCATTGGGGGAAACAATAATGTTAGCCCGGATGTACAGCTGTAGGCTTGTTGCGATATTGTAAAGGAGAACCCTTTGTTGGCGTTGAAGATAAATTTGGCACTCCAAATGCGCTAACGATGAATCAAACGCCAAAGCAGATTTGTGTTGCGTCTACTACAAACTCAAATGAGTTTATTGAGATTGAAATATTTAATGTGCTGGGTGTATCGTTGTATTCAAAAAGATTTTACACTATTGATATTAAGCTAGTTAAGTATCAAATTTTGCCAAAAAATGGAACCTTCATTTGTTTTGTCCGTCAAGGAAATCATGAATCGAGGATGAAGATTGTATATTATTAAGACTAATTATAGACTACCGTAAAGCACCAACCATTTACGACGCTGTCGTGTTACTTTTGAAACATTAATAGACAATAAAAGGTATGATTTCAACACTAGTACAAAGCGCACTCAACGATCAGATAAAGAAAGAAGCTCACAGTTCTCAGTTTTACCTGGCAATGTCTTCATGGGCAGAAAACCAGGGATTCAACGGTGTCGCATCATTCCTTTATACACATAGCGACGAAGAGCGATTTCATATGTTAAAGCTTGTCAAGTTTGTGAATGAAAGGGGAGGAGTAGCTATAATTCCAGCCTTGGACGCACCACCTTTAGAATTTAATTCGATTACCTACGTGTTTGAAGAACTACTGAACCATGAGGTGATGGTAACAGAAAGCATTAATAACGTAGTTGATGTTTGTTTGAATGAGAAGGATTATACAACACACAACTTTATGCAGTGGTATGTTTCTGAGCAAATTGAAGAAGAAGCACTTGCACGCACAATTAATGATAAATTGAAAATGATTGGAGCAGACAAAGGTGGACTTTATCTATTTGATCGAGATTTAGAAACGATGGGCGCGACAGCACCTAAAGGCTAGTAGTTGTAATTAAACGTTAAATCTGAAGTGCACGATGTCGCCATCTAGCACAACATATTCTTTACCGCTACTCATAGGTTTATCCCACATCGATTGATTACATGCTCGACTGAACTGAATGCAATAGAACTGAATTTTCTAAGCAAACCTTCAGTTGTTTTCGAAGGGTAACCTAGGAAAACCGAAAAACTTAAAGTGTTGGAAATAAATGTGTTGTAATTAGTAACTTGGCTTTGGATTTAGAAAATGTTCATGTTCGATTCCCCTAAGGGCTACCGGGTAAACAACAGAATCTACGCAATAGAGTTAGTGCGACGTTGTATGTAGAGTCATATTCCAGCTCAACGTTTACTAATTATCAAAAAGCAACTCACTATAGTTATGACATCCATGGAAACGTTGCTGAGCTAGTGCAAGAGAATACTACTTTTGAAACTAGTAGCAACCCCATGACAAACCAGTCTGTAATGCGTTTTAAGAAAGTGGAATACGACTACGACTTAATAAGTGGTAATGTAAATGAAGTGACGTATCAACACGGGCGAATTGATCAATTTATGCATCGATACTCCTATGATGCAGAAAATAGACTGCTTAATGTTTACACTGCAACTGACCCTAGAGAGTGGACCTTGCAGGCAAACTACATATATTATTTACACGGACCGCTGGCTAGAGTTGAACGTTCAAGGAGTGGATTATGCTTATACCCTACAAGGGTGGTTAAAAGGTGTAAACTCCGGAAGTATGATTGCAACCAATGACATCGGTCATGATGGAGACATCACTCCCCCATCCTCATCCAACCCCAATGCCCATTTTGCTAGAGATGCTTATGGGGTCAATCTAGGCTATTTCGATGGGGACTTTAGTCCGATTAATGTCTCTGCGGCAAGCTACTGAATGATTGAATTTACGTTGTGGCCGGTAGAAAATGAAAGAGAATCCTTTATATATAGGCTATAAGGAATGCACGAAAACGTTAAATATGATGTTCGCTATAACGAACATGCCCATAAACAGTGGATTCCCTTTATGTACATTTGGATTATGAAATGTTAATTGTTGGAAATATATTTGAGTATAGATTTAATGAAATAGAAGGATAAATGAATTGGTTTAAATGCCGCTTAACTGCATTTAATTCCACATCCTTGGCTTCGATTTCTTAGTTTTCGTTCTTTGACAGCTTGTTTTGATTTAGTGAGGTCAATTTTTGGCATACTGTTGTTATGAACCTCAAATGGGGTGTAAACTCCTAAGGCATAATGAGGTCGTTTGTAACAGAAATCATGTACCGCTTCTCGAAGATGTTTTTCTAGGTGTTCCCTATTGTACAGATGTTTTTGAAAGAGATATCGATGTTTGAGTATTTTGTTACTCGCCTCAACCATGGAGTTTGACTGTTTGATGTCTTTTAAGGCAATCTTCTTGTCAATGGTGACATTAGATTCTTTGATGTATTGTTCAATGGTTTTGTTGTTGTTCTCTGGTCCCCCGTCTACGATTAGGTCGACTGCTTTGGTTGGAGATAGATCATCACCAAATTCTTGATGTACTGCATCTCGCAGGGTTTGTGTTCGAATGGAACCTAGGATTCTATCTGATACTTTGTAATTGATAATATACTTTGAGTAATTATCTACGATTAGATAGACATAGAATCTCCCGTCAATTTCGGTATCAACAACTGTAACATCGGCATGCCAGGTATGATTGGGTCTCGGTGCTCTAATAGGATGGTAATCTTTTTTGAATCTACCTCGTTTAGGCTTTACTCTAAATTGGTATATACTATTGTAACGATACCAAGAGGATAATGACAAACTGGTTAATCCTTTTCTTCGAGCCCAACCCCAAACAGAACATATAGGCCAGTGCTTAAAACGACTTCTATTCAGAAGACGTTTAATCTGATCGATTTCAAAAACGGACAATTGTGATGGCACTTTCTTTACACAAATACCAGCGGGTGACGAAGTACACAGATGTTTGGAAACGGTCTTCCAATAGGAATAACTGCGAACATTGATATCAAGAAAATTGCAAAGGGTTTTGATTCCACCATTAAAGGTATTCTTGGATGCTTCAATGGTTCGAACCATAACACGGTAGTTGTCTTTAAAAGCCTGTTGAAGGGCTTTCTTACCAAGTACTTCAATTAGGGTTAGTTTAAGTCGTGTATAGGCTATAAAGAGTTGTTTCTCTCTTCTGAGCTTATCATCATAGATCAGTTTTAACTCATCGACATTATCACCAATTGTTGTAGCATATTCTAAACCGACATACTTCTCCTGGTTTTCATTCTTCCAACTATGAGATGTTGATCTTGGAATCGCTTTAGTAAAAGCAGATGGTAACCACTGTTTCTGTATGTCTAAAGCATACGCCAGTTTTATCGTGGTATGGTACGAATTTCGTTGGTTCATTTTCTCACTAATTGTCAAATCAACAAGCTTTCAAATGCGGTATATTTCGTATCTTCTGTTCGTTATTACGAACCCATAAAAATCACACCCTTGGAAACATAATACGTTGACTACGAGACAAATATACTTGAAAAATGTTCGACATAAGGCTCCTAAGGGCTACCTGTCACCCTTCAACAACCCTCTCATGGATCAAAAGCGTTGAAACTTTTATATCACGCTCCATCAACTATCACACTACCAAACCAACATTGTGCTATTTTCGAATAAAT
>JBLHOC010000174.1:0-6153 GCA_047620825.1 Bacteroidia bacterium | reverse complement strand
TCCCGACCGCGATCGGTTCTAAAATTAAAACACAACACAATGTCACCATCTTTTATGGTTGCAATCGGATTATTGTCTGAATCAACCTGAATGATGGGTTGCATAAATTCGTCGGTCACTCCATCACTATATGATTGCTCAATGGACTGAAGTAAATCTGTGGAGGGATTCCCAGAACCATGTACCAAAGCATCGTAAGCCAACTTTACGCGTTCCCAACGTTTATCACGATCCATGGCGTAATATCGTCCAACAAGACTGGCAATTTGTGCGTTGCCAAATCTGCTGTCATTCATAACCCCTTCTACAAAGCCTTTACCGCTTCGTGGGTCACAATCTCGGCCGTCAAGAAAACCGTGAATGTATGTTTGACCATCAAGATTATTTTCCTTTAAAATACCGCAAAGGGCTTTTAAATGTTCATCACTGCTGTGGACACCTCCATTACTCACAAGTCCCATTAAATGGATGTTTTTGCCAGATGATTTAGCACTTTGAATGAGCTTTTTGAAATTCGGTTGGTTTAGAATGCTTTTGTCCTCAAAGGATTTGTTGATCAGCATTAACATTTGGTAGACAATGCGACCGGCTCCAATATTTAAATGGCCAACTTCTGAGTTCCCCATTTGACCAATTGGAAGTCCTACGTTTTTACCAAAAGTCTTCAGCGTAGCCGATGGCGCTGTCGCCATCAGATGATCCATATATGGCGTATTTGCTTTATAAATGGCGTCGGTTTGGTCGTGTTTTCCAATCCCCCAGCCGTCCAGAATAAGCAGGATTGCCTTGCTGTGCGTCATGGTGCAAAGGTAGGGCAATTATTAATTAGGGCACTTCGTTTTTGGGGCTATTGGGACGCTTTGCATTTGGGACGCTTCGCTTTTGGGGTGCTTCGCTTTTTGGGCGTTTCTCTTTTGGGGCGCTTCGCTTTTGGGTATAGCATTTATGTAGGTGATGGGTGTTTACATTTAATATTTTAGTCTTGCAGAGCATACGCTATACGTCATCCTATGTTTGAAATGTTGTTTATTTTGATAGATAAATAAGAAAGGAAAGGGAGAAAGAGTAAGACTGTAATACGTCATTAGTTATAAAGACCGTTCTGAATGATAGTCCCTTTCTCCTTCTACTTTAAAGCTTGAACAGTTCATTAGGCCATGAGCCTGTATTTAGGATCGATAAGCAATCAAGTAGGCATTCCTTTCAAGTAATAATTGACATTATGAACAAAATTACAGGAATTGACATTTCAAAGGAGACATTAGGCTGACGTTTTACAATCAAACAGACAATTCAAAACTAAAAACTCAACATTAAAAACTACTAAATGTCTTGTTGCGCAATTGCCCTGATCACCCAATTGCCATTAATGCCAACACCATCATTCGAATTCCATGTACCGTCTGCGTCTTTGAGCCAATTTTTGGATTCATCATAAGCGCCGTCGAATTCTTCTGCAAAGGACGGGAAATTCTTGGTGTCAAGTATCTCAAACGAAACACGTACATCTTGACCTGCTGCAAGTCGCACCGCACTTGATTTAATATTTAAATCCGAAAATGCGGTTAAGGATGAAGCCAATGTGTGGGTTGAAGTGTGAATCATTTCGCCGGGGCTGGCGTCACCATTGTCCTTGTATATTTTAAGTACAACATCTCTGCTGGCTGGCGTATTTCCAGTTCCACCAAAAAGACATTGGATGTTAGTAATTTGGTAGGAGCCTGCCACACCATCTAAGGTCACAGCCACTTCTTCTCCTTTAGTTTCGGTACCTCGAAAGGTCGAGTTTCCTCCATCTGTATATCCGTGAAATTGCATTTCAACACGTTTGGTTGATGGGCCGTCATCTGAACCACAAGCATGTAGGATAAGGGAAAAACAAGCCACCGTATAGAGTATATATTTTTTCATAATTATGATGCGTAGTTGTACTGGATAAAAGTACAAAAAGAATATGGGATTGTCCATATTGTCACGGAATATGTCAAGCCAAAGCAAATACCAAAACATTGTTTGTTGGATGCATTACCGATAATGTGAGATATAAGATTGATTGTAGTAAGGCTTTTAGCATGATAAATATCATCTCATTTGCTCTTGGATGTCAATCGGAAGAATCAAAGTGAATTTACATTTGTAGCAATGCTTGAAATTTATCAAAAATGTATAGCTCTGTTCCAAAAGATATTGAGTCTGTCGTCAAGCGTAATCCAGAGTGAAAGGCAAATAAACCAAGCCGGCTCACTACCTCATTATTTCATCATCTTATCATTTCATCACTGAACAATGCCTAGATATCACACATTAGGAGAAATACCACATAAACGACACATCACTTTTGAAAAGCCAAATGGTGGTTTATATCAGGAGGAACTTTTTGGTACAGCCGGATTCGCAGGAATGTCGTCTTTAATTTACCATTTATATCCACCAACCGTAGTTAGTGAGATAAAGCGATTACAGGATGTGAGCCCTGAAATAGCCATCGAGAAAAATATGCAAGCCTTAAGTTTTCAAGGCTTCACGTTACCAGCTGAAGACGATTACATAAAGAGTCGAAAGACATTATTTGTAAACGGAGATATGCATATAGGACTGGCTGCCCCAAAAAGTTTCTCAGAAGATTATTTTTATCGCAACTCCGATGCCGATGAGATGTTATTTGTCCATGTTGGATCCGGGACCTTACACACCATGTATGGAAATTTAAAATTTGGGTACGGTGATTATTTAATCATACCTAGAGGCACAACTTATTACATCAAATTTGATACGCCTGATAACAGGTTATTATATGTTGAATCGTTTAGCGAAATCACAACACCACGCAGATATCGTAATGACTACGGTCAATTTTTGGAACACTCGCCTTTTTGTGAAAGAGATTTCCGTTTACCACAGGACCTAAAAACCCATGACGAGAAAGGTGAATTTAAGGTCATCTCAAAAAAACAAGGCGTGCTCTGGGAATATACCCATGCGAATCACCCTTTTGACGTTGTTGGCTGGGATGGGTTTAACTATCCATATGCCTTTTCAATTAAAGATTTTGAACCACTAACTGGACGTATACATATGCCACCTCCAATTCACCAACAATGGGAAGCAGCAGGATTTGTAGTATGTTCTTTCGTGCCGAGATTATACGATTATCATCCAAAAGCAGTTCCTGCACCTTATCATCATAGCAATGTAGACTCGGAAGAAATCTTATACTATGTAGATGGAGATTTTATGAGTAGAAATAACATTCAAAAAGGTCAAATCACACTACATCCAGGTGGAATTCCTCACGGACCACATCCAGGAGCGATTGAAAGAAGTGTTGGAAAAAAACAAACAGAGGAGTTGGCTGTAATGATCGATCCGTTTAAACCAATATCTATTACAAAAGAAGCCATGAATCTTCAAGTGGATGATTACTATAAATCTTGGATTAATTAAAAGCAATTCAAATGGAAAATTTAACAGACGTAAAAGATTACAGATATAGTTTAGAAAAGATATTTCCTGAAGCCGATGATTTTTTGCCCTTGCTCGGAACAGACTATGTAGAACTATACGTAGGTAACGCCAAACAAGCTGCGCATTTTTATAAAACAGCTTTGGGCTTTCAGTCATTGGCCTACGCAGGATTGGAAACTGGTTTAAAAGACCGTACGAGTTATGTGGTGGTTCAAGACAAGATTAGACTGGTGTTAACGACACCTATGCCTGGCACAGAAAACAATGAAATATTTGACCACATCACCAAACATGGCGATGGGGTTAAGGTGATTGCCTTATGGGTGGAAGATGCTCGGAAAGCATGGGAAGAAACTACCAAACGAGGTGCTAAATCCTTTTTTGAACCAAGGGTGGAAAGTGATAAAAATGGAGAAGTAGTTCGATCTGCAATCCACACCTATGGAGATACCATTCATGTTTTTGTAGAACGGAACAATTATAAGGGTGTTTTCTTACCCAAGTTTGAAAAGTGGGAGCCTCACTACAATCCATCAGAAGTGGGCCTATGTTATATTGACCATATGGTGGGTAATGTAGACTGGGGCCAAATGAATGTTTGGGCTAAATTTTACAATGAAGTCATGGGTTTTGCGAATCTTATCACCTTTGATGATAATGATATTTCGACAGAATTTACGGCCTTAATGAGTAAGGTGATGACCAATGGAAATGGTCGTATCAAATTTCCGATAAATGAACCTGCAGAAGGAAAAAAGAAGTCGCAAATTGAAGAGTATGTCGACTTTTATCAAGGTGCCGGCTGTCAACACATTGCTGTTGCAACAAACGATATCGTTTTCACCGTAAGTGAAATGAAAAAACGAGGTGTAGAATTCCTCTATGTGCCAGGATCTTATTATGATACTGTCGCAGAAAGAGTTGGAGAGATTGCAGAAGACCTTGACGTGTTGAAACAACATGGTATCATGGTGGATAGAGATGATGAGGGTTATCTCTTGCAGATTTTCACGAAACCTGTAACAGACCGTCCAACGTTGTTTTTCGAAATAATTCAACGAAAAGGCGCACAGTCTTTCGGAAAAGGAAATTTTAAAGCTTTATTTGAATCCATAGAGGCCGAGCAGGCTAGAAGAGGAACATTATAATGGGAAAAATGACGAGAGAAGAGCTGTTAGAAGCCATAGAGGCTAAGTATAACGCTCAAGGACAAGATTTAGATGTACATCTTTCGGGATTGCTACATGCTGAAACAATGACATATTGGGATTTCGCAAATGTGGATGCCCTATTGTCGTTGCAGATTAAGAGAACGAATCTACCAGATGAGATGGTGTTTATCATGTACCATCAAATTAACGAGTTGTTGTTTAAAATGATTTTGTGGGAGATTCAACAGATCTCACACAACGACGATATCAAACCTGAAAAGTTTGGGATGCATTTAGCGCGTGTAAGTCGCTACTTCGATATGCTTTCAAACTCGTTCGACATCATGGCGGAAGGCATGGAAATCGAACAGTACATGAAGTTTAGAGATACACTTACCCCGGCAAGTGGATTTCAAAGTGGTCAATATCGTAAAATTGAAATCGCTTCAACGGAGCTTATAAACTTAATCGATTATAGATTTAGAAAGGACATAGACCGTGATACACCTTTTTCACATGCTTTCGAACACATGTATTGGCAAGCGGCTGGTAAAGATTACAAGACTGGCAAGAAAAGTAAGTTGATGCAAAACTTCGAAAAGAAGTATCGAGTGGAATTGATCAACTACATGGAAGAATATAACTTGGTGAATTTGTGGACCAAGTTTAAAGCATTGCCTCAGGAATATCGAGAAAACACGGACCTCATTAACGAGATGAGGCATTACGATCACACCGTAAATATAAGCTGGGTAATGCATCATTATGATGCTGCCTCGAAATATTTAGACAGTGGTAAAGAGGAAGTTAAAGCAACGGGAGGCAGTGATTGGCATAAGTACATGCATCCACGATACCAACGCCGAATTTTCTTCCCTGATTTATTTAGCCAAGAAGAACTTGACAATTGGGGTGTAACGAATCTGGAAGGACATAGTTAGGGCGTTAGGACGCTGACGCTTTTGGGGCATTGGGAGGTTTTAATGCTAAATATTTAATTGGGGTCACATCATTCCATATTGCGCGGCGATTATACTATGCGTCATTCAGCGCGATAGCTAAGAATCTCGATAAATTGAGGATTAGAATCTGAAATGCCTCAAAAAGTATTGCCCTTCTTTTATCCAACAGTGCGAAGCGAGTGATGGCCCGCCAAAAATGCGGGGGCGGCGATGGCTAGCGTGAAGGGAGTCATTTTTTTGGCTTGTCTTTTTTGCTGACTTTTTTTGACTAAGAAAAAAAGACAGTCGGGTTATAGGGCGGAAGCCCTAAGCAACAAATGCTAAATGTAACGTGTTGAATGCTAAATGTATTAGGAAGTGTTGAAATAGAAATTACAGAGTACGGAATAAACGGATGCGTTACAATAGACGCAGAATGACCATTCAATTAAAAATTGTATCCAGCTATGCCGAATTTTCTTCCCTGATTTATGGAGCCAAGAAGAACTCGACAATTGGGGTGTAACGAATCTGGAAGGACATAGTTAGGGCGTTAGGACGCTGACGCTTTTGGGGCATTGGGAGGTTTTAATGCT
>JBLHOC010000173.1:0-6163 GCA_047620825.1 Bacteroidia bacterium | reverse complement strand
TCTCAGCCACTGTTCCTGTAATAGTAACTTCTTGTCCTCTGTATAGTTTAATTAGGTCAGAATTACCTTGACACTTAATACCACCCCACATCGTTGCGCTAGGGTCTTGAATATAAATTTGCTCTAAATCGTAAGCTTTTGCACTTGCTGTAACAACTCCAGTAACTGTAACTTCTTGACCACTGAATGGTGAAGCATCATTTGCTACGTTTAATACACGCTGAATGTCTGATATGGCTAAACCACCATTTCTTACTGTGTAGAATATGAAGTTTGGGTTTTTAGCTGCATTAGCAGAGAACGGTCTGTAACTTTCTTGAGCGATGTCGTCTGTAGCAAATAAATAATACCGAATAATAGTATTTTCTGGTGATCCAGGAATTTCTGCTTCATACGTATCAGTAGTTCCTGTTTTAAGCGTAAACGCAACCTCAGTAAACTTGTCATATGCATCGGTTAGATTGTCGCTATAAAAGAATTTAGCAGAAGCAACACTTCCATCAAAATCAACAATTTTCGCTGAAATCTTTACTTTTTCGTCTGCTTTCGGCACAAGTGGTGTTCTTGTTACGTTTGAGATATTTGGTGGTGTTTTGCCAATTTTATAATCACTTTCACGTGTTGGATTAACTTCATACCCACGACCTGTACCGCCAGAACATCCGTTTTCAGAATGCATTACAATACCACGGATATAATCAAATTTTGTGCCTACGACAGGTAGTGAGAATTTACCTTGTTTTAATGGCGCACTTGAACGCGTTGTGGTATATGACTCAGTTTTTTGAGCAAAGAATCGGTCAGATACATTAATCACATTACCATTACCATCTGCTACATCAAAACTAACACGGTTACCACTGAAGGTTTGTGTTGCAGTAACAGTTACGTTTTTTAGTTCAATGTATGAATCTTCAAACTCTTCACCTGTTGCTATTTGGTTCGTTCTGGTGTTATCATTTAAATCACCAAGATCAACAACGATAGGTGTTGGTTTGTCTTGACTTCCAATTACATTAAGCGCAGAATTGTTTAACAGAGCTAATTGAGTTTCACCCAAGTATCTGCCAACAATTCCAGTAATTTCGATTACCATACCAGCATACAAGTTGTAAATATCTGTCACTGGAAGTGAATTCCCGCCAGCGTCTGTGTAAACACCCATCACTTGAAGTCCGTGAAAATCTCCACTTGCACCGTTTCCGGCAGTGTCGACCACGTGAACAAATGGTCTGAAACCACCTTGAACTGAGCTTGAAGGCACGTCAATCTGGTTCGCATCTTGTACAACAACTGCAACAACGGTTACAGTATCGCCAAAGTAGCTTGAAGAGTCATTACAAGCAGCGAGTTTCGTGGTAGATACGTCTTGTAATTGTTTAATGGTGATTTTTGGATACTGTGCACTTGCAACAACAGATGCTGTAAGCAGAAGTCCAAAAAGTAACGATTTTAAGTAATGCATTTTCATATTTTTTTATTCAAATTGTCTATTTTAAAATGGCAAACTTTCCTTTATACGCATTGCCAGTATCATTGTCTTTAACAGTAAATAAATAAATTCCTCTTGCTATGATTTGGGACTCTCCAGAGAGTAAATCCCAGGCGTGTTCTCCACCACTAAAAACATTTTTTTCTAAATCCTCAGATCCAAAAGTCGAAAACCATCTAATGTCATCACCAGTGTAGGTGTCATCATGTTCTATTTCGTCTATAAAGTCACCAGCCACAGTGTAAATTCTGATTGTACAATTTTTCGGTAGGTTGGCGAAATACAGTTTTCGGCTTTGCTCCTGAAAATTACTTTGACCTTCCCAAGCAGCGCCGGAGTAATACGGGTTAGGGTATACGAAAGGTGTGTTAACCTCAATATTTTCATTAATTGGCTTCCCCGCAAACGCCCGATAATTGTTGCTGAGTAAACTGCTTTCCAAAGACTCCAAGTTACTATTTTCGTTACCCTTGTCATACGCAGATACTGAAATTGCATATTGCCAACCATTCTGAATGTTTGATATGGTGTATTTATAATGGTAAGGTATAGGGTCGTTTTCAAACATTTGAGGTTGATCCAGTTTTACGGATTCAAATCCAGTCTCATAAAACAAATTGTTGCCTTTAATGTCCCAATCTCCAATCTTTTTAAGATCAGTTGCTAAGTTCGGAACTTTGGTCACATCAAACCCAAGTTGGGTCATATAAATACGGTACCCCTCAAAATCTTTTTCAAGTGTAATTGGATCAATGCTTGATTCAGCATTTTCATTCCAATAGATATCTATGCTGTTTTGATTGGTAACGATTTTGGTTTTTGGAATATTTGGTGGAGCAGGCAAAATGTAACGGGTAATTTCCCCATCATTGTCTGCATCTTCACCATCGTCCAAAACGCCATTAAAGTTTTTATCCTCGCCATTAAAAGCAACTTGTGCCCAATCGGCATTGTCTCTAAATATACGTTGTTGGTAAGCACTATTTTCACTGTTAGGCAATCCATCTTCTAACTTCTTACCTAATACAAAAGCATAAGCTACTTTAATTGTCTCACCAGGAGCCATGCTTCTAAAAGGACCTACTGCCATAAGATCAGCCCTGTTGCCAGCGTCGTTCAATTGGTCTTTAAAACTTTTAGCACCGCAATTGCCGTTTTGACTAGAGTTCTGATCCCAGCACTCGTGATGATTTAGTCCGGCGGTTAATTTTCCATATCTCCCTTGTTCAGAATTTGGAAGGAAGAAAACAGGGTTTGTTGTGTTATTAAATTCCCAGGCGTTATAGTGGGTTTTAAAACTCGGGTCGATAGATGGATGTTTAAATCCAGTCTTGTCCTCAGCTCCTAGAAACTTCTGTCCGATATAGCTCTCTGTAAATCCAACATCTCCAGAATTGTCATAGCAGAAAGCCATGTTGAAACTGTCTAAAAAGCCATTTCCACCTTTATTGTAAAAAGCAGCCCCGCCACTTCCGGCAGGAGTTACATTGGTATTTCGAACTACAGTATTGGTCCACAAACCAAAATAAACGCTATCTATCGTGCTGGTACTTGTATTTGTAACTTCAAAATTTAGTATAACGAAGAAGTCACTAAAGGAGTAATTCCAATTGTAAGTCTCCATGGTTACCCCAAGCTTAAGTGGTTGTGTATGGCTATTGATTGGGGTGTTAGTGCCTGGAACTAATAAGTTAGAATCTGAAAAGTGAGCAACATAGTCTTGGTGAGATACCGCATCAGGGGTAAAAAACGGACTATCAAATAGGCTTGATCGCTCTTGCAATGTGCCACCAACTTCTGAAGTAAATTCAAATCCACCCCGACCTGTCGCATAACCACTTGGGGCGTCAAAAGCTGAAGTGGACACAGCAACTAACGATCCGTCAATTAAACCACCAACCCATATGCCTCCTTCAAAAAGGTGTTCAATGCCAGAACCTGCTGGAAATTCGCAACTTTGATTTCCACTGCCATCCCTATATCCTCTAAAAGCATTCCCAAAAGTACCAACGTTACTTACATTGAGTCGTACGTTACAAGCGTTTGTTACTTTTTCGGAAAATGAGCTTTGAGCAAACCCAAAAAGGGTGCTTAAAATTGCAATTATTAGAGTTAGACAGCGCATGTTCGACAATTGCAAAAATATACCATTGTAGTTAACAAACAGTCGTTTTATGTGACCAGATTATTAACTTTTTGTCACATCTCTTTTTGTTGGAAAACTGCTACAGTAAAATGCGGAAATTAGTCTTGTGTAATCTCTTGAATATCACCGTCTGCCCATAAATCTTCGAGGGCATAGAATGACCTCATGTCTGATTTGAAAACATGCACAACAACGTTGACATAGTCAACCAAAACCCATTCGCCTACTGTAAAGCCTTCTCGGCTAAACGGATTTTCGCCGGTTTGTTTTTTAACCTCATGTATAACACTTTCGGCTATTGCGGTTACTTGACGATCACTTTCACCATGACAAATAATCATGATGTCTGTCACAGAAGATGTAAGATTGCGTAAGTCGATTTTGACGACGTTGTGCGCTTTTTTTTCCAACATCCCGTGAACTACGATGTCAGCTAGTTTTTCAACGGCCGGATTTTTTTTCGGCATAAATGAGTTATTGCGTAATTTGCCGGCAAAAGTCGGGAAAATTTGTTGAACCTAAACCCTCAATCCTTGTTTGTTGGACAATCAGTCATTTTTGTCCAAGAAATCAACTCCACAAATGAATATCTAAAGTTTTTTAGTAAAAAAAAGGAGCTTGTTGAAGGGACAGTTGTGGTCACATCATTTCAAACGAAGGGTAAAGGACAACATGCAAATGAGTGGCAGAGTGAAGCGCGTCAAAATGCATTGTTTAGCGTTCTGTTAAAACCCAATCACCTTACTGGGACGTCGATAAATGCCATGTCGTTTTTGACAGGATTAGCGGTACGTGCCACCATACAGAAATACCTGCCCAATAGTGACGTAAAGGTTAAGTGGCCAAATGACGTGTTTGTCAACAATAAGAAGATTGCTGGTATTTTAATTGAGAATCGAGTGCATCGTCGTATTGAGTCTGTCATCGGAATTGGTTTGAATTTGAATCAGACGGAATTTGTTGATTTACCCAATGCAACATCCGTTAAGTTGCAATCGGGTGAACAGGTCTCTGTTGATCAAGTCATTTCAGATTGTCTGGGTTTTGTCGAGAAATACTATCTTTTGTCAAAACGTTCGGACGGAGTGAAACAATTAATGGAATTGTACGTATCACAACTATACAAATTGAATGAAAGCGTTTTTGTCGACTCAGAACCATTTATTATAACCGGGGTTGATATAAACGGAAGCTTGGAACTTTCAAATACTCGAACGAATAAATCTGTGGCACATAAAGAAGCTGAAATTATATGGAATTAGTTATTGATATTGGCAATACAAGGGTGAAAGCCGCCGTATTCATTAACAATGGAATACATAAGCTATTTGTCGTAGACACGGCGGATAAAGAGTTGATGGACAAAGTCAAGGAATATAAGATTGACACCATCATTATTAGTACTGTCCGCAACGGCTCAGAAAAACTAAAGACTATTTGGAGTCAACTGGCACCAACAATTGTTTTAGATCATCACACCCCTTTGCCTATTGTTAATGGGTATAAAACACCTAAAACGTTGGGCAAGGACCGGATTGCAGCTGTAATTGGTGCTCGTTTTTTACATCCAACTGGACCAGTCTTAGCAATAGACGCCGGTACGTGTATCACTTACGATATATTGACATCAGACAATACTTATTTGGGCGGTAACATTAGCCCAGGTGCCCGATTGCGGTTTAGAGCCATGGACGAATTTACCAATGCCTTGCCATTGGTTACTGAAATGGAAGTCGATAGCCTTTACGGTGATACAACCGAAGATAGTATGGCAACAGGTGTGATAAATGGCATTTGCGCAGAAATTGATGGTCTAATAGACCAATACGAATCCGCATTTTCAGGGCTTCAAACGGTTATTTGTGGAGGGGATGCAAGGTATTTTGTGAATAACCTTAAAAAGAAGATATTCGCGAACCGAAATTTGGTGCTGTTAGGACTGCATAAAATCTTAATATTTAATGAAGAAAACCTTAGTTAAACTGTTGTGCGGAGCCTTGTTAGGCCTCGTGTCTAACCAAAACGTGGTAGGCCAATCATCGCCTTATACTTTTGGAAGCTTAGGGTTGATGAAATCATCTGGTTTTACTCAACATAGCCTGATGGGAGGTTTGTCTTCCAGCATTAGAGATAAAGGTGACTTTTCTTTTGTGAATCCTGCAACACTTTCTGCACTACAAGAGACAAGTTTGCAAACTGGAAGTTTCGTCAATTTTGTTGATCAACAATCTGCAACAAAAAATAAGACTGATAACCGTGGTGATTTTGGTCATTTTGCTTTAGGGTTGCCAATTTCAATAAGTAAACATATTGGGTTTGCTGCTGGTATAAATCGTATGACGGCTATTGACTATACTATACCAAGTACGACTACTGAAAATGGTAAGGACGTTGTAAACTTATTTGGAGGTAAAGGTGGAATTGATCGATTACAGACGGCTTTGGGTATTGAAATTACCAAGGGCTTGTCGTTGGGATTTCAAGCCAGTTTCCTATTTGGCAGTGCAGAGGAAGTATTTGAAAAA
>JBLHOC010000172.1:0-6343 GCA_047620825.1 Bacteroidia bacterium | reverse complement strand
TGCGAACCAATGAAATATTTCAAGAATAGGGGCTTTCGGCCTCCATGAACACTGTTGATGTTGGCAAACGTTGCCTGCAGCGTTGGACTAATCTGAACTATGTTATAATTACCAGGCTCCATTTTTGCTTCGCATAGATAGTGTGGCACGCCCGTAAAACGTTTTCGCATTAAACCTAAAATACCACCATCTAAGCCAATCTGTGTTAAAATAGGCTGATCCCATCCCGACGATACTTCCCGCGATGATGTTTCAACCCTAACCCCTTGAATTGAGAAAAAATCTTTCGAAGCATGGTTCAGATTGCCAGTGCTGGCATCCAAGCTCCAACCTTTGCACTGACCCAAGGGTATCACTTCAACTTTCATGTCGTGATTTTCAACGATTGATGTGTACCATTTCGCAACTTCACTTACGGTAGAAAAAAGTGACCAGTCACGACAGGATTCGAAGTGCATTTCCATGCAGTGACTCGGAACTGAGGGGTCGTATAATGCTCCAAACATTTTTTTGTATTCTGAAAATGCTTCCGTATATATAGTGGGCTTTTCACCAAAACGAGTGTTAATGTTTTCTATCATAAAGACACCTCTCTAAGTTTTCTTTCCAATGGGTCATTAAATAATCGAATTTTTTGACAACTTTTTGGTGGGATAAGACGGTATATTTAGGTCTTAGAACTGGCGCAGAAAACTGAGTTGTAGAGATGGGGGTTACTTTAGAGCGTCCACCACTAAGCTTTACTATCTCTTTTGCAAAGTCGTACCATGATGCCTCACCAAAATCGCTATAATGAAACAGCTCGCACCCATCGTGATTTGTGTAGATTAGGGCGTTTGAGATAAACTCGACTAAACCACGCGCGTAAGTTGGGGTGCTAACTTGATCATTTACAATTTTTAGCTCGTCTTCGGTCATACTTTTAGAAAGAATTTTTTCATAGAAGTTATTTCCAAAATTTGAATACAGCCACGAAACACGGACAACCGATGAAGTATCCGAGTTCTTCTGGAGCATTACTTGCTCACCGGCCCACTTAGACTTGCTATACTCGTTAAGTGGTTGAGCATTATCAGTCTCAATATACGCAGTCATTTTCCTTCCGTCGAATACTGAGTCAGTCGATATGTGGATGAGTTTTGTTCCGACATCATGGCAAATATCTGCTAAGTTACCAACACCTGAGTGGTTGACAGCGTAGGCTTGTTTTCTGTTTTTTTCAGCTCCAACAACATCAGTGTACGCTGCGCAGTTTATTACAACATCGGCTTTATGGGTTTTGAGTATTTTTTCAGCCTGGCTGAAATCAAGAATATCGAGGCTCTGCCTAGGCGCTAAAAGTAACTCATCAAAGGAATTTTTTTGGGCGTTAAATTGCCTACCAAGCTGGCCATTGGCTCCAAGAACAAGCACTCGCATTGGGTGTTTACTCAAAGTATTGGGCCTCTTGGAAAAACGGGAACGATATGTCTGTCGGAGACATGATTATCGGAAACCGATCATCCCAGGGGATGTCTAAACTTGGATCATCAAACCGTATCCCGCGAGAATGCTCTTTATTATACGGATTATCCAATTTATACGACACTTTGGCCTCAGACAATGTTTGATAAGCGTGGCCAAAACCTCTTGGGACATAGAGGGTTTGTAAGTTTAAGTCGGAAAGAATCCTCCAGCTGCACTTTCCGAAAGTAATGGAGGAATGTCTGAGATCAACAACAACGTCCATGATTTTTCCACTGATAACTCTCACAAGTTTAGCTTGTGCATATTCCTCAACTTGATAGTGAAAGCCTCTTATCACTCCAGTCTTAGATCTTACTTCGAGTTCCAAACATGTTGAAAATGAAGGCAGTATACGTTTTGTGTCATCATTGAACACTTCACAAAGTGAGCCCCGCTCGTCTTCATACGCAACACTGCGAAACTCTAGAAGCCCCTCAATATCTGTCTTAAACACATTCATTTGATGACCTTCTCAATTCAAAAATACGACTAAAAATGAAGTTCAATTAATAAACATCATAAATTTCGAATTCAGGCAAAGGGAATACCAGCTTTGTACCTTTTTTAAAAACTTGACCTGATTTGGCTTTTATGTCCGCCGAGTAATTCCATGCACCTACTATGAATATATCACAAGTTTTCTCAGTCAAAGCAGCCTCACCTTCTATGGGCTGAAGTGCACCCGGAAGAAATTTGCCAATCTTATTGGGAGACGTGTCAATAAACATCGACAATTGCTCGAGTGGAATGTCACAATGAGACATTAACGTAAAAAATTTATTCGGAATGCTATACACACCTAAAGTCTCTCCATTATCGGCCGCGTGCTTGAAAAGCTTGGCCATCTTAGCTTGTAGTTTAGAAACTTTGAAACGAAAGTTAGGAAACGTTTTGGTATCTGAGAAGATTGTATTTTCTTTATCGAGGCATCTTTTAAGCCTTGCTGATATTGGTTTTACCCCCTTGCGTGCTGCCATAAAACATGCCGTCCCACCATGTATTTCGGAGAAGAATATGTCATAAATTTCAAAGCCCTGAGATTTGAGTAATTCGTTCAGGCTAGACGCACCGTAATAGTACATGTGCTCATGATATATTTGATCAAACTCTCCGCTAAGCAGGGTATCAATAGCGTAAGCGTTTTCGATGTAAAACGTACCGTCTGGCGCCAAAACTTTTTCAACTCCAGCCAGAATTTTTTGAGGCTCTACATTGTGAGCAAACATGTGTCTAGCTACTACCAAATTAGCTTGCCCGTGAAGGCTTAAAATTTTGTCAGCAACTGTTAAGTTAAAGAAATCTGCAATTGTGGGCACTCCAGTGGCGTTAGCTATTAAAGCGGCATCTTTGGCGGGATCTATACCTAATATACTTGCTGCCACACCTTGAAACAACCTTAGAAACTCTCCATTGTTGCTCCCAATTTCAATCATTTTACAACGATTATTGATAACACCCAAATGTGAAAATTCCTGTTGGGTTTTCATGTAATGCGTATCTAGCGAATTCGACGTAGGGGTGAAATACGCATACGATTCGTCGTAAAGGTGGTCATCACTGATACAGTGTTCAAGCTGCAAATTATTACACTGCTTGCAATACTGAAGATTCAATGGAAATAATTCAAGGGGCTCGTCTGCCGAATTGAGGAATTTATTGGCAATTGGTGACTGCTCGAGCTCAATAACAGTCTCAACTGAAGTATTACCACAGACGGCACAATCCGACCGCTGTTTAAGAAATGTGTTCATTAGATTCCCATATCTAGACTTGTTAAATTTTGGCTCAATGTTCCGTTTGACAAATGCAAATTCTGACTTTCGATACGTGAATAAAATCTCTGTGCATGATAAATATTACCGCTTTATCAGCCTCATATTTTGTTAGTTTTAGCACCCGCACGGCGTTATCTGAAACTCGTGCATTTTTTACTTCATCTTATATAAAAATTAGTCGGTTCGTATACAATGCTCTTGCCAATCCCAGTCGTTGCGTCTGCCCACCTTAGGGGTTATTTTCTATTTTTCTCAATGAAAAACTTTGGTATTTAGACGGACCGTCTACTTTCAGCTGCTTAAGACCGAGTTCTCGTACTAATCTGTGGGACAATTGATCACTCAGGATATTATGCTCACCTACTTATAGTTTACCTATTTTATTATAGCACAACGTTCCTAGAAATAAAAAGGCTGTTGAGACACGTAAGAAATTTTGGAAAACCAAGTCTCCGATTGGGAGGATTTAAGCTCTCCCCCGGCGATTATGACTTTCCCGCTACTGAGGCGAATAAATCCCGTCATTGGACTTACAATAGTTGTTTCCAGAGCCACACGCCCCCATTCTTGTCTCCTCACCTAATTATACAGCTCGCTAACTTTACGATTGGTACACACGAAACGGTGTAACTATAAGATACATTCTACAGACTAATAGTATTCTGTGAATACAATATTCTGTTGCGGTTCCAATTTTTGGATTGGTCGATTAAGTAGTTCTTGCACGTTAGAGGTAGTCGCATCAGATTGTATGTATTCTATAAATGGTAAAACTGACGTTAAAAATGTATATTCAAGCGCTACTGATACGAAAACCATACAAAAAAACTTCTAGTTATTTTGTAGGTAAACGTAAATTTTTGAAAAATTATTTCATCAATGTATTACAGCCTGTCGTGTAACACATGCCTGTAAGCGATATGAGTCACTATCAAATTTCTGTATTTCGCTTGCATTCCATCCTCGATTTTATTTTTGAATTTACAGTGAAGTAAACCGTTATCATTTCGGCCCATATACTCATCTATTTTTATCGATGTCTTCCATCTGAATACACGTCTAAAGAATCCACCTTAACCCTTGATGCAAGCTGTGAGTCTAAAGTCTGTGTTATTTCGAAGTCTTCTATTAATTCTGTCCTTAGACGAGAAGTTTTTCCATCAAGCTTCCATAACTATTCTATTTTTGTCTATAAATCAACATGCACCACTTACAAACTCATTTATTCTGCCAATACAGAAATAGCGAGCCACATACAATTGTTTTTTTGCTTAGTAGATGGAGGTATTCTTGAAAAACGTTTTTTACTTCGGACGCCATGATACGAATTTAGATCAATTTCACATGTGGATACGAATCGGAGCTTGTGCTCTATGTCAACGTAAGAAGGCAAGTTCGTTCTAGATAGGAGGTCTGTCTCAATTCTGTTATCCTTCATAACCTGGAGGCAAATCGTTATTTTTGTGAATGTGCTGGCCAAGAATTCGTCGCCTTTTAGATGAATTGTGCCGTCAACATTCAAGTCTTTTTTCATGGCCAGCCTCATAGAAAAATACTCTCAATCCAGCCAAATGCTCATCCTTTATCGTAGTGACCTCAGAGCATCTTTAAAGCGATCGTAGGAACGGTTTTTTGTAGGTGAAATATGTTTTGTGGGCCGTGGCGATTTCATTTTTCGCCCACCAAACTTAAGATATATTTACCATAATCAGAGTTAAGATGTGTCGCGCGTTTTGAGAGTATATACTCCGGCGTTAACCATTTGTTCAACAAACCAATTTCCTCCAGACAAGCAATAAAGTAACCCTGCGTATTCTGTATTGTCTGAACAAAATGTGTCGCCTCCAACATGGAATTTGGCGTCCCAGCATCCATCCAGACGAACCCTCGCCCGAGTACTTCAACCTTCAGGCTTTTCTCACGTCTGTACCATTCATTAATATCTGAAATTTCAAGTTCCCCACGCTCTGATGGCTGTAGAGTGCGCGCCACATCCACGGCGCTTGCGTCATATAAATAAAGCCCTGTAACTGCAAGATTTGATTTGGGTAATCTTGGCTTTTCTTCGATTGATAGTATCAATTGCTGATCATCAATTTCGACAACCCCAAATCGCTCAGGGTCTTTCACTGGGTATGCAAATATTGTTGCGCCACAGTGGTTCATAATGCAATTATCCAATATTGTTGAAAATGATTGCCCGTAGAATATGTTATCAGCGAGTATCAATGCAAATGGTTTTTGATCTACGAACTCTTCGGCTATAATTAGAGATTCTGCTACACCTCTTGGCTCAGACTGAGTGGCGAATTGTAGCTCAATACCGAACTCGCTGCCATCGCCTAGCAGTCGTCTATACAATGGAAGATCAATTGGAGTCGTAATCAAAAGAATTCTTCGGATGCCTGCTAGCATTAATACTGAAATTGGGTAGTATATGAGTGGCTTATCATAAATAGGGATCAGGTGTTTGGAGATCGCGTTAGTTGT
This sequence comes from Bacteroidia bacterium, assembly GCA_047620825.1. GTDB lineage: Bacteria > Bacteroidota > Bacteroidia > NS11-12g > UBA9320 > UBA987. The sequence goes on along the minus strand of JBLHOC010000172.1, from coordinate 572 downwards.
TGGTGAAAGACGTGATCCGGAGCCACCGGCCAGAACTACTCCAGATTTAACTTCATTTGTCATTTTATATTTCCCATCGTCTTGATAAAGTCTGTTAAGTTTTCAGCAAGAAATCCCGCAAAAAACCTTTGAATGTTTGTCTTCTTGTTTTAAATGTGGGAGTACAAAAATATCAGCCATACAAACTTTCCATGCAGTGTCTATCGTCATATAAAATAGGACATCAGGCTGGTTTGAAAAATGGAAGTTTAGGTTCGTTTGTGTGATTTATTATGCCGTTTGTTTTTGATGTTGCAAGCGGCGATGTTGGGTTGTGTGTTTTTGATCTTTTTGTCGTTCTCCCAATATAGCTTTGTTGCGACCGAAGGCTTTGTTGCACAAATCGGTTGAGGGTTTCATGTCGTGAATCCAGTGTGGTAGCTGGCGGTCACGAGTAAACCGACATCACCGACCTACAAGACCACGAACTGGGCTGCCTACAATGAGGCTTTGAAGCGCCGCGGGTCACTGACGATCTGGTTCGACCCCGAGATGGACTGGGATGCCAAACCCTCCGGCAAGAGGGGCAGATC
>JBLHOC010000171.1:0-6380 GCA_047620825.1 Bacteroidia bacterium | reverse complement strand
AACAAAGTCCTTTTGTATTTAGAGGATGGATATGGCGAGGATGTTGGATTTACACAATCCGATTATCAGGTTGAAAATGTTTTCTTTAAACCCAAGTTTGACGTCTTTTCACAAGCTGATTACATCGTTTGCATCACAGCACCCTCGGCAAGAGAAATTGATATGATGAAAGCAGGTCAAACGTTATTGGCATTCCTACATTATAACACGCATGATGTCAGAAATAAACTATTCTTTGATCGAAAAATTCACACGATTTCTTTGGATGAATTAACGGATGCTGCTACCAAACGAAGAATGGTAGAAGACTTGAGGTCAACAAGTTTTAATGCCGTCAAAGCGGCCCTCAGTGCCTTGAAAGAGTCGTGGGGAGAAGACAAATGGTTTTCACCTTACAGAGAGCATATTAAGGCCTTTGTAATGGGTACTGGAAAAGTTGGGGCAAATGCCATCAATGCGTTAGCAAACTTCCGCTATACTGGATTACGTCAGGAATTGGTAGAAAGCGGCAATTGCAAAATTGCGGTAGTTGCGCTTGGTTTTAGAGAAACCGGCGATAAAGAATTTATGAATAAGTACATTTTGCCTAATGCGGACATTCTGGTAGATGCAACATATCGTCCTGAAGGGAAAAACCACCTTCACATCATTGATAAAGAACAATTAGAAATCTTACCTCAAGATGCTGTGATTTGTGATGTTTCGGCAGACAAATATGATGTATCTGGAGAAAGCCATGTCGTAAAAGGAATTCAAGGCATCCCAACCGGAAAAGACCAAGATTATAGTCGACCAATTTTCCATAGAGATCACAAAGCTTTTATAGATAATGCGTATGTGCCAAATGAATATCAACTTACACCCAGACAAATAAGAACTTCTGTTAGTTCTTATTCTTGGCCTTCTTTTGGGGATGATTCCGATAGACTGGCGAATGTTGAAATTTACGCCAGCCAGATTAAACCCATTTTGAAATTCCTCATCGATAACGGGATCGATGGTGTGAAACCGCCCGAAGATTTTAAAACAACCGCGTTAAATAATGCTATATACAATGGATTAAATCCATTAACTATTTCCAATAAGGGATAAGCCACATTTAAACGACGACTTATTTGAGCCGTTGTAATTATTTAATCATTACCATAACGATTTGGAGGAATTAGTCAAAAGAATAAAAAGTAAAATCCGTTTAAGCTCAGAAGCAGAGGCATACCTTAAGTCTATTTCAAGAAGAAAAGTCATTCCTAAAGGATCAATTTTAATCCGTCAAGGTCAAACTGTAAACAACGTATATTTTGCGACTGATGGTTGCTTAAGGTCTTACTGTATAGACAATAATGGGAAAGAGCACACCCTGCAATTTGCCATAAGAGGCTGGTGGATAAGTGATTATATCGCTATTCACAATAATGAATCCGCAACGCTAACTGTAGAATGTCTTAAGGAATCAAGCGTAATTGAATTTAATGCTACATCGCTTGACGAAATGCTTACCCGGTTCCCTGAATATGAGCCTTTTCAGAGGCATATTTTAGAGCGTCATGTGGTTAGTTTACATAAACGGATTCTGAATCAATTACAATTGACTGCTTCAGAGCGGTACGATTTGTTTTTAGAGCAATACCCCGATATAGATCAGTATACTCGAAATTATCATATAGCATCTTACTTAGGTATCACCCAAGAAAGCTTGAGCCGAATTAGAGTTGAAAAAGCAAAATAATAAATTTCTTACCATAGGTCAACTTTTGCCCTAATGCCGTGTTCTACTTTTGTATTAACAATTAGCAACAAATTAGTAGATACAAATATGAGAGCATTACAATTAATGAAATACGGCGAAATTCAAGATAGTTTGGCCTTTAATGAAATTAGCAAACCAACTGTACAAGCAACTGAGGTACTTATCGAGGTTAAGGCTGCTGCCATTAATCCAATAGATAAGAGTATAGTCTTAGGTAACTTACAGACCATGATTCCAATTCCATTTCCAAGTACGATGGCTTATGACGTGAGTGGTATTGTGGTGGAAAAAGGAGATGAAGTAAGCGATTTTGAAATTGGAGACCAAATTTATTCTAGAGTGCCACAGGAGCAAATGGGTACCCTGGCAGAGTATGTCTCTATAACCGGTAATGCAGTATCAAAAAAACCTAGAAACATTTCTTTTGAAGAGGCGGCTGGTATACCGTTGGCAGGACTTACGGCTTTGCAATCGTTAGACAATGTTGGAATAAAGGAAAATGACAAAGTGCTTATTCACGCTGGATCTGGTGGTGTAGGTAGTTTGGCGATTCAGTATGCCAAGGCTAAAGGAGCTTATGTTTATACGACTACAAGTACGGACAATGTAAAGTGGGTTAAAGAACTTGGTGCAGACCGAGTTATTGATTACAAAACGGAGGACTATAAAACCATTGTAAAAGACGCAGATATTGTATTTGATACACTTGGGGGGAACTACACCTTAGAAGCTTTTGAGGTAATCAAACTAGGTGGAAAGGTCGTTAGTGTTATTGGTCCTTTAGATGAAGAGAGCGCTAAAATGTTTGGGATGACTGACTACAAATTGCCGGAAGAACTAGCTAAGGTTATGAACGCTAAAGAGGCGTCTTACAAATTTATTTTTATGCACCCGAATGGGGCACATTTAAACGAGATTAAATCACTAGTTGAAGATGAAAAAATTAAACCTATCATTGATAAAGTTTATCCGTTCTCTGATAGTATTGATGCATTCTTACACCTTGCATCAGGTAGGGCAAAAGGTAAAATAGTGATAAAGATGGGCTAAGAAATTAGTAATCTCACGTAGTAATTAATACCTTGAATACATACAAACGAGAGTCAGTAAATAAACAAAAAAACAAAATGGCAATAATCACATTAGGAGGAAACGAAATACATACCAGCGGTAATTTACCGGAAATTGGAAGCACGGCTCAAGACTTTAAATTGATAGGCATTGATTTATCAGTAAAAACACTGGGCGACTTTAAAGGGAAGAATTTGGTCTTAAATATTTTTCCGAGCATAGACACAAGTACTTGCGCTACATCTGTTCGCAACTTCAATAAAATGGCGTCAGATGTAACAGACACGACTGTCTTGTGTATTTCAAGAGATTTGCCTTTTGCCCAAAGAAGATTTTGCGGAGCGGAAGGTATTGAAAATGTAGTGATGCTTTCTGATTTTAATACGGGCCAATTCGGTAAAGACTATGGTTTGCAGGTCATAGATGGCGTTTTCGCCGGTTTAAATTCAAGATGTATTGTAGTAATTAATATAGATGGTAAAGTTATTTATACAGAACAAGTGTCTGAAACGAGTGAAGAGCCGAATTACGATTTAGCCTTGGCCGCATTGTCAAGTAACAACACAGATAATTCGTAATCTAGTGTCGATAAGGGTGACTTAGCGTTCAATGCGGACAGAATCTAAAACAGAGACAGCAATGTAAATAATAGCGGTTTGGGTGGATACTCAGACCGTTTTTTGTTTAAGTATTTTGTCTTTCGAGCATAATTACTACAGTCAATGGGGTAGGCTTACATACTGAAACGCTGTGTTTCGTTTTATGTTGACTTGAAGGCTCTGCTAAACATGCCGTATTATGCTTAGCCCAAGATAACTCGAAAAGTAAAATGTTCCCATTACTGTGACTTTATCAATCTTTGTTTAAAGGATTGCGTCTTGAGGGTAATTGCCAAACGAACATTAAGAGACTTCTTAGAAAAACATTCAGAATATGATAAGATCAACGCTAACAGTATTTTACATGACATTGATAAAGCCATAGCGGGGACATTGCTATTCTAAAGTTCAATGAAACAAAGAAATCAACACTCAAACCAAATTGGCTCATGCACGAATTAGAGCGCGGCATCTCATGACGACTTTAGTTTCTTTAACTATATTACAAGAAATGAGCATATCAAGACAACGCAGTTTCATAATTATTTTTGCTTTTTTGCTTTTTTCCTTTCTATCCTTCCTGTTCTGTCAAATGCACAAGTGCCAAATCCGGCCTTGATCGGTTATTTTCATAATTGGAACGATGCCAGCGCACCGTACATACAGCTTGATCAAGTTGATTCGCGTTACAACGTAATTGATGTTGCTTTCGCAGTACCACAGTTCGGAACGGATTACAAAATGGAATTTATTCCTGATCAAGTTTCAAAAGCGACTTTCATCTCACAAATACAAACGCTGCAAACACAAGGTAGAAAAGTCATCATCAGCATTGGTGGTGCTACAGCTTCCATTTCATTGGGCAATCAGAAGGAGAGAGATACTTTTATTGTATCAATGACAAACATCATTGATACTTATGGCTTTGATGGGATTGATATAGACCTAGAAGGTAGTTCACTTGCTGTTAGTGGAGGGACCATTGCTTCCCCAGTCGACCAACCAATTATTAATCTCATATACGCGATTAAACAAATAATGTCAAATTATTATGCCACCAATAATCATCGGTTAATCTTGACAATGGCACCAGAAACCGCGTTTGTCCAGGGCGGACAATCTGCCTACGCTGGCATATGGGGTGCCTATTTGCCAGTAATTGATGCACTAAGAGATTCACTTGAAATTCTTCATGTGCAACTTTACAACAGTGGTTCCATGTTTGGCATCGATGGTAAAATTTACAAACAAGGCACTGCCGATTTTATTGTTGCCATGTGTGAGGCCGTCATAAAAGGTTATAATACGGCTGGTGGAATGTTTACAGGATTACCAGCAAGCAAAGTTGCAGTAGGACTTCCAGCTTGCTCGAAGGCCGCTGGTGGTGGGTTTACAGATACCGCAACAGTAAAAGCGGCGATTGAATATTTGCGTGGTGCAGGACCGCAACCTGGTTCCTATGCTTTAAGCAACGCAAGTGGTTATCCAAGGTTAAGAGGTATGATGACATGGAGCGTGAATTGGGATGCCGCTGCAAGTTGTTCCAGCGATTACGCAGAAAACTATCAAAATATTTTTGGAAATACCGTATCAATTTCTGCCGGACATAGTGCTAAAAATGGATTCTCTATTTATCCCAATCCAACAACTAGCCTGTTACATATAAAAATGGTAAATCATGTTAGTACACCGACTAACCTATACATGTATAATGTGAGCGGACAAATGGTTTTTATAAAATGGTTAGCAGTCGAAAGCGAAACTATAGATATGTCTAACTTATCAAAAGGGGTATATTATTTTAGGATTGAGAACTACATGGAGCGAATCATAAAGCAATAACAGTTTCATTGTTAGATCGGCACGGATCTATAACACGTGCCAGTTGTCAAACCCGTCGTCATGTTGTAAATTAGCTTCTCAATGAAAGCGACACTTTTGTTGAAATGCGAAATATTCAAGAAGAAATGATTTAAGAATTCGAAATAAGTATTATGAAAGAATTTATGCTCTTTATTAAAGCAACTGGCAATCCGGTAGGAGATTTGTCAGCAGAAAAACAGCAAGAAATTATAAGGGTAAAGAAGTATTTGTATTTAGTGACTTTCTCAAATTGCCTAAATCGTGTGGACTAAAATTCATAGACAAAGAATTAGAAGTAATACATCAAGTATAAGTCCCATGGACAAAAAAATATTTGCATCATAAGGCAGGAATTAGCTAAAATAAAATTTAGAGCTATTAATAAAATTACGGTAAACCGAAGGCAAACTGCTTTGACGTGCCAAGTGCTTCGCACACAAACCCCTGGTAGACACCAACAAAAGACGAATAGTATGACTTGGGAGCAATTGAAAGGGTATCTGAAAGGCAAGTGTTTCATCATTGGGCTAACATTCGTCGACAAATCGGGAGAAGTTATTGATCAGTACCAAACTCATGGACTAGTAATTGAATTGACAGATTCTGGGTTACTCAAATTCATAAGGGATGATAAGACAATCTTTCAAATGCCATATGACAAAGAATCCATTGAGAAAGCTAATAAAAATGCTCAGTATCGAGAAGTTATATCAGGTAAAATAATTAATAGCCCTGATTTTATAATGCAGTGGGAAATAGTTTCAAAACCAAACGATAATTTGGATGATATAAAAGAAAACGGATACGTCCCAGTGGTATGAAAAACTGTCAGGTGCCAGCACAGGCTCTACCCAACACCTGCCCTGTGTGCTCAATTATATAAACACCAATTCACGAATAAATACGTGGATATTGTAACTTAGCTTCCTCATGAAACTCAAACTAAACAAGCCGCACTGGGCATAGCCGAGACCGTCAGACTGTGCAATAACCACATGATGTGCAAAAGCACTTAATAAATAGCCAATTGGTTGTGTTATCTTGTGCAGGCAATGCATTTTCAACAAAAACAAAACAGGACTCAAATTCAAATGCTGAGT
>JBLHOC010000170.1:0-6403 GCA_047620825.1 Bacteroidia bacterium | reverse complement strand
TTTTTAGCCACACCTTTTTGAAAAAACCCTCTGAACGGGTGGCTCTCTGCCATCCTAATACCTTTTATGGTTCCAACAGAAACAGTGAGTTTAGAAGAGTCGATACATCCAAAAGAACGATTAAATTTAGTTATGGTATACCATCCAGGATCATCGTATAAATAATTAAACGAATGCCATACACGTTTTTGACCATCTCCGAGCAAATACAAAATGGAATCTCTTGCTCCGTGTTTTATTGCACTTGATATTTCTACTGAGTCACCTAGGCACAATTCACTTCTTTTGACAGAAAAGGATGCATTAGGTGATGCACCAACAAGAATGTAAGAAGCGAAAGTGTGAAAACAATGTTGGCCAGTTAGGTCTCTAAAAACTAAAAACAATTCAAAAGCACTGTCTATTTCAGTTGAGTCAGGGCAAAAGCTAATTGATGCGTTACGACTTGTAGGTGCCGAATAGGACCAGTTATTACTTTTATAACCAGAACGTGTTTGTATCTGAATTGAATCAATAATCCAATCAACATTATAACTAGAGTTATTATATCCTGGTCGGGGAGGGAGGTCGTATGTTAAACATCCAGTGTTACAGACGAACTTGGGTTGTAATGTATCAGCAACAACCCCTGGCGTAAACTGATCAGCTCCAAGTGTTGGGAACATACTACACCTAGTATCATTGTCATAGTCTCTTGTTATCCCAACATTTATTCCTGATAGATCGCCAATCGAGTCAATATGTAAATCCGTTTTAGAAACAAACCCAGGAACCACGCTGAATGCCTTTTTATTCAAAGTAGTATCACTCTTAAACCAATCGCTTACTGTCTTCAATTGCACTGTTTTATACTTGACAGCATTATTTGTTGCTGTTGTATAGTAATTATTGTAATCGAGCCTGTTTGAGGTTTTTAACCCATTACTGTCATTGACATAAAACACATTTTTGCCAGCCAAATTGTAAAATATATTATTGAGGATATTACATGAATCAGGATTTTCCAATAACATTGTGTAAGGGCCGTTTGACTGAAAACTGTTGTGGTAAACATTCATGTTATTTACGTCCAACATCAATGCAGCGATCCAATTGGCTACAATAATATTATTGCTGAACACTGAGGCCGCTGTGTCGGTTGATTTCGTCAGGTCGTTAATTAACAATCCTTGACGCACATGTTGGATTCGATTTCTATTTGCTTTTAAATGCGTCGTATACTCAATAGATATGCCTTTACTTAAAGAATCCTCAAGTCCTACAATTTCATTTTGATTAACTGTTACATCACTTAAGTACCTAAGTTTCATTCCTTCTTTCTTAAACCTAAGGAATTGGTTATGAACAAACCTAGCGCCACTTGCAATCAGTAAAGAATCATTTCCCGAGTATGCAATAGACGTTGAACCTCCTATAATTGTGTTGTTCGAGAAATAATTAGAGTCACCGGCATAACCAATTTCTTCCACATCGTAGAGCGCTCCTGTGCCAGCTATACCAATCAATTTATTACTGCTAGTCCCTAGTAACAGGTTTATGTTGCAACTGTCTAACCATATATTTTTACAGTTTAATAACTGTATTCCAACACCAAATTGGCTATCTAATGCAGTGATGGATAGATTTTTAATCGTAACATGACTTGTGCCGTTCAACAAGATTGTTTGTTGATTTAAGGAGGAGGATGCGTCGTTTTGCAGGGTGCATTGTAATACATCCTTACCTGCTATAACAATGCTATTTGTCGCGTTTGTACCTCGAATTTTACCCAATACGAGTCTTCCAGAATACTGACCAGAATCAATACGAACATTTACAGGTCCACAGACCCCATATTGATTTAGTTCTAGCGACAGTGCTTCAAAAGTGCTGTAATCTGCAGACGTATCACCAATGGAGTAGTTCCCATTTAGGCCTGGCATTAAATCTCTTATTAAGGTATCATCCCCGTTGAATGAATCGACGGTATTGTTTGGTAATTCAGTCCATACGATAAGTCTTTTAATTTGCCCTTTGGTAAACGTGTCTACCCCAACGGTAATAATTTTAGAATTGCCAGCGGTGCTACCAAATGTGTCAATTCTTGATGCATACCAGAACGATTTTGTGGGTGCCCCTTTTAAGGACCAATTAATAATGACGCTGTCAATGGGATTGCTACCGTTATTAACCAGCTCCACCTTTAGATCCTGACGACCTGCACAAAAAACTGGGGGGCGTACCAATTGGCGTATACCTGCATTATTGGGTCTCCAATCCTCAAAGTCAAAACCAATATTTACCGTATAATCACTTGTTCCGAGACCGGTATTCCCGTCTGTTTGGCCCCATTTTGCATTACTTGCCCCGCTATAATGTGGATGTAACTGTAAGCCAGTACCAGATGACACAGATATCTCTACAGCGATCGACTTAGTAGGGTCATAAACAAATGTGTGGGGTAAGTCAAAAGCGACCCATGTTTTTTTAGTAGCCTGTATTGAAAACTCTTTTTTATAAAAAACAGGTTGAAGCGTTGTATTCCACGCGTTATTGCTCCAAGATGTGTCGGTGCCAACATCCTGGCTTAGTTTAATTGTAAAATCTGTATAGGCATTGTTGGTGTTTACATTATCGCCAAGTTTAAAATAAATTCGACGGACGTTTCCATATGGTGCTGACTTTCTTGAACTTATACCTTTATCGTGAAACTGATCTGGTCCGTAAATCCATTGTGTTTTGTTGTAACTACTGTTGAGCGGGATAGAAGTACTACCGGCGCTATTTGAGGTTAAGAAATACTGGGGTTGGGCAAATAAAGGAATACAACTACCTAGAGCCAATGTTAATAAGCAAATAGATTGTGCCAACAGACTGCTTATACGGTGAATCATTTAATGCGTGAGAGACAAATATATAGATAAAAGACCCCCTCGTTGGTCAACAAATGTCATATAAAACACAAAAAGGGATTCAAATTGAATCCCTTTTTATAAAATTTAATAGTCTGTTATTTCTTAGTAGTTGTCTTACTATTACTTGGATAGGTGAATTTTAATGCGTCTTTAGCTTTGTCTAAATCCACTTTAACGATGTCACCATCTTGAATTTCTTGTTTCAATATTTCCTCAGCTAAAGGATCTTCCAAATATTTTTGAATGGCTCTATTTAGAGGTCTAGCACCAAAGTCTTTATCAAAACCTTTTTCAGCTAAGAACTCTTTTGCAGCTTTAGACAATTTGATTTGAAAACCAACAGACTCAATTCGTTCTAATAGCTTTATTACATTGATTTCAAGTATTTTAGCAATGTGCTCTTTATCAAGATTATTGAATACCACTACATCATCAATTCTATTTAAGAACTCAGGTGAAAAGAATTTTTTCAATGCGTTTTCAATCACACCTTTTGATTCTTTGGTAATGGCATCAATTTTAGTTGAAGTAGAATAACCTACACCAGTACCGAAATCTTTTAATTGTCTTGAACCAATGTTCGAAGTCATTATGATTATGGTATTTCTAAAATCAATTCTGCGCCCTAAGGAATCTGTCAGAAAACCTTCATCCAAAATCTGAAGCATCATGTTAAAGATGTCTGGGTGCGCTTTTTCAATTTCGTCAAAGAGTATTACAGAGTAAGGTTTACGTCTAACTTTCTCAGTTAATAATCCACCTTCTTCGTATCCAACGTAACCTGGAGGGGCACCAACCAAACGACTGACAGCAAACTTCTCCATATATTCACTCATGTCGATTCGGATCATGGCATCCCTGTTGTCGAATAAGTAATGTGCCAATACTTTGGCCATTTCTGTTTTTCCAACACCTGTAGGACCTAAGAATATAAATGACCCTATCGGTTTATTTGGATCTTTTAATCCTGCTCGAGTTCGTTGTATCGCTTTAGTAAGTTTTTCAATTGCTGTATCCTGACCAATAACGGACTTCCTTAAGTCGGCAGCCATAGATAACAAACGATTGCCTTCGCTTTTCGCAATTCTTTTGGTAGGCACTCCTGTAATCATCGCAACAACTTCTGCAACATCTTCTTCAGTTACACTGTATCGCTGCATTTTGGTGTCTTCTTCCCAAGTTGCTTTGGCGATATCAAGTTGCTCAAGCAACGTCTTTTCTTTATCTCGAAGTTTAGCTGCTTCCTCGTAACGCTGACTTTTAACAACTTTATTCTTCTCTTCTTTTATTTGTTCTATTTTTTCTTCTAAATCCAGAATTTCTTGAGGTACGTGAATGTTTGATAAGTGAACACGTGCGCCTACCTCATCTAAAACGTCAATCGCTTTATCCGGTAAAAATCTATCTGTGATATACCTTACACTCATACGTACAGAAGCTTCTATCGCTTCATCTGAATATGTTACAGCGTGGTGGTCTTCATATTTGGATTTGATATTTCTTAATATCTGGATGGTTTCATCTGGAGTAGTTGGTTCCACCATAACAGATTGGAATCGTCTTTCTAACGCCCCGTCTTTTTCAATATACTGACGGTATTCATCCAACGTTGTTGCGCCTACACATTGTACTTCGCCTCGAGCTAATGCAGGTTTAAACATATTGGAGGCATCTAAACTACCTGATGCACCACCTGCTCCAACGATTGTATGTATTTCATCAATGAACAGAATGACATCTTTAGACTTTTCTAATTCATTCATAACAGCTTTCATCCGCTCTTCAAACTGGCCTCTATATTTTGTGCCAGCAACAAGAGATGCTAAATCTAACGTTACAACACGCTTATTGAACAATACTCTTGATACTTTTCGTTGAACAATTCTAACGGCAAGACCTTCTGCTATGGCAGTTTTACCTACACCGGGTTCACCAATTAAAACAGGATTATTCTTTTTTCTACGGCTTAAGATTTGGCTTACTCGCTCAATTTCTTTTTCGCGACCGACTATTGGGTCAAGTTTATCTTGTTCTGCTAGTTTGGTTAAGTCTCTTCCAAAATTGTCAAGTACGGGCGTCTTTGATTTGCCCTTTATGCGCTTGGCATCAGCTGACTTCTTTTCTTCTTTATAAAAATCTTCAGGCGAATCTGTTGACATTTCAGCTTTTATTTCAGGGTTATTGTTTTCTATAGCACCTTTAAAAACATCATAGTCCACACCATATTGATTTAACATAGAGCTTGCAATGTTATCTTCTTCACGAAGAATGGATAACAGTAAATGCTCAGTGCCAATAATATCTGCTTTGAATATTTTAGCTTCTAAGTAGGTGATTTTAAGTGCTTTCTCTGCTTGCTTGGTCAGCGGTATGTTGCCTAAATTGGTGTTTTTAGATGCAGTATCTCGGATACTATCTTCGACTGATTTCTTCAAACGAAGAAAATCTATACCCATTGCTTTTAAGTGGACAAGTGCTTTTCCTTCTCCTTCACGAATGATTCCTAACAACAAATGCTCGGTACCTATATATCCATGACCTAACCGTATTGCTTCTTCACGGCTAAACTGAATGACCTCTTTTACTCTTGGTGAAAACTTAGCTTCCATATTTTATCTAACGTAGACTGTACAAGTAACAAATATAATTCCAAATTGTGTGCGACATTGAGAGATGCATCCACGCCTGACAATTATGACTAGTAAATTGGATATACTGACAATTGTGACAGAATATATCAACTAAAAACCATGTCAATTTGCCTGTCTTTGTGTTTTTTGTGGATTAAACTAATCGTATATCAGTCGATTAAGAATTTTTGTTCAAGTTATTCATGTTTTTTCAACATCAGGATAATTAAGACCTTTATTTAAGTGAAAACGAATGAGAACGCAAATCGAAATAGTCTAAATTCGTTGGGTCGAATTAGTAATGATTTAATGGATATAAATAAGGATCCGCAGAGGAGAGTTGAAAGAAAAGGATTACTTCTTTCAGAAGAAGGGAAATTGGGAAGAAAGCCACCTCAAGCGCTGCCTTTAGAGGAAGCGGTTTTGGGTGCCATGCTTCTTGAAAAAGATGCACCAGTGCGGGTGTTGGATGTCTTAATCACAGAAGTATTCTATCATGATTCACATCAAATAATATTTGGTGCCATTAAGCGCCTTTTTGATGAAGGAGAGCCTGTAGATTTATTGACGGTGACGGAAGAGCTCCGAAAATCAGCACAGTTAGAAGCTGCTGGAGGCGCTTATTATATTACACAACTTACCAATAAGGTAGCATCGTCTGCCAATATTGAGTATCACTCTAAAATATTACTTCAGAAATATATTCAACGAGAGTTAATTAGAATTTCAGGTCAAATTGGTAGAGATGCGTTTGAAGATACTTCCGATGCCTTTGCTCTACTTGATGATGCGGAAAAGAAGCTTTATGCGATTAAGAACGACACCATCAAAAAGAATTTCGACTCTATTGATGATTTAATCCATAAGGCCATAAAGCAA
>JBLHOC010000169.1:0-6419 GCA_047620825.1 Bacteroidia bacterium | reverse complement strand
GGTCAAGCTGACCAGATAACCTTAGCCCGCCTGGCATATTGTAGTGTGTACTGCTGCCGTTGATTTTATCCAGTAACCACAATCGTTGCTGAGAAAATGAAAGTGATAACTTGTCGTTACGACCAACTTTGTATAATCGCGATTCTTTACTTACCTGAGTCAACCCTGTAATAATCAAAGCCAATGTTTCTATCGTTTGACAATCAAACAATGACTTCAATGGTAAATCAACATTAAACTGCTGATTAATACTTGATATCAATCTCGTCGCGAGCAACGAATGGCCGCCCAACTCAAAAAAATTATCTGTAATCCCTAGCTGTTCAATTCCCAGAAGTTTCTGCCAAAGTAAACACAACTGTTCTTCCAAAATATTACTAGGTGCTATAAAGGTTTTTTGTTGCTGAGTGATATCAGGCTCAGGAAGCGCTTTTCGGTTAATCTTACCATTTTTTGTTAAAGGGAACTCACTAAGCACCACGTAGGTTGTCGGCACCATATAATGTGGTAACAATTTACTAAGTTCTTGCCGAATCAAATCAATAAACTCATATCGTAGCGAGGAGTTTACAATTGCTTCCTGTTCAAACTTTTTCGCCCTATGTGAAACAATGTATGCAACTAACTGTCTATCTCCTGTTAGCGAATCTGTGCTCTTTTCCATCACAGTGGCATTTTCTACAATATCCAGCCCGTTTAATGCGTATTCAATTTCACCTAGCTCAATTCGGAACCCTCTTATCTTAACTTGATTATCGATGCGCCCTATATACTCCAGTTGTCCATCTATAGTCCAACGAGCCAAATCACCGGTTTTGTAAAGCCTTTGTTGATTGAATGGACTTTTTACAAACTTATCTTGAGTAAGCCGATCTTGGTTAAGATAACCACGAGCTACGCCATCTCCTGCTACGTAGATTTCTCCAACAACACTAATAGGAGACAACTTTGAGCTAGGCGTCAGCAAATAAACGGATAGATCCGATATAGCACGACCAATTGGGCTTGCGCTAGATTTTCTGACGAGATCAGAATAGCGGATTCTGCGGTAAGTTACATGTACCGTTGTTTCAGTAATCCCATACATATTCACTAATTTGGGTGATTCCTCCCCTCTTTCTTCTAACCAACTTTTAAGCGTAATTACATTTAAGTCCTCTCCTCCGAAAATAACATATCGCAGTGATAATGGCTTACGCCACTTTTCATCAATACTAGCAAACGACTGAAATGCACTAGGTGTTTGGTTTAATACGGTGACATTCTGTTGTACAACTAGTTGATAAAAATCAGAGGATGAACGTGTTGTGTCGAAGGGCACGATCACTAATTTTCCGCCCTGTAATAAAGCACCCCAAATTTCCCAAACTGAGAAGTCAAAAGCATACGAGTGAAATAACGTCCAAACATCAGAAGGACCAAATCCGAATTCCGTCCGCGTTGCATCAAACAAACGGGTAACATTTTGATGTGTCACCATCACACCTTTTGGCTTTCCTGCGCTGCCAGAGGTAAAAATGACATATGCCAAATGATTAGGGGTTGCACCCGTATAAGAAATTGGTAGGTTGCCTGATGATTCTTCGGTCAGGCATTGCTCTAAACTTCTGGAATCGAGCACAAGCAAATGCCTGTCAGAGCCAGTAAATTTAGTGACATGTTCAGCTTGAGTTATGACAATATCTATTTGTGCATCTCTTAACATGTATTCCGAACGAAACTCAGGAGAATCAGGGTCAAAAGGCACATATGCCCCGCCAGTTTTCAAGACAGCGAGGATACTTGTAATCATGTCAAAAGAACGATCAACGTATAAACCAACAAGTGTGTCAGATTTTACCCCGAGCTTTTTCAAATGGCGTGCTAGGCGATTTGCACGAGCATTCAGGTCAAAATAGGTAATATGTTTATTTTCGAAGAGTAGCGCAACGTTGTCAGGTGACTTTAAAACCTGTAATTCAAAAAGTTCATGAATACACTTTCGATTAGTAGTGATGGGAATG
Organism: Bacteroidia bacterium; assembly: GCA_047620825.1. Taxonomy (GTDB): domain Bacteria; phylum Bacteroidota; class Bacteroidia; order NS11-12g; family UBA9320; genus UBA987. The sequence goes on along the minus strand of JBLHOC010000169.1, from coordinate 4,416 downwards.
GACGTATTCCAATCGTACAACTGCTGTCTGCGTTCACTCTCGTTGAGTAACTCCATCTCTCCCAATGGCAAATCTGGTTGTTCTAACACGTTGGTAATTAGCTGCTCAAAGTGCCTTGCCATAAGTTTAATATTTGCGTTTTCAAATAGCTCCGAATTATAGATCCAGCATAGTTCTATACCCTCATCCACCTCGGTAGCTTCCAATTGTAAATCAAATATTGTGTTTTTCACTTCTGGGGCATTCAACTGACACTTCAAACCATGAAGTGAAATATCTTCCACTTCGTTGTTTTGCAACACGAATACTATCTGTATAAGCGGATTGTAACTCTGATTACGCAGCTTTACTGTTGATTGAATTATTTGACTAAACGGAAATGATTGATGACCCAAAGTCGACACAATGTTTTTCTTTGTGACAGTCAAGTATTGCAAAAACGTTTGGCTGTGGTCCAACTCATGTCGCAGCGGGATCAGATTGACGAAGTATCCAATTAAACTCTCAATTTCACTATCTTCACGATTAGCGATAGGCGTACCTATAATCAAATCATTGCATGCACTATATCGACTGACCAGAATAGCAAAGAGACTCTCAAGGACCATAAACAAAGTCGCAGAAGATTTCATGGCACATTTTTTAATGTGTTTACTAGTTTGTTTGTCGATTTTAGTACTAAGACTTTGAGCAGTAAAAGTCTGCTTTAAGGGGCGAACTTTGGCTAAAGGCAAACTATGCAGTTCTGGTGAGCCCTGTAAATAGTCTTGCCAGAAGCGCTTGGAATTTTTAAAGCCACCAGCCTTATCAAACTTACGTTGCCAATCGGAAAAATCCCCATATTGTATAGGCAGTAACTTTAGGTGTGGTTTTTCTCCGTTCACTATTTGGTTATATAGTGCACAAATTTCATGAACCAAGATCCCCATAGACCAGCCGTCAGAAACAATGTGATGTAAGACGAGAATAAGCTGGGAGTAATTATTCTCAAGCCGGAGTAGATGCAACTTAATTGGGAAATCCAAATTGAGATCAAAAGATTGATTAAATAATTTCTCTTGTAGTCGCTTAGACTTTTCTAGTTTTGTTGTTTCTTTTGCCTCTATCAGATCTTCAAAAATAAATTCGAATTTTTCTGAATCTAGGACCTGCTGAACAAGCCCTATATTGGTTTCCTTAACAATTGTTCTTAGGCTTTCATGTCGTTCTAAGAGAATGGAAAAGCTGGTCCTTAACGCTGAGACATTCAAATCTCCTCTAAACTCCAGAACTCTTGAAAAATGAAATGCTGTTCCGATCTCATTTAACTTGGATGTAAACCAAAGCTGTTCCTGTCCAAAAGACGCCAACATTTCATTTGTTCGATGGATAGGAACAATCCGGGGGAAGTCATCAGATAGCATTGCATGAGCGCTTGAGTCCTCTTTTAATTTTGCTATTACGTCAGGTTTAAATTGCCTAATCAGCGTTACAGTATCTGGATCCAATATGTTTGGAGGTGCGCTGACTCTCAGCTGTTCGTTTTCAAGCATTAATTTAATATTTTTTTTCTTGCAATACTGCAAAAATTCTAAAAATCTCATATGTGTTTAATAACCAAAAATTTCGTCAATCAAAAAGAAATCCCTCAAATCATGGGGCTCGAACCGATTTACATTAATGCGACTTAGTCAATGAGCGACTTAGCCCTTTCTAATGCGAGGGTATGGAGGCTCTTACCCACACTATCGGTACTTGTGTATTCGACACTAACAACGTTCCCGTCTTCCATGTATATAATCCGATCAGCACATTTGAAATATCGATCATCATGAGTAATAACGATAACTAACTTGTTTTGACTTTTCATTTTTGGAAGAATTTTATTGTAAAATACACCTTTGAATTCAGGGTCTTGATCAGCAGCCCATTCATCAAAGATGTAAATTTCCTTGTCTTCTATGAGAGCGACAAGTAAAGCCAATCTGCGACGTTGCCCATCAGACAACCTAATTGTAGTAAATTTTCCATCGATGAATTTTGTTTTGCCATGCAGGTCCAGCGCTTTAAGATAATAATCTACTTCCTCAATTTTTGCTGTTGAAATCGGTTGGTACAACTTTTCGAACAAATAGTAATCCGAATAAATGACAGAAATTCTGTTTCGCGCATGCACAATGTTAGTGTCATTTACTTGTTGCTCATCAAAATACACTTTGCCGTCGGTCGTTCTATAGTGCAGAGAGAGAAGTTTGCTAAAAGTAGATTTTCCTGAACCATTTCCTCCAACAATAAAATTAATCTGTCCTTTTTCAAATGTCATACTAATTGAAGAAAGCGAGAATGCACGGTTTAGATCTTCCACCTCATACTGATACTGCACATTTTCAACCCGATATTTTTGCCAATTTGTTTTAATTTCAATTTGACTGGCAAGCTGCTCTTCCTTGTATTGATCAATCCCCTGAATCTGTCTTAAGGCAACGTGCCCCATTTGGATTTGTTGAAGTAAACCCAATATATGGGCTACAGGACCTGCTATATAAAGCAGAGCCATGACGATACCATAATAATCAGTGGTTGGAAGATGTAAATAATTTGGGAGAACAAATACCACTAAACCAATTATGAAAAATGACAATAGATCGCTGGATGTGCCTGCTAAGTGAATAACTGCATCCCCAATTTTCTCCGACCGAACCGAGCTTTTCTGGGGAATACATATTTCTTCTTGAATAAATCGCCTAGACTTTTCTTCGCTTAACTTGAGTTCAAATGCTCCGAACACCAAGCCTCGTATACCTTCCTGAATTTCATCTTTTAGAACGCGAGATTTATTATACAAACGTTGTGCAAATGACATGGGAAATTGAAACATAATTACTCCCATGACAATGGCTATTGAAACAACAAAAAACACGGAAGTATTGAGTAAAGCCAAGTATCCAAGCATACCCATTATGGTCACACTTGACACAACTATCATGGGGATAGCGACTGCTGCTGAAGCGAAGTGATTGATATCATCAGTTAATATAGTTAGTAATTTCGCAAATCCAATTTGTTCTACATTGTCAATTCTCATCTTGTTAATTTTTTTTACCACGGATATTTTTAGCTCCGCGGTGGCCGATTTGGCAATATTATTAACCCAAATGACAGAACTTGCTTTTGCCAGCAAAATACACACTACGAGTGTAAAAAACACTAATCCATGATCCATGCCAGAAAACAGCGAAAAGGGTCCAATAGAGCTACTTTCACTAGCCAGGTTTCCTTCTACTTGTATGCCGTGAATTGCGAAGGGAATAATTAGGCTATACATGGCCCCCGCAATTGCTCCTAATGTTATTGCAATTATCAACCCTGTTGGCGAATATCGGTACAATAAGGTTACCATTGAAACCTTTTTTTCTGTCCAATCTTTATCCATCAGTACTTCCGTATTAATTGTTAATTTGTTTGCGGTGATGATTAAATCAGAATTTCTTCTGACAAATCACCATCTAATTTACTAACGTCTCCCAAAATGTCCTTTGAATACTTGTCAGTAAGGGCTTTCTCTATAGCAAGTGAACATTCACGGATAGTAGGGGATTCAAATAATTCAGCCAAAGGAAGAGAGATATCGAATTCTTCGCGGACACTTACTATAAGCCTTGTGGCCAATAATGAATGCCCACCAACTTCAAAAAAATTTGCTTCAACACAAATATATTTATGTCCTAAGATCGTTTTCCAAATTTCCAATAATCGTTGTTCTAGATCATTCTGCGGCTCAACATGTGACTTAGAAAACTTCGGAGGTGGCAAGACTTTCCGGTTAACCTTCCCGTTTGGGTTAAGTGGAAATTCGTTGAGGACCTCTAATACTGATGGCAGCATATGATCTGGTAATAGCTGTGCTAATCGAATTCTAATATTTTCCTTTAAGCAATTGTTTATCTCGATGGTGTCTTCAATAGTATAATAGAGAACAAGTGATGGCTCATCTTTGGCAAATTCCATAACTATCGCTATTGCTTGTTTCACTCCGTCAATTTCAGTCGCTATTGACTCAATTTCACCTAGTTCCAAGCGCACTCCACGTAAACTGACTTGGTTATCCATCCGCCCCAAAAATTCGTAATTACCGTCGTCCAGTTGAAGAACTCTGTCACCCGTTCTGTATAGTTTGCCAGACTCTACAAAAGGATTGTCAATAAAGCGTTTATCAGTCTCGTTTACATTATTAATATATCCTTTAGCAAGCGACTGACCTCCAATATACAATTCCCCAGGAACCCCAATAGGTTGGAGCTGAAGATTTGCACTTAAAACGTAAAACTTAGTGTTTTTGTGAGGTTTACCGATACAGTAATTTGCCGTATTTTTCTGATTGTCATCGAAACTGCTGCTTACTACTGCAGATTCCGTCATTCCATACAGCTCTAATAC
>JBLHOC010000168.1:0-6434 GCA_047620825.1 Bacteroidia bacterium | reverse complement strand
TTAGGAGTTAGGGATTAACATATGAGAGAAAAGAAAATAGAACAGAGATAATAGACCTACATTAAAACTAAACATTAATCATTAAAAATTGACTTTCAGGCATTAGCCACTAGGGATTAGCCATTAGGAGTTAGGGATTAACATATGAGAGAAAAGAAAATAGAACAGAGATAATAGACCTACATTAAAAACTAAACATTAATCATTAAAAATTGACTTTCAGGCATTAGCCACAAGGGATTAGGAATTAGCCATTAGGAGTTAGGGTTTAACATATATGAGAGAAAAGAAAATAGAACAGAGATAATAGACCTACATTAAAAACTAAACATTAATCATTAAAAATTGACTTTCAGGCATTAGAGCGGCTTATGTGGTGAGAGATTAGTAAAAAGAGAATAGACTAAAAAAATGCAGGATTGCCATGCATAGACTGAATTACCTAAAACGCCAAAAGCGAAGCGTCCCAACAGCCCAGTCCCAACAACCTACTTTACCCTAACCGTATAATAAGCACAGGTAGTTACAAAATTTCTAAGAAATGGTATATAGTTAATGAGACCTAGTTGCTTTCTGGGTTTTACACCAAACTTGTATTTGTAGATTGGGTTGAACAGATAAAATGTAGATTGGTCGATCTTGAACCCCGCTGATTTCGTAATGCGTTCAAATCGTTCAATGGAAATACCAGTCTCCTTTATTTCTAGCAATCCTTCTATCATGTGTTCAGACTCTCCAAAAAGTTTGAGCATCCATTTATATAGAAAGGTTGGCAAGATATGGTAGAAGGGTAATTTACTTCCAAATTTAGACTTTGCCCCTTGTTGATGTCCACCATAAGGCATATACCAAGGTGGGAATCCAAAAAAGATTACACCACCTGGAGCCAAAAATGCCTTGAGACGAACCATAATCTTTTCTTGATCATGGATGTGTTCAATCACATCTTTCAGAATAATCAAGTCGAATTTAGGTTGAAAATCTTCAGGATTGATGTCGTAAATATTCTCCGCTACAAACCTAATGGCTCCTGAAGCAACTTCATCTTTCATTAAGTTTTCTGCGCGTATAACACTCTCTGGACTCAATTCTATTCCAACACAGTGATGCCCGCTTTTCGTAAAAGCACTGAGCACACCAGCTTCTCCACTTCCAATTTCCAATACGTTTAAAGACTTGGACATATCCAACGATTGAGACACAAACGGGATAACAAATTGCTCTGTTACCTTACGTGTCATGTCGTGATATCGCTGCATATCCCCGTGGAATTCATACATGCTGCAATTTTAGTGATTATATTTTTGCATTGGATACAAAAAAGTTGTCACGATAAAATATTATTCCCAAATAGATAGTATACCAACTTCAACTTAAATAATATCTTTGCCGCCGCATGAAAAACATCCGAAACTTTTGCATCATAGCCCATATCGACCACGGTAAATCAACCTTGGCTGACAGGCTGTTGCAGGAAACCAAAACGGTTTCAGACAGAGACTTAAAGGCACAAGTCTTGGATGACATGGATTTAGAGCGCGAGCGTGGTATTACCATTAAGTCTCACGCCATCCAAATGAAACATGAGTACGAAGGTGTTGACTATACGTTAAACCTTATTGATACGCCTGGTCACGTTGATTTTTCATATGAGGTTTCTAGGTCTATTGCGGCATGTGAAGGTGCACTGCTCATTGTTGATGCGGCACAAGGCATTCAAGCACAAACCATTTCCAATTTATATTTGGCTTTGGATCATGGGTTGGTCATTATCCCAATCTTAAACAAGATGGACTTGCCTGGAGCAATGCCTGAGGAAGTAAAGGACCAAATTGAAGAGTTGATCTTATGCGACCGTGATGATATCATCCCTGCCAGTGGCAAAACAGGACTTGGTGTAGAGGCCATATTAAAAGCCATCCTAGATAGAGTGCCACCGCCACAAGGTGACCCAACAGCGCCATTAAAAGCACTGATATTTGATTCCGTTTTTAATTCATTCCGCGGTATCATCGCTTACTATAAAGTAATTGATGGTGAAATTCGCAAAGGTGATCATGTGAAATTTATCAATACAAGTAAACAATACCATGCCGATGAAATTGGTATTCTAAAGCTATCACAAGAACCGCGTGATCTAGTAGAAACAGGAAATGTTGGATATATTATTTCCGGAATTAAAGAAGCGAAAGAAGTAAAAGTTGGGGATACGATTACGAAAGTTGATCGTCCAACACAGACTGCCGTAATGGGGTTTGAGGATGTTAAGCCAATGGTTTTTGCTGGAATTTACCCAGTTGACACAGAAGACTTCGAAGAATTAAGGGATGCGATGGGGAAGCTTCAACTCAACGATGCGTCGTTGGTATTTGAACCTGAATCATCGGCAGCATTGGGTTTTGGTTTCCGATGTGGTTTCTTGGGCATGCTTCATATGGAGATTATCCAGGAGCGATTGGAGCGTGAATTCGGGATGACCGTTATCACAACAGTTCCAAACGTATCCTACCATGCCTTTAATAAAAAAGGTGAGCAGAATATTGTAAACAACCCTACAGATCTTCCAGAAGGCAGTCATTTAGACTACGTGGAAGAGCCTTATATCAATGCACAAATCATTACCGCAGGTGATTATGTGGGAGCCATCATGGGATTGTGTTTAGAAAAACGTGGTCATCTAAAAAATCAGGTGTATCTCACAACAAGTCGAGTTGAGTTAACCTTTGAAATGCCAATGGCAGAAGTGGTGTTCGACTTTTATGACAAATTAAAATCTATATCACGTGGGTACGCTAGTTTCGACTACCACCCAATTGGGTACCGTCAATCACAACTGATCAAGCTTGACATTTTACTCAACGCTAAACCAGTAGATGCATTGTCCGCCATTATTCACCGCGACAAGGCACATGAATATGGTAAGAAAATCTGCTTAAAGCTTAAAGAGCTTATTCCTAAGCAGCAATTTGAAATTGCCATCCAAGCAGGTATTGGCAGTAAGATAATCTCTAGAGAAACCATCAAAGCGATGCGTAAAGACGTAACGGCAAAGTGTTACGGTGGTGATATTTCACGTAAACGTAAACTCTTAGAAAAACAGAAAAAGGGTAAAAAACGTATGCGTCAGGTGGGTAATGTTGAAATACCGCAGTCTGCGTTTATGGCGGTGTTGAAGATTAATGATTGATGTCGTTTTAAACGTCATCATTCCTTAATGCTCATATCTAAAGGTACTTTTCAATTTTACATTTTACATTTGGTCTGTGTTTAGGCTTATCAGCCTATAGCGATTTTCATTTTTTTCTTGATAAAAAAACGAAACAAAAAAAGTCAAGACTTCTGAATTTTTCTTTGAACTCTACGAGCATCTTTTTCTTCCCGCATTCAAAGCCGCTGCGCTTTCCTGACTGCTTAACGCAAGCCCACCGCACAAAAACCTTTCTCGATTTCTACAGAAAACTTCAAAGGTCGGATTGAATCGTGCAGGATTAAGCGACAATGCGAAGCGAGGAATGGAACCGCAGAAATGCGGGCCGGCGAAGGGGTGAATGCATGAGGCATTAGAAAATCAATAAAAGTGCTTGCATTTTCAGTCGTAGTCTGAAATCTTTTATTAGATTTTACATGCCTTAACCAGAGCGGGTGGATAGCATATTTCTTTGAAGAATTTTTGTTTACTTTTTGGTCCCAAAAAGTAAAACCAGGTTAAAGGGGTGGTAACCCCTTAAGAAAAAAGCGTAGACAACGTAATATCAATTTAAAAGGTCTAATACATATGAGAGTATTAGTATCCATCATTGCCATAGTCATTGGAAGCAGTTCAATCTTCGCCCAAAACATTAAATCTTTCAAATTGAGAAACAGTTGGGGTGGTTGTACTCATATCAGGGTGAAATAATTCAGCATACTGACTCAATTGGAGTTCATTACACATATGATAACAGAGTTGAAATTAATCAACCCAACAACAAATGCACCCTGTTTTATTATGGGTGTCCGTTTCTATTAAATGATACGATTCCCATCGACGAGAACACTATAGAAGCAGTTCAGTATTATGATTCAATGACGAAAGTCAGGCAATTTGAAATACGTATTACGCCTAAGATCGCAAAATCGCTAGTAACGAGTTATAAAAAAAACTTAGACTTTCACCAATATCCATTCAAAATCGACGGGGATACAATTGCAATATTGGAACCAGAAGTATTACCAACATCCAATGAGATCGATTTTATGTGTGACGGCATTGGAGCGACATTTAGCTGTATGATTGTTTATGACAACAACGACACAGTCTGGCATGGAATATCAGGGAACTATGATCTGTCTAACTCAATGTATTTGGATACGACTTTACCTATTTACTGTTTGCTTCAGCAGTATCCGGACTTGTTTGTTAGACACAACTATTTTGGATCACTAAACTCAAAGAACATAGATGAAATCATTTTTCGCTTTATTCGTTGGCAGAAAGACAAGGAAGAAATGACAGACGGGACAATTAGGAAAAACATAGAAATTGGAAGCGAAGTAGAAGTCGTGGAAAAGCACAACCAGCGTTCTGGTGTGCTTACTGATGGTTTTGTAGAACGTATTTTAACCAAGTCTTCCAACCATCCGCATGGCATTAAGGTGTTACTAGAAACTGGGGAAGTCGGACGTGTGAAACGAGTTTTGGCAGAACCCTTAGCTGATATTGATTAACAAGATTAAATACATGAAATATTCTAATTCTTACATTGGGTTACTACTTGTAGTTTTATTAGTAGGCTGCAAAGATGATATTGTTGATGGTCAATGGATTCCACCGATATCATCAAGCCCCAATGTGCTCTTAATCATTGCGGACGACATGAGCATAGATGCAAGTCCGGGTTACTCCATTGGTGCGACAAAACCCAATATGCCAAATCTTCAAAAAATGATTGACAATGGTGTCACGTTCGATAACTTCTGGACATACCCCATTTGTTCCCCGACCCGTGCGTCGATGCTAACCGGTAGATACGGATACCGTACTGGTGTTTTGAATGTTGATGATGCAGGTACAATACCGGCAGACGAAAAAACCTTGCATGCACATATTGGTGCACTTGGTAATGACTATAGTCATTCCATAATAGGCAAATGGCATTTATCAAAAAAAGAACCACAACGACCTACACAAATGGGCGTAGGTTATTATGCCGGGTTATTGGGCGGCGCTGTTAGTGATTATAATTCATGGTCCTTCACCGAGAATGGCCAAACAAATACCTCCGATGAATATGTTACTACAAAGTTTACCAATTTAGCGATTGACTGGATAAATGAACAGGACAAGCCTTGGTTTTGCTGGTTGGCTTATACAGCGCCACATACACCTTTTCATCTGCCACCTGACTCTATGCACTCACAGGGGAATTTACCTACAGACCAAGCAAGTATCGATGCGAATCCACTACCCTATTTTATGGCTATGATGGAGAGTTTAGACTTTGAAATCGGTCGTTTGTTAGATCAAATTCCAGCAAATGAACTGGAGAACACTGTAATTATTTTTATTGGGGACAATGGCAGTCACGGTCAAGTTATACAGGCACCTTATGTATCAACCCAGGCAAAGGGCAGTTTGTATGAGGGAGGTATTCACACGCCACTAATCGTTTCAGGAACCGGTGTTACGCGTATGAATGAACGAGAATCAGCACTTGTTGGCTCGGTCGACTTGTTCGCCACTATTGCAGAACTTTGTGGAGATACAAAAACGACTTATGAGGATAGCTATAGCATAGCTGGACTACTTGATAATTCGCGTGCAACAGATAGAGCGTACAATTACTCAGAAGTACTCAATACAAATGCCAATAAGTCTGGCTATACCATTAGGAACAAAAGCTATAAACTTATTGAGTTTGACAGCGGTAATCGAAGGTTATATAATCTTGAAAAAGATCCATACGAATTAGAAAATTTAATCAATAAAATGAGTACAGCCGATCAAACTGCGCTGACCGATCTTATGGCTGAAGCAGCAAGCATCAGACAATAAAACTTAAAATGAACTGAAGTTAAAAGTTGTAACAAAACCGGTTGCACAGCGTTTCATGCTTAAACCGTAACATGAAACATCTTATTTATTTATCTGCCTTATGCCTTTCTAGCCTGTCGGTTTTTAGCCAAACTCAAGCTACAACGGTTTACTTTTTACCTGGATTAGGAAGTACATATCATTTGTTTGACAGAATGCAATTTGACTCCAACTACCGTATCAAACACATCGAATATTCAGTTCCAGAAGAAGGCGCTTCTATGAAGTGTTATGCTACATTACTATCCAAACAGATAGACACCACAGAACCATTTATTCTGGTCGGCACTTCAATTGGAGGTATGCTGGCAGTTGAACTGGCTGACATTATTTCTCCTAAAAAGATATTTATTATCGCCAG
>JBLHOC010000167.1:0-6476 GCA_047620825.1 Bacteroidia bacterium | reverse complement strand
GTCAGCGCAAAAACAAGATTGGACAGCATTAACGAACACCTTTTTAAATGATTTAATTAAAGAAGGTAAATCCATTCAGGATACTATAAATACGGGATCCATTGTAGACATTAACCAACAGGGTTGGCAGTATTATAGAAAAGCAGGTGGCACATTGGTTGACTGGACCACAAATGAGTGGTTACCAGACTCTTCAGCGTTTAGACTCAAAACAGCAGGCTTACAAAAACACGCGACTGGCTGGGACTTGGTTGTCCCTTTTGCAGACGAAACAGCCATCTTAACTTACGGTTTAACCCGCGAAGAATCGGGTCAGTTTAGGTATCAAAACAACATTCCCCCTTTAGATGCACAACAATTTGAAATTCAAGAAAAAGAGACAGACTATGGACTTCTGAATGATTCCGCATACCTAAGTTTTTACGGTCGAAGTTTAGATCAAGTAGGATCTGTAAAAACATACTTATGGGCGTTTGCTTTGCTTTTAATTGCCTGTTTTCTCAGTTTTAGATATTGGATATTAGGGACAATAGTTTCTGGGAGTATAGCAGTCTTATCACGAATTCTGAGTTACAAACAGGTTATGGGCCATGGCCTGGAAAAGCTGGACCTATTTGACCCGATGATCTATGCAAGTTCAGACTTGCTACCATCTCTTGGTGATTTAACGTTACATGTTACTGCGGGTTTAATGGCAACACTAGCCCTCGTACATGTATTGAAATATTTTAGTATTCACAAAGCTTTGTGGATTTACATTACATATACTATAACGGCAATTTTCGGTTTCTTTTCCGCAGATTTGATTCGGTCCTTGTTGCGTAGTCTCATCGCAAATTCAAACATCTCATTCGATGTTACACACCTGTCCACCATCACAATTTATACGGTTTTAGCCGCTGGCGTAATATCTATGTTGTTTTGGCTTTGGTACATGATCACTGGGGCGATCTATAAAAAAATCAAACAACAAAATCGTTCTTTCAAATATTTGGCGATTTCACTTCTCATTGGAGCAACCGTTTTTATACTTTTTCAACGAATAGATGCGAACAGGAGCTTTGCTGGACTAACGCCAGCGATCACATTTACAGTGATATCCTCCCTGTTTTTATTCTATGCTACATTTCGTGTGAACCGTAAAATTGGCATCTACAAATACATCGTATACATCCTCATTTTTGCATTTTTTTACGCCTCCTCTGTCCAACAATTTCAAGAAAACAAGGAAGCTGAATACTTGAATTTATACGCGTCTAAACTCATCTCCAATAAAGATTTACAGGCAGAATATCTTTTCCAGGAAATGGAAAACAAATTAGCACAGTTGTTTTTGGTCCCTGAAGATTTTGAGGCGTTTAGTCAAAAAAAGGAACAGTTCGAATTGAAATTAAGACGGTTATATTTTTCTGGCTATCTCGATCGGTATAACATGCTGGTCCTAAGTTTTGATGCCACTGGAAACAACATCAACTCCAGTACATTATACAACTATACAGATTTGGATGAGATCTATAATTTCAAATCCTTCCAAACATTAAGTAATCATTTTTATCAAGTTAAAAGTGATCGGATATTCAACGGGTATTTAGCCAAGTTTGAAAACTGCGATTTAATGGGCCATTATGGTTCTGTCTTTATTTTGCTGGAGCCTAAATTCATTCAAAGTTCGTATGAGTATCCGCAACTCATTAGCCGTAAAAAAGACAGTCGATTGTTTGACATTGACGACTACTCCTATGCGTTGTATAGTGACGATAAGTTGCTGAACCAAAAAGGCACTTATCCATACAATTTACATTACGATTCTTCACATTTCAGACCCAATCATTCCTTATTCTCCTCTTCTGGTTATAATCATTTTATAAGCCATCAAGAACAGGCCATTGTTGTGCTAAGTCACCCGGGGAATCAACTCAAACGGACAATTAGTACCTTCAGTTTTGCATTCATCTTTTTCATTCTAAGTTTCATTGCGTTTGGAATCCTTTGGGTTGTTATGCTCTTTGTGAGAGAACGGCTCATCAAGCAATGGGGTAACACTTCCACATACAAAGAGTTTAAGTTCAAGCGTCAACAACAACTTAACAATTTAGGCATAGAGCAGGTTTACTTGAGTACTCGTATTCGACTCGCTATGGTGCTGCTTGTTTTCGCTGGATTATTAGTTTCAATATACGTCACCATTCAGTTCATTGAAATCAATGACCAAAATCGGTCGGAAAACGAACTCATGTACAAAATTCGTGAAGTCGCAAACCAGCTACAAAACGAAGTTGACTTTTCGAAAAAACTGTTAGACCCAGAATCAAGACAACTCATTGTAAATGAAATAGGAGATATTTATAAAATAGACGCCAACTTGTTCGATAGTTCAGGGAAGTTGTTGGCCTCGAGTATTGAAGATATGTACCAAAAAGGTCTTATTGCGCCATTGATGAATCCCGAAGCCATTCGCGTTTTTCAAGAAAAAAACACATCTCAGTTACTGCATTCTGAAAAAATTAGAAATCTAAAATTTACATCTGCTTACCTACCACTGATAAATGACAAACGACAGGTTGTTGCCTATTTAAATCTACCGTATTACTCACGTCAAAAGGAATTGAACACTGAAATTTCGTCGTACACAGTGACGTTCGTAAACCTGTATTTATTCCTGATATTGGTAGCCATTACCTTGGCTTATGTCGTGTCTCAGAGAATAAGTAAACCGCTACAAATCATTCGAGATAAAATGTCTAAAACTGGACTAAGCACCAACGAATTGATTGAATGGAAGCGTAACGATGAGATTGGGCGATTGGTGAAGCAGTACAACAAAATGGTGATCCAACTTGGGGAAAGTGCGTCCAAGTTAAGTGAGAGTGAGCGTGAAGGCGCTTGGAAAGAAATGGCTCGACAAGTAGCGCATGAAATAAAGAATCCATTAACGCCGATGAAGCTCAATATTCAACATTTACAACGGGCTTGGGGTGACAACAATGATCGACTTGAAGAAACATTTAAAAGAGTGACGACAGTGTTGATTGAGCAGATCGACAGTTTATCGAAACTAGCGACAGAATTTTCGTCTTTCGCTCAAATGCCGGTCAATAATTTCGAAGATTGTAACTTAACGAGTAGCCTTACCAATACCATTACCTTATTTGAAAAAAGCGAGAATGTAGTCTTTCAATATGCCGACGACTTGCCCAATGTACAGGTGCATGCGGACAAAGAACAACTCGGCAGGATTTTCAATAATGTGATTAAAAATGCCATCCAATCCATATCTCCTGATCGCAAAGGCTTGATAAAAGTAGTGATGACTGTTGAGTCGAAGAAAGTATTGGTTCAAATAACAGATAACGGGAAAGGCATTGATCCCAAGGATAAGTCCAAAATATTTGTACCTAATTTTAGTACTAAAAACAGCGGGATGGGTCTAGGATTAGCGATAACACGTAAAATGTTAGAAGCTGCCAATGGCCGCATTTGGTTCGAATCTGAAGTAAGTGTTGGCACCACATTCTTTTTAGAGTGGCCGGTGGTGGTTGAATAATTTATAAAACCGAATTACATAAAATATTTAATGCTTCTTCGATTTAATAGACCCACTAATAAAGTTAGACTTCTGAGTGTTTTGGTCAAACCTAATGACAAGATCTTGTTGCTTAGGGCTTATCAGCCCTATAACCCGATTTTCCTTTTTGAAGGCCAAAAAGTAAACAAAAAGCCTTTGACAGAAACATGCTTCCACTACTCTCTTTGATTCTTCACCTCAAATCGACAGATTCTTCGCATTCTCCTTACGTCGCATTCTCTGAATGACGTACTTAGTAAAAAATCATTCATTTACTAAGGCTTCCTCAATTCACCCCTACGCCGACCCGCATTTCTGTCGGGCCTGCGCTCGCTTCGCATTGATGCCAGCTCGCACTTGTGCTGATTGAAGTGTTTGTATTTCCATCAGAACTTCGCTCAATGGTAATGCCAAAATATTCAGCAAAGATGCGAAGCCGCGGGTGGCCAAGGTGAGGAGGAGGGATTGAGCGCACCAAAACGAAGGGCATTATTATTTTTATGTTTTTCTTGTTACGTTCTTTTTCAAAAAAAGAATGAAAACCGGGTTGTAGGGTTGGTAAACCCTAATGGAAGAATACAGATTACTTTAGACATTTGAGTCATTCAATCCGAAATTGATGTAGCTTTACGATGAAGCATTAAATATATCTATCTTGCTCACATGAAATTTAAGGGATTAATTGTTTTAACTGCTGTTGTTGTATGTCTCTTTTCTTGTAAAGATGAAGCAACAACGCCGACTGATAATACTGGTACCACAACAAACGACGGTAAAGACACTTTGGTTGAATTAACCACAGATTATGGAACCATGATCATGTACATGTATAAAGGGACACCGCTGCACAGAGCCAATTTCCACAAGTTGGTTGGACAAGGTTTTTACAATGAAACTGAATTCCATAGAATTATCCCAAATTTCATGATTCAAGGTGGAGACCCTTTAAGCAAAGACGCTGACCGAAGTAACGATGGCACAGGAGGCCCAGGCTACACGGTACCCGCAGAAATAAATACATCAAAATACACACACATATTAGGAGCGGTTGCTGCTGCACGTATTGGCGGCGCGTCCAATCCCCAAAAGGCTTCAAGTGGCTCACAGTTTTACATTGTTGTTAGCGAAGCTGGAACCAAAAATTTGAACTATGAATACACCGTTTTTGGTCGCGTAATACAAGGTGTAACTGCAGCTGAAACGATTGTTACACAACCAAGAATTAATACACAAACCAATCGACCAACAGAGCGTATTAAAATGCAAATGAAATTCATAATCAAAACGCCAGAAGAAATTAAGGCGGACTATGGTTTTGACGTAGAGAAATAATAGATTTTAATGGTTCATTTTTAATTGAAGGGTCTTGGCGATAACCTGAGGTTTCACCTTTAACCTTTCAATTTAAAAGTTTTAATACCACGGCGTTGTTAATTGTTGATTGCACCTCGTTAATTATTTAATGTTCTTATCTTCGTTGCTTCGTTTATTGCATAAAAACAAGCATGTCTGAAGCACATTACAACCACCGATTTATTGAGCACAAGTGGCAACAAAATTGGCGCGAAAGAAAATTGTACCGCGTTGAAAACCAATCTAATAAGCCGGCTTATTACGTCTTAGATATGTTCCCATACCCGTCTGGCGCTGGACTACATGTTGGGCATCCACTTGGATACATTGCCTCTGACATTATTAGTCGATTTAAAAGACAAAAAGGATTTAACGTCCTACACCCAATGGGATACGACGCTTTCGGTTTACCTGCAGAGCAATATGCCATTCAAACTGGAAAACATCCTGCGGATACAACGTCAGAAAACATTTCGCGTTACCGCCAGCAGATGGATAGAATTGGTTTTTCCTACGACTGGTCTCGTGAGGTTAGAACTTGTGACCCATCCTATTACAAATGGACCCAATGGGTTTTCAAACAGCTATTCAATCATTGGTATAATGAAAATACGCACCGCGCTGAGCACGTTGACAATCTAATTGCCATTTTTGAAAACGAAGGTAACATCAATGTAAATCACGCTGGAGGTGAAGTAGAACAGTTTATCGCAGAGGAGTGGTTGCAATACAACGGCAGAGAGAAAGAAGACATTCTGCAACAATACAGACTCGCTTTCATCCAAGTAACTACGGTAAATTGGTGTGAAGAGTTGGGTACCGTATTGGCTAACGAAGAAGTAAAAGATGGTTTATCTGAGCGAGGTGGTTATCCCGTAATCAAGAAACCAATGCGCCAGTGGTTTTTAAGAATCACGGCATATGCACAACGTTTGTTGGATGGTTTAGACACCATCGATTGGAGTGACTCCATTAAAGAAATTCAACGAAATTGGATTGGAAGAAGCGAAGGCGCGTCCATTCATTTCAAAATCAACGAGGACAAAGACAATCGTTCCCTTGAAATATTTACAACTCGACCAGACACCGTTTTTGGAGCCACTTTTATGGTTGTTGCCCCTGAGCATGAATGGGTTGATGATTTAATCATTCCAGCTAAAAGTGATAAGGCGCATGCTTATGTGCAATGGGCTAAAAATCGTTCGGAGAGAGAACGAATGAGCGAAGTTAAAAATGTAACAGGCGTTTTTACGGGCTCCTATTGCATCCATCCATTTACTGGAGAACTTGTACCTATCTGGATTGCAGATTATGTTTTAGGTGGATATGGAACTGGGGCAATTATGGCAGTGCCAGCTCACGATTCTAGAGATCATGCCTTTGCGAAGAAATTCAAACTACCTATTGTTCAAGTAATTGAAAATGAATCAACAAACGTTCAAGAAGAATCGTTTGATGCTAAAGCAGGTAAGTGTATCAATTCCGACTTCCTAAATGGATTAGAAGTACCGAAAGCTGTTCAATCAGCGATAGACTACATTAAGGCTAAGAACCTTGG
>JBLHOC010000166.1:0-6500 GCA_047620825.1 Bacteroidia bacterium | reverse complement strand
AGGGAGTTTTGGAGATAAAGATGATATCGACACTCTACTAAACGGTTTTGAATATGCACTTAAACACATCCCTGGAGCCCAACTAAAACTTATAGGCAAACTGCCTAAGAGAAGGGCTTACCTAAGACGTCGTCCTAATGTCATATGCATCGAAAATGTTTCAAACACAGATATACATGGGCACCTGCAATCCTGCAGCGTTCTGATAGCACTTCGAAAGAACAATGATTACGCCCATTATGGATTTCCTTCAAAATTGGCGGAATATATAGCAGCTGGTATTGCTGTTATTGCTACTCCGACTTCTGATATTCAAGAATTATTTGTTGATGGCACTAACATTATAACCGTTCCTCATAGTGATCCACAAGCCTTTGGAGAGGCTATCGTTGAAGTTCACAATCATCCTACCAAACACCTCGAAATTGCTTTAAATGCTTACCAATGGTCTAAAATGAATTGGGATCCTGGTTTAGTTCTGGGAAAATGGAGTGTTGGAGTGTTGGGGCGCACTAAAGTGCGTTAGGGCGTTGGGTGGTTAGGTGGTTAGGTGGTTAGGTGGTTAGGTGGTTAGGTGGTTAGGTGGTTAGGTGAAAAATAGTTAATCTCCTATGTACCTGCTACAATGATGAAATATAAGTACGGTAAGCATTGATTTGCTTTTGCAAACTGTTTAATCTGATAATCAAATCTTGACATATACTAGATTCTAGCATGTTAGTACGCTCCACAATAATTAATTGAGATTCCAGTTCGAATGAAGAACCCAATGCAATATTCAAATATTGTTTAAGCTCTTTAACCGACCCACGACATCCCTCTGCAATGTTAGACGGAATCGATACAGATGCCCTGGTCATCTGACTATATAAACCATACCGTTCTGATTTTGGTAGTTCTTCAAGAACACTATACAATTCAATCGTATAAATAATGGATTCTTTCCAAATCTTAAGATCTCTAAAATTGCGCATGTGCAACAGTAGCAAGAATCAATAGAGATTATTTGAATTATCTCCTTGTTAAATAATGTTGTCTCCCAACTCCCTAACCACCCAACAACCTAACATCCCAACATCCCAACTCCCCAACAACCCAACTACCCAAATCTATCAATCTCCCTTTGTACATCCTTCGACTTAATATCTTGTCGTTTGTCGTAGTTCTTCTTACCACGACCTAATCCAATTCTAAGTTTCGCGTACCCACTTGCAGCAAAAAATAGCTCCATTGGGACAATCGTATAACCCTGGTCCTTCATTTTTAGGGTTAATTTTTTAAGTTCGTTTTTATTTAGCAATAACGTTCGCTCCCGTGTTGGAATTTGCTCTACATATCCAGCATTCTTGAATTCCGCGATGTGCATGCCTTTAATTTTTATGCCCGTATTAGTTAAAAAACAATAGGCTTCAGATATTGAAGCTTTACCCTCTCGCACAGATTTAACCTCGGGTCCGGTTAAGACTAACCCGGCTTCCATCTCTATCTCGATCGCATACTCAAAAGTTGCCTTTCTATTCTTAATCCGTACTTCTTTCTGTTTTTTGCTCATCGTGCTTTTTTCTCAATTTCCAGAACCTGAGTCTTCTTCAATATCATTTGTCCAGTAGAGCCTGTTGCAATAAGCCTATCTCCCACTTTCACCTCAAAAAAACAAGACATTTTTGTACCTTTTTTTTCAAGAATGATGGCTTCAATTTCTACTGTTTGTGCCACCAACGCTGGCGAAACGTGTTTCACATTCAAAAATGTACCAATGCCTTCTTCGTCATCTTCCAACATATCCAACACAAACAAGCGTCCTGCCCATTCGACGTCTCTTCCTAAGGCAAATGTTGAATAAAAAGGATGGACGACACCTGATTCGAATTCCGCTTTGTCAGCCTCCGTCACAACTCTTGAAAACACCTTCCTATCCCCTACGCTATATATATCCTTCACGACAACTCTATTAAGCTTACTCCTTCTCCCCCCATGCGTACGTCTTCATATGAAATACGTTTGACATATGATTTGTTATGATAGTAGTCTCTAATGATCTTCTTTAAAATTCCATCTCCTTTGCCATGAATCAATCTTAAATTATTGGCTCCGATAATCATGGCGTCATCAATCCAGCGTTCAATTTCTTTCAAGGCCTCATTAGCCCGCATCCCCCTGACGTCCATTTCCATAGAAAAATCTTGTTGCCTTTTCAAAAAACCAACAGCAACTTTAGACTCACCCTGCTTTTTCTGTTTTTTTACAGGTACTAGATCTTTAATCTCGTACGTAGATTTTATTATCCCTGCAACCACAACGGCCTTATGCTTGCGCAGTTGAATCACCTCTCCCACACTGCTTGAATTTGGTATTTTCACCTGAGTACCGACTATTATTGGCAGCTTCTTTTCAACTTTTACTTCTTCTTCAACTTCAGCTTCAACTTCTTTTGTCTTTCCTGAGAGTTTTTCTCTCTTTTGTTCCAAACTCGTTCGGGCACGTTTTGTTGTTGACTTCTCTGCCCCACTTTCTTTTATCGATTTAATGGTTCGCTCTATTTCGGCATTCGCGTCGCCTATCAAATTCAAAGCCTTTTGCTTTGCGTCCGAAATTATCTCAAGTTTACTGGCTGCTATTCCAGTCTTCAATTGCTGATAATCTTCCTTCAGTTTGCCTAAGTGTTCCTCTGTTTCTTGAATGCCTTGTAAACGGTCCCGAATTTGATTACGCTCATTTTCCAACGTAGCCAATAATTCATCCGTACGTTGTTGTTTGATATTTGAACGTTTTCGTGCTTGTTTAATGATGTAATCAGGTAGTCCAATGTTTTGTGCCACTTCTAAAGCAAAAGAACTTCCAGGCTTTCCAATTTCAAACTTATACATGGGCCTTAGATGCTCCGTATCGTACAACATTGACGCATTGACTAATCCTGGTTCACTCTTAGCTAAACTCT
Source organism: Bacteroidia bacterium (assembly GCA_047620825.1). Lineage (GTDB taxonomy): Bacteria > Bacteroidota > Bacteroidia > NS11-12g > UBA9320 > UBA987. Next base: position 3,562 of record JBLHOC010000166.1, on the reverse strand, counting down.
TCACGTTTCCAAAATGCGTGGTAACCGCACCTCTTGGTTTCTTTTTATTTAGATGTGTTAAGACGGCTTCGGCCATTGCTCCACCGAAATTTGGATCTGTTCCGCTACCAATTTCGTCAATGATTAACAACGTCATTGGTGATGCTTTTTCCAAAAAGTATTTCATCGCGGTCAAATGGCTACTGTATGAGCTTAAATCATTTTCAATAGATTGATTATCACCGATATCTACGAATATTTGTTTGTAAAAACCAAACTCAGACGATGGATCAGCACAGGGCAACACGCCGCATTGCAGCATATACTGATTTAACGCTAGTGTTTTGATGGTCACTGATTTACCCCCAGCATTTGGTCCACTAATTACAATTAAGCGCTGTTCGTCTGTTAACACAATGTCCATTGGGACAGTTTTTTTCTTCCGAGGTTGATTTGTTAAAACCAGTAACGGATGATACATCTCCTTAATCGTACAATCTGCTGATTTAGAAACGACAGGTAGATTAGCATTGAGTTTAATCGCCAACCTAGCTTTCGCCCGAATGAAATCAAATATGGCCATTTGCTGTGCAAACAATTTCAAATCAGATAAGTGCAACTTGGTATGTTTGGTGAGCTCTTTTAGAATGCGTAACATTTCTCGGTCGCGATCTAATTCTAATTCCTTTTGCTTATTTGAAGCTTCTAACACCTCAATAGGTTCTATGTATAGAATTTTACCTCCACCAGATTCGTCGTGCATGATTCCCTTCACCTTGCGTTTGTGCTCTGCATAAATGGGAATCACCAATCGGCCATCCTTAACGGTTACTTCCGTTTCGGCCGTCCACTTTTTTTCTGAGGCTTGATTGTATATTCTTTTGATTATACTGTAAGCCTCCTTTTGGTTGGCATCTATTTCATCCAACAATTTCGACAGTTTACCGCTGGCATTACGTTTCCATTCTCCAAACTCATCAAATGCGGTTGAAATCTGTTCTATTAGGTCTGATGGATCCGTTAAATCCTTTACCAGCGCAAATAAAAATGGGTGAGATGTTTGTTTCGTGCTGAAGAAATCAACTAAACTCGCCACTTCCGTACAAAGCAATCGGATGTCAATCAGCTCACTTGTATTTAAGATGGTGTGTTTCTCCCCGAGTTTTTCAAGATTGGGGCGAACATCTATTTCAGTTATTGAAGGTATAAGTCCTCGAGACATCAGAGATTGATACTCTCCAGTTTGGCCTAACCAAATATCTACGACTTTAAAATTACTCGAAAACTTGAGTTTCGAAACAATGTCTTTTCCCCCAGTACTAAGACAACTGGATGCAATTAGGTTTCTTATATCTGTAAAACCGAGTTTGTCTTCTATGTCAATCGGAAAATTCATTCTTCCATTTGATTCAGTTTCTCAATGACGTCAGCAGATATTTTTTCCATCCAATTCGGATGCGCTTTATAAAAGTCATAGCTACGCTCTACATCTTCTGCTGTTACGTCTCTTAGATAATAAATCATTTGATAAGAGCTATCGATCAATTGATTGTCGTATACACCCTTTTGTCTATATATCTTTTGCTGTGCTTCAGCCAATCGGATATCAATTATGATTTCAGTAAATTCCTCAGGACCAATAACATCGGTTGGAACATGCGCAAACTGAGGCGTGCAGCTCATTCCTACCATACTTAGTATGACTAAAACAATTATCCCTTGCACATATCGATTTAGTTTAAACATCAGTGTAATTTTGAGCTCTAAAACCTTCCTTATTATTTAGCATACAATGATACAACAGAATATCAATCGAATTAAAGAAGAACTCGGTGAAACTGTATTAGTTGCCGTATCAAAGTATCGCACATTACATGAATTAAACGAGCTGTACGAAACTGGTCAACGAATTTTCGCCGAAAACAGAGTCCAAGAATTATTAAGCAAGGTTGAAGCCTTGCCTAAAGATATTGAATGGCACCTTATTGGCCACCTGCAAACGAATAAAGTAAAATCTGTTATAAGTAAGGTATCCTTAATACATTCAGTCGACAGCCTTAAACTGATCAAGGAAATCCAAAAAGAATCTGCAAAAGCAGGTATTATGAGTCGTATGTTGTTACAAATTCATGTGGCAACAGAAGATTCTAAATTTGGGTTTGATCCCAGTAAATTAGTAGAATTGACTGGTTCAGGTACATTGAACGACTTTCCAAATATTCAGTTTTGTGGTATCATGTCAATGGCGACTTTAACTGAGGATGTGGTTCAAATCGAAAGTGAATTTAAAAAAACGATAGAAGTCTTCGAAAAACTAAAATCACATATGCCAAATCCAAGTCTTTTTAAGGAGTTGTCTATGGGTATGAGCAGTGACTACAAAATTGCCTTAAAAAAGGGTGCAACCATGGTCAGAATTGGAAGCAAAATCTTCGTCAACACATAAAAGCTGACGTTTCCATGGCTAATTTGAGCCTATTCAAGGGTTAAATAGCACTCAAATTCAGTGAATTCAAGGGCTTATTGCCCCCTCTATCAAATAAAAATAAACTCAAAAATCCAGCATTCACAACACTTTCAGCGCATTTGTGCATAACATTGGTAGAAGTTGGAGAGGTAAAAAGGATTAAATACAAAAAGAGTACGACCTTCGCACTTTATTTCGAGAGAGAGAACCCAATTAATTTAAACAATTTAAAAAGGGACCTATGAAGAAGTATTTAATATTTATTGGAGTGATTGGCCTATTGGCTTTTGCTCCTTACGGTGGTAAAAATAACACGACCGTAAACAAAAACAAAAGTATTTCTGAAAAAAATTCAGAAATACCTAAAATCGAGGAGAAAACCATTCTGGAAATCTCCGACTCAATTTGCCTATCTATCGGTGTACCTAACAAATTGGTAAGAGAAATTGGACAAAATGAAACTGGTTGGAGATGTATTCGTTCTCTATCTGGTGGAACTGATTTTGGTGATTTGCAAGTAATTGACGAAACATTTGATTACTGGTACCAGAGGTTGGACTTAACTGGTGGTAAAAGCCGTTACAATTATTTAGTTGTTGGCATCCATTATTTAAAGTACAATCACGACCGTTACAATAGCTGGGAAAAAGCAAGATTTGCTTACGCTAGAGGATCTTGGAGAAATCAATCGACTTGGACTTGCTTGGAAGAGCGATTCATGACCAAAATTAATTGGTCTAAGTACGATTCCTAAGGTTTCCGTTAAACACCATTTTTTTATAAGAGACATTATAACGAAGCATTCGTGTTTAATTATAATGTCTTTTTTTTCGGTCGACTGAGCTCACGAAAAAAGTAAACAAAAAGACTTCGACAGTAATCTGCTATCAGTGGACTCATCGATTAAATCGTCTAAATTCAACAGATTCTTCGTGTTCTCCTATCGTCAGAACTCTCTGAATGACCTACTCCAGTTCACCTCTCTGCCGGCCCGCATTTCTGTCAGGCCTGCCCTAGTCTAACATCAAATCGTAGTTTACACCTGGGACTATGCGAAGCGCGGGAGGCCAAAAATAATCGGCGATGTGCGACGGCGGGTTTTGATGGCCTCAGTGG
>JBLHOC010000165.1:0-6554 GCA_047620825.1 Bacteroidia bacterium | reverse complement strand
ACTCCTACCCGACAACAAACAATACGTCAAATCCTTCACCATTGTTCCAATTGGTTTAGATACTGAGTTTATCAAAACCCAAAACTCAGATTATAGTTATGTGGATGCAACGTTTATTCAATCCATCTATAAGCCAAGACCAAAATTTGGGCATAAAGGACAATTCGGACATGCGTTAATCATTGCTGGATCAAAGGGAAAGATTGGCGCTGCCATTTTAGCCACCAAATCGTGTTTAAGATCAGGTGTAGGTTTGGTAACCGCCCATGTACCACAGGTTGGTTATCCAATATTACAAAGTACCGTTCCTGAGGCCATGGTAACGACAACTGGATCAGAAGACAGCCTTGCTGGACAATTTGAAAACACACATTATACCATTGGTATTGGCCCGGGTATCGGCACCCACGATGAAACAGCATTGTTTTTGAAGAACCTGATTCATCATGAGCAAAACCCCATGGTGATTGACGCAGACGCACTAAATATTCTTTCTAAGAATAAAGCATGGATACGCTCTATACCAAACGATAGTATTCTTACACCGCATCCAAAAGAGTTAGAACGGCTCATCGGTGAGTGGAAAAACGATGAAGACAAACTGGATCGAGTAAAGCTCTTTTGCAAAAACAATATGTGCTATGTTGTAATAAAAGGGGCCCACACCACTATTGTGGCCCCTGACAATAGTATTTACTTCAATTCGACAGGAAACCCAGGCATGGCCACCGGTGGCAGTGGTGATGTGTTAACCGGATTGATTACCGGCTTATTGGCTCAAGCATATACAAGTCTTGAAGCCTGCTTAATGGGTGTTTACCTCCACGGACTAGCAGGAGATTTAGCCGCATCAAAGATTGGTGTAGATGCATTAATCGCGTCAGACATTACAAAACATATCGGTAGCGCATTTAAAATGATTCATTCGAATGACTAAGAGCAGCAATTACATCCAAGACTATTTAACCAGCATACACAGACAGTTTACGTATTACAAGCAGTTGGGTGACAAAACAATAGCACAATTGGATGATGATCAGCTTTTTAAGGAAATTGTGGTGGATACAAATTCTGTTGCCATTATCGCTAAACATATTGCTGGCAATCAATTATCACGGTGGACGGACTTCTGGAGCACAGATGGCGAAAAGGAATGGCGAAACCGAGATACGGAGTTTGAATTAATTGATCTTACAACCAGAAAACAGATACTTGATAAATGGGAACAAGGCTGGCGTTGCTTGTTTGATGCTGTAGACTCGATCAATGAAGACAACTTTCATAACTTAGTATACATCCGAAACATGGGGCACACCATACCTGATGCTGTAAACCGACAACTTTGTCATTACAGTTATCATGTCGGACAAATGGTGTTCTTAGGTAAGTTACTCAAAGGATCGCAATGGTCCCCGCTTTCAATCCCTAAAGGTCAATCAGAGACGTACAACCAAGACAAATTTGCCAAACCAAAAACCAAAAAACACTTTACCGAAGATTTGTGACTAGAATCGGAATCCGGTGGAAACAGAATTCAATAATTTTACGCCTGTTATGAAAAAATGTGTTGTTTTTATTTTTCTCGCTTTAGCGATTGTTTCATGTTCAAAAGACCCTACCCTGTCAATAAACACGAAAATCATTGGGGTCTTCTACACAGGTCATTTTGAAAGAAATGGAATGACATCTTATGTCGAATTAGAATTCTCAAGTAACATGGTCACAGGGAATAGTGATCATCAATATTTTCCTGCAATATGCGCAGCGACCTATGAAATCCATGGATCTACCATCACATTTGAAAACACCTGTATTTGGCCGGCACACTTTGATTGGTCACTCATTCTAAATGGGACTTGGCATTTTAGCATGGGTAATGAGCAATTGACGCTCACTCACCCAAACGGTGATGTATATATTCTAAATAAGTTGCCCTAACGCCAATTTTTATAAACAGCAAAGCTCGTATTTAAGTCTGCCTAGACCTTAAACTCCGATGTTTCGTGAAAAGTAACATCAGGATTGTTGCTTCGTGCCATTTGCAGGACGTACGGAGACGTTGCTAAATAAACCCTGTTACCGTCCTTATCTACCACGATTTCTTTGGGTCGATATTTGCAAAATTCATCTATTTTAACAGAATCACCTGTCATCCAACAAGCCTTATGGAATTGTATAGCTTCAAAACGACACTTGGCAGAATATTCATGCTCCAATCTGTATTGAATTACTTCAAACTGTAGTTCGCCCACCACACCAATGTATTTACGGTTACCAGGATTCTGACGGAACAACTGCGCAACACCCTCATCTGTAAGCTGGTCTATCCCTTTCTCGAGTTGTTTACTCTTCATTGGGTCAAGGTTTATCACTTCCTTAAAAATCTCGGGAGAAAAGCTTGGAATGCCTTTGTACATCATTTCTTCGCCTTCTGTGAGCGTATCTCCAATCTTAAAGCTACCAGTATCATACAAGCCGATTACATCACCTGGGAAAGCAGACTCAATGACGCTCTTGTTCTGTGCTAAGAAATTGTATGGGTTACTAAATCGAATGTCTTTGTCTAAGCGGACTTGATGGTAAAACTTGTTCCGTTGGAATTCACCTGAGCAGACGCGTAAAAAAGCAATTCTATCTCGATGCTTGGGATCTAAGTTCGCGTGTATCTTAAAAATAAAGCCTGAGAATTTGGATTCTGTTGGTTCCACTTCTCGCTTATCTGTTGAACGTGGTAGTGGTGATGGCGCAATTTCTATAAAAGTGTCTAGTAACTCTTGAATACCAAAGTTATTAACTGCCGATCCAAAAAACACAGGTGCTAATAATCCCTCTTTGTAAAGGTTTTGATCAAATGGCTCGTATACGCCTTCAATCAACTCCACATCTTCGCGTAATTGATCCGCATCTCGCGTTCCAATGAGTTCATCCAGCTGTGGATCGTTCAGATCACTGATATTAGTATAATTTGTAGCCTTCTTTGTTTTGCTGGCTTCAAATATGTTCAACGACTTGTTGTGCAATAAGTACACGCCTTTAAAATCGCGTCCCATATTGATTGGCCAACTCAATGGTCGCACCGATATGCTTAATTCTTCTTCGAGTTCATCTAACAGGTCAAATGGGTCTCTTCCATCCCGATCCAGTTTATTGATGAAAACAATTACAGGTGTGTTCCGCATCCGACAAACCTCCATCAGTCGACGTGTTTGAGCCTCCACACCTTTCACACAATCAATGACAAGGATCACGCTGTCAACAGCCGTTAAAGTCCTGAACGTATCTTCAGCAAAATCCCGGTGACCCGGTGTATCTAAGATGTTTATGATTTTATCTTTATAATCAAAAGCCATAACCGAAGTAGCAACGGATATGCCCCGTTGTTTCTCGATTTCCATAAAATCGGAGGTGGCTGTTTTGGTTATTTTATTGTTCTTAACGGCACCCGCAACATTAATGGCACCACCAAACAACAGCAGTTTTTCTGTTAGCGTTGTTTTACCAGCATCTGGGTGACTGATAATGCCAAATGTCTTCCGTTTTTGGATTTCCTTAACTAAACTCATAAAATCAAGTGCAAGAATAGGAATTAAGGAGAATTATTGATTGATAAATGGTAATTAATAACTACGATTTTTTGTATGAACTTGGATAAAATTACGTTTTTGTTTTTCAGGCTCGATACCTTTACACATCAACTATGATCAACCACTATCAACTTAAATACCTCATTGGCATGATTTGTTTGTGCTTATTCGGCAGTTTTACAACCAATCCAATGAAGACCGTTTATCAGATACAACCAAAAGGAATGGTGTATATCCCGAATGGGACGTACGTATCTGAGTCAGGCAAAAAAACAGACATCCATGCAGTATGGATGCAAAAAACGGAAGTGACCAACAGACAATATTGGAAATATCTGAATGAATTAAGGGATAGTAATCTGCATGATAGTTTTGTCAAAGTATACCCAGACACAAGTCTGATTAATAATGAGTTTTGGATCTCGGACTACTTCAATTATTTCGAAGATGAGTTGTTTCAAGGATTTCCTGTGGTCGGATTAACGGTAAGCCAAATAAATGGATACGCTCTTTGGCTAACGGCAAAACTTAGAATAGAAAACCCTGAGTTCTCAATGGATTGTAGGCTTCCTACAAAAGAAGAATGGAAATATGCTGCAGCGGGTGGCCGAAGTTTCAATAACTACGCAAACAATGCTTCGACCACAACAAACTCGTTGGGACACCACCTGTTTCATTTCTTTTATGGTGATTTTAGATATGAGTTTTATCGTAACATGTACGGTTGTCAACTGGATTATTACGATCAAACAGTCTCGAGCTATAATTACTCCTATGAACGCTATTACCTGAACATAACGACGAATGACCTAAAAAAGGTCAAGTTAAAAAACATAATCAACCACACAGTTCGTAGAGGATTTCCAACAAAGGCGTCTACATTCTTCCCAAATGATTATGGTTTGTATTGTACCGCTGGCAATGTTGCTGAACTAGTGATGTTCGATGAGATCAAAACCATCGCAATTGGCGGAAGCTACAAGACAGGCCCTGAGTATTGTCGCATCCATTACGCAAAGCAATACCCTTTTGATCATTCGGTAGCTCAGGTCGATTTAGGTTTTAGGTTAGTTTGCAATTATGAGGAGAAGTTGAAACGCTAAACATAATAAGCAAGGTTAAGCTTTCAAGCGATCATTTCAACAATTTCACTTTTTGCATTTACCATTCTACATTTCACAATGTTCTCCTTATTTTTGCCGAAATTTTCGGAGATGAAAAAACTCTTTATAGCAGTACTTATGTTATCCGCCATTGCTTGCGGAAACCCTTATAAAAAAATAATTAAAACATTGGATTTACAGGACGGACTTTACGCAGAAATGATCACCTCAAAAGGGACCATTTACATTAAATTAGAGCCAACTTTGGCCCCAATCACAACAGCTAACTTTGTTGGATTGGCAGAAGGTACATTAGAAAATAACTTCCGAAAATTGGGAGAGCCTTACTTTGACGGTTTAAGCTTTCACAGAGTGGTTCCTAACTTCGTAGTTCAAGGTGGAGACCCTCAAGGTACGGGGATGGGTGGACCAGGATACCGATTTAAAACTGAAGTGCATGCGGACCTAAAACACGATAAGGCTGGTACCGTTGCAATGGCTAACTCTGGACCTGATACCAATGGCAGTCAGTTTTACATTACACATACTGCAACACAACATTTAGATGGTGGATATAACGTTTTTGGTTATGTAATTTCTGGTCTTGAAATCGTTAACGATATTCAACAGGGAGATCTCATCACCAAGGTTAATATTATTCGTGTTGGTAAAGACGCTAAAGACTTTGACGCGGTTGCGAATTTTCAAAAACTATAACCTTGCAAACTTTTTCTGAAGAAAGGCTTATTGGCGGACCAAAGGACTTGCCAATAAGTTTTGACGTGACTTTTAACCCCGATGGCAGAAAGATGCCAGTGATCATATTTTGTCATGGTTTCAAAGGGTTTAAAGATTGGGGTGCTTGGCACCTGGTGGCGAAAAGCATGGCTGAAGCTGGTTTCTTCTTTGTTAAAGTAAACTTTTCACATAATGGCGTTCGCTCTACCGATTTATCTGACATCACAGATGCTGAAGCCTTTGGTAATAACAATTTTAGTCTTGAACTGGATGACTTACGTGAACTGCTTGATTGGTTGGTAACAGACAATGAAGAATATCGTCACTATATAGATGAAGACGACGTGAGCTTAATTGGTCATAGTCGTGGCGCCATTACAGTATTATTAAAAACACTCGAGGATGAACGCATAAAGCGCGTGATTACATGGGCTGGTGCTTTTAACATTAACAAATTCGTATCGCTAGAAGACGATGCCATATGGCGCGAACAAGGATTTGTGAACGTTGTAAATGGTCGCACAAAGGACAAATACCCAGTTGGGTATCAATTGAAACAGGATTACTTGGACAATGAGGAACGTTTAAACCTACAAGCCAAAATTAAGCACCTAGACCAACCGTTGATGATGATACATGGTGATAACGATGAAGTTGCTCCAATATCCAACAGCCAAAAGATTAACAGCGCTATTACGCATGCGCTATTTTTAACACTTGAAGGGAACCACACCTTCGGTGCAAGTCATCCGTGGACTGACGAAAACTTACCCGAAGACTTAGAAGACGTTGTGAACGAAACTATTGAGTTTCTCCGTTTAGATTGATACGACATTACTGTTTTGCAAGAAATCGACGCATCGCTTTCTTGATGCATCGTTCAGGAATATCTGGTTAATAAAGAATTGATTTCGACGCTTCTCTGCTTGTCCTGATATTGGAACCGAACGTGCCTTTAAATTCTCGATCCATTGCCCTACTTCTTTATTAAAGACCTTGTCTCCAATAGATAAGTTGTTAAAATTATTAAAGTTTAAAAAACTGTTGGTAATCGTTTCTGATACTGCGTACACACAATTGTTTTCGAGTTGAATTTCACAATCATAAAGTGTAAACGAACCTTTAGTCT
>JBLHOC010000164.1:0-6622 GCA_047620825.1 Bacteroidia bacterium | reverse complement strand
GTGATTCTATATATTAATCAAATGAAATTATTCAAAGCGCTACCTACTGGGTGGCGCTTTTTTTTGTTATTTTTTTCGTACAACTCCAATAAATACAGTTGGGGATACCTTTTGTGAAGTCCATTCCCAAGTTTCATTTATTTTATTAATAACATGTGGCTGGTTTGCAATAATCGTTTCCCCTGATGTAATATGGCTAATTGTCGAGAGATGAATAGGGATACCCCTAGACTGCAAAGCGTTCGTGTAAAACTCAATTTGCACATCGTAACCATCATATACAACCCTTGGATTCTTTAAATTTGAAATGAGTGTTTCGTTGTCCCTGATGAAATATTCAATATCGTAAAATGGCTTTTCATAAGATAGTTCTTCCGACCGAATGACGTAGGAAACCATTTCATGATATGGATATAGTGCAAGCAATGTGACTATAACCATGGCCATGATACCTGGTGAAACCTGTAGTTTTCTTATTTTCGAACGACTAATTTTTTGGGCTAATTGATGGAGCGATAACCCTAGAATTAAAGCGAATAACGGATAAGTTGGAGCGTCGTACCATTCAATTTTACTTGCAGCTGTCGACAAAATGACTAGATAAAAAATGGAACAACTGATTAAATACAACATCAAGGTGTTGTCCCGTTTTTTAAGCCACAAGAAAGAGAATACGATACTTGGCACTAAAAATATGAACCAGTATGAAAACCGTGATAACACTATATTACGTACATAGTAAAACCAGGGTTGATTGTGATTCTCAACCGTATTTAAGTATCTACCGGTTATCTCATTATTATATACAGCATGAAGGTATCCTGGATTAACAGCTTCCCTCCCAAGGTAGTAGGCCAATACAGGTAGTACAAAAACCAAACTGTACTGATAAAATTTCTTATTACTTACCAACCAATTGAATCTTTTTATTGAGACTGCAAAAAGAATCCATACAGGGCTAAAGATTAGAATGGCTATACTTTTTGTGAAAACACCTAAAGTTAACGCTATGAAGAAAAGAAGGAGGTATCTATTAGATTTATTACTCAAAGCAAGATAAAAAAAGAGAATTGAAGCCGTTGTGAATAAACAGAGCAACGCATCGAAATCTCCCGTCCGCGTAACATGGTGTCCTACATATCCCTGTGTTGTAACCAATATTACACATGCGATATAACCGACAAAATAATGACCAAGGTGACGTTTTGAAAACCACATAAGTAAAAAACAAGTGAATAAACCGGCAACTGCAGATGGTAGCCGAACTGCAAACTCATTCATCAGAAAACACTTTAGACTTATGGCTTGTAGCCAGATGAGTAGGGGAGGTTTGGTTGTCCACATTTCTGGTTTCCCTCTAAAGTGAGGAACCAGAATATTGCCATTCTCAAGCATTTCTTGAGAGTTTACAGCATGACGGGCCTCATCCCATATGCGGATTGGCATTTCTCCGAGATTGTAAAACATTGGAAAACCAACAATCAGAATAAAAAGGATAGTTGCAGTTAGTCTGGGTATGGTTTGGCGCATTGCTTTCAAATGTAACATTTATGCGAAGTGGTTTTTCGTATATTTAGTTAGTTGACTAGACGGCGATACACTGAGATACCAAGTTGTGGATTTATATGTCAAAGATTCCATTAATTTTGCAGCCTTGATGGCAAAAAGAAGTCTACTCATATCTACCCTCTGTTTTCTGTTTATCGGATTGCAGTCTTTTCACTCGTTATCAACGAGTCCAAATGATTTTGACTACCAGGTTTCCGTTTCACCAGATGGTGTAGATTTTGATAAAACATCAACGGGCCTTTACAATACTTTTGACTTTGATGAATCTGAATTAAGCTTAGAAGTTTTTCAAAAAGCACTTAAGGGTTATTTGTATTTGCATTACACCAATGAGCTAAGCAATAGTCAGTTTTTAACTATTCTTGATTTCTCAAAGCAGAGTAGCCAGAAACGACTTTGGGTGTTAGATCTAAAGGGCAAGCAAATTGTCTTTAACGAACTAGCTGCTCATGGCAAGTATTCAGGCGACAAATTCGCTCAATCCTTTTCAAATAAATCGAATTCTAAAAAATCGTCACTTGGTTTTTATGTTACTGGTCAAACGTATAACGGAAGACACAGATACTCATTGAAGCTAAGAGGTTTAGAACCTGGTTTTAATAGCAATGCATTTGCTAGAGGAATCGTCGTTCATGGTGCCACTTATGTGAGCCAAGAGATCGCAGAAGCACAACATTCGGTAGGCCGAAGTTTTGGTTGCCCGGCAGTTTCTCAATCCGTGAACAGAGATATCGTCGAATTAATTGAAGGTGGTAGCTGTATGTTCATGTATCATCCACAAACGTATTACAACGGAAAATCAAAAATCCTTAACAATAAACAATTCATACCAATCGAATTATTAAATGCGTTGGTTGAATAATGTACACATCTTACTTTTGATGTTGTGAAACCATTATTGTATAGCTCGGTACTCTGTGTACTGTTGGTCGTTTCCTGCAAACAACCAAATCAAGAGACTTTAAACGCCCTTGTAGAAAGAGGTGATTTTCAAAAATCTGAACTGGTTTCAAACCTAAAGCGTAAAATAAACGATACGACTTTTATGGCTGGATTTAGATTTGGAGATACGCTCACTCAATATTATACCAGTAACAAGTACAACCCAATTTGGGCCATGTATATGGTTAACGATTCTATGGCTCAGCCAATACTCGATAGGTTATACTTAAGTCGTGAGGAAGGGTTTAAACCTAATTATTATCAGCTTGATTCCATTAAATCATTACTATCCAGACTAAAGACTGGAGAAATCAATTCGCTCTATGGCGAACTGGCTCAATTGGAATTGTTGATGTCAGATAACATGCTGTCATTGCACAACGACAGGGTTTATGGTAGAACGGACCCAAATGACGTATTAATGGGAAGTTACCACCTGCCAAAACGCGAATATGAAGATTTTGTGTTGTTCGATGTACTTGATTATGACCGTTACCCCAAAGTGCTTGATAAAGTATCTATCATAGATACGTCTTACGTATATCTCCAAGACCTTTTACATGGATATTTGGTGCGGATAGATTCTGGGGAGCAATGGTCTATTATCGATACAATTGGAATTCGCAAATTAGAACCTGGCGACAGCACGGATCTTTTACCATCAATTGCACAGAAATTAGCTCAGATTCATATCATTACCGAAGAGGAAATGCTAGAAGCTGACAGTCATTTGTATAATAAGTCGTTTGCTAAATATGTAAGACGATTTCAACAGCGGTATGGGCTTTATGATGATGCCATCTTCGGTCGAAACACCTTTGGTCTGTTAAACGAAACCATTGATGATAGAATAGACCAAATCGCGGCTAACCTTGAACGGATTCGATGGTTTAAATTACCAGAAGAGAAACCATACTTGTCGATTAATTTAGCATCGTTCGAATTGACGTTACACTATGATGATAGCGTTAAGACGATGGCTACTTGTATAGGTAAACCAAGGCCATACAATTACAACGATAAGCTTGAAGAAGCTATTGAAAAGAAATCTCGCAAACCTGCAGATTATGAAACTCCTCAGATTTATAGCAAGGTTGCGTATATGGTTGTAAATCCAACATGGACAGTTCCGAGAAGTATTGTTACCCGGGAAATGTGGTGGAAAATGAAAACCGATAGCCATTATTTGGCAGACGCCGGTTATGGTGTTTTCTATAAAAAGAAAGAAATACGTTCTGATACAATCAATTGGAGGATATACAAACCTGGTAGAATCCCATTTGAGATTGTTCAAAAATCGGGAGACGCAAATGCCTTGGGTAAGGTAAAGTTTATTTTCCCTAACAAATACAGTGTGTATTTGCACGACACACCGCAAAAGTCAAAATTCAAATGGTCTGGAAGAGCCGTAAGTCATGGGTGTGTTCGAGTGCAAGACCCTTTGTTAGTCGGAGAGTTTCTCACTCAGAACATCGATACACTTGATTCGGATGATTTTAGAATTCATATGGGGTACTTACCTAGAGATGAGGAAAGGATAGAGGATTATGATCCTGAAGACACCACTGCTCGGATACAACCCTTAAGTGAAACAAAGCGAATACGTTTAGATGAACATTTGCCAGTATTCTTTCTTTACAACACCATATATTTTGATGCCGAGTGGACAGTGCAATACAGAAATGATGTTTATGACAAAAATAAATACATAATTCAAGCAATGAATTTCTGAATAATCGATATTTGAATTCTTATAGACCTAATGACTAAAAGATCAAACCGATTTGTATATGTGATAACTCTAATTGTAGTAGTCAGCTTATTGCAAAAAACTCAATCGATTGAAGCTCAAACGCCAATTCGCAAAACTCAACAATTTTCAAGTGTTTATTTTCAATATCCCACGCAGTTTTTAAGAAATGGGATAAAGTCAATGGTTGAGTTAAATATTAACGAACAATACAATCTTGGTTTTCAGTTAAATAGTATTTATAGCTACAACCCAATTTTTTACAATCCACCAGGCAATACAGGGGGAGGCAGCATTAATGTACAAATCAACCCGAATTATTATATTGATAACAGTTTTAAGGTACTCTTCAAAAACTATATTTCGAGGTATTCACAGAGTTTTCAAGGGTATTATTTAGGATTAACAGCTCAATTAGGAAGAGTTAGAGAGTCTTATTACAGCACTTTAGGCCCCAATTTTCCTGAATACTTTAGGTACAACACGTATAGTTATAACCGATACTCGTTCATATTCGGTCGTCAGTGGACGTTGTATAACCAAGGTGTAATTGATTTTAATATTGGTGTTGGATATAATCAAATGGATTTAAATGCGGATCCAAAGTATACTGCTGTTTCACCGTTTCGGGTGCATGGAAATTCTGCTTACTTTTTATCTGAATTGGCATTTGGTATCGGAAAACATACCGAAGATCAATCTTTACCAAAAAAACCACGTTTAAGAGATTCGTTGGTTTTGGATCATGCAGTATTGTTAGACTTTAACGCCATCTTGAATTCAGGGATTGAATTGAATCTGTACCATGGGAATCACAATAAACACCTATGGAGGAATTATGTAAGAGTCCGCAGATTGAATTTCGAAGGCATTAATATTACTGAAGCAGATAGTTTTCAATCTATAATGGTCGGAGTACAATACAGGCATTACCCAAGCACAACGAGATACCGAAATGGGGTATATTTTGGGTATGGATATGCTTATGAACACAGTGTTGCGCATTTCGTCTCAAGTACGGAAACGAGCACAGGTTTCGAAAATCAAGTAAAAACTGTGTATTATGACCCACATAATTTGGACTTGACGCTTGGGTTTACAACAATTCTATCACATAAGTTTATTCTGGATGCCTACGTGTCGAATATTTTAACACTCTCAAAAGGTAGAGGAGCCGAAGATTTTCCACGTATAAACGATGCAACTGGGTTTAGAACCGAGCTAGGATTTAAAATGGGATTTGCAAGATTTAGAAGAAAATGAATTTAGAAGGAAAGATATGTGTTGTTACTGGAGTAAGTAAGGGTATTGGTTTAGCCTTAGTTAAAGCGTTATTAGAGAAACAAGCTGTCGTGGTTGGATTTGGAAGAACGAAACCTACTATCGACAATACAAAGTTTCATTTCTATGAGACAAACGTCCGAAGTTTTCAATCCGTTACGGATGCTTATAAGCGACTGTTCGAAGATCTAGGAAAAGATATTGATGTGCTGATTAACAACGCAGGTTTAGGCTATTTTGCCTATCTCGAAGACCACACCGTAGAACAGTGGACCGAGATGTTTGAGACCAATGTGAACGGCATTTTTTACATGTGCAAAGTGGCAGCGCCAATCATGAAGACCAAAGGCAAGGGGCACATTGTTAATATCGCTTCAACAGCTGGTATTGAAGGGTATCCCCAAGTATCTGGATATTGTGCTAGTAAGTTTGCTGTAAAGGGGATGTCGCAGTCAATGTATAAAGAGATGAGGGACTTTGGTATCAAGGTAACTTGTGTTTTTCCAGGTTCTGTTAAAACGGACTTTTTTAAAAATTCCGCGATTGAACCACATGATTATATGCTGATGCCATCTGATGTAGCAAATATGATTATACACAGCTTAGAAACGCCTGATAACTTCCATCAAGTGAATCTAGAAGTGAGGCCACTTCAACCTAAGGGCCCAAAGAAGTAGGCTAGTATAAATCTATGACTTCAGAGATATTCTGTAAAGGAATGCCTGTGTCACCCACATCGAAGCCAATACCGGTTGGTTCACAAACCATGTAAGCTTCGGCTTTATATTTGAATGAATATGCGTTTGAACGATTTGGTATTTTTACACCCAAACAAACATGTTGTTCTTTTTCAAAATGCAACATAACACTGTCGAAACCCAACAAATGTTTGTATAAAAATGCCAGTAAAAGCGTTCTATCCTCACAATCAGAAAAGTAGGTAGTTACGGTTTCTTCAGGGAAATTATATTTTTCACGACCATATTGATCCCCGTCTGTTTTATACTGAAAAGCAGATTGCGTAAACTTTAATAAGAAGCCAGCTTTTTGCATGTTACTACTCATGCCCTGCATATACTC
>JBLHOC010000163.1:0-6626 GCA_047620825.1 Bacteroidia bacterium | reverse complement strand
CATAAGGCCATAAAGCAAGTCCAGTCAATGAAAGATCAGGGATCTGGTTTAACAGGGATACCGTCTGGATTCACAAATATTGATAGAATGACCAATGGCTGGCAGCGATCAGATTTAGTTATTCTGGCTGGAAGGCCCGGTATGGGTAAAACGGCATTTGTGCTTGGTATCGCTCGTAATGCAGCCGTGGATCATAAAAAGCCTGTCGCCATTTTTTCTCTAGAAATGTCTTCATTGCAGCTTGTTACACGTTTAATATCTGGAGAAACAGAATTGCCGGGTGAGAAATTTAGAAGTGGGAAATTGGCTGATTATGAATGGGAGCAATTAAATGCACGTGTTCAGAATTTAAGTGATGCACCAATTTATATTGATGACACACCACAACTGAGTATTTTTGATTTAAGAGCAAAAGCAAGAAGGCTGAAATCAAATCAAGGAATTGAAATGTTGATTATCGATTATCTTCAACTTATGAGAGGGGAAGAAACCGGTAAAAATGGTAACAGAGAACAAGAGATTAGTTACATATCAAGGTCATTAAAATCATTGGCCAAAGAACTGGACATTCCGGTTATTGCGTTGGCTCAGTTAAGTAGAGCCGTTGAACAGCGTCAAGACAAAATTCCAATACTATCTGACTTAAGAGAGTCTGGTTCTATTGAGCAGGATGCAGATATGGTGGGGTTCTTGTATCGGGCTGATTATTACGGGTTTACACAGGATGCTGAGGGGAATGATTTAACAGGCATGGCTGATTTTATCATAGCTAAACATAGGCACGGAAGTACTGGTAAAGCAAGAATTAGGTTTAGAGCTGAGTTCGCTAAATTTGAGGATGTAGAGTACTTTGGTGATCCAGATACTGGTGGTAGCAGCATGACATTTGAGTCCAAGATGAACAGTGATATTACCAATATTGCACCTGAGGATGGGGATTATGAATTCTAATGTGTAAAAACTATTCCAAACTCGTTTGAAAAATAAAAATTAACCGTACTTTTGCAGCCCAAAATAAAATCGATGTTTGCGATAGTAGAAATAGCAGGTAAGCAATACAAAGTTGAAAACGAGCAAGAATTGTTCGTGAATAAGTTGCACAATGAATCAGGAGATTCATTAACTTTTGATAAGGTATTGTTGGTGGATAACGACGGAAAAGCAAAAATTGGAACGCCTTCTTTAAAAGGAGCTTCAGTTTCAGCTAAGGTGTTGGAGCACGTTAAAAGTGATAAGATTATCGTTTTTAAGAAAAAACGAAGAAAAGGTTACGCAAAACGTAACGGTCACAGGCAAGATTATACTAAAATTCAAATCGAAGCAATTAAAGGATAGTAAGACATGGCACACAAAAAAGGGGCAGGTAGTTCCAAGAACGGAAGAGAATCGCATAGTAAACGACTAGGTGTTAAAATTTTCGGTGGTCAAGCAGCCATCGCTGGTAACATCCTTGTTCGTCAAAGAGGTACTAAACACCACCCAGGTAACAACGTGGGTATGGGTAAAGATCATACTTTATTCGCATTGACTGATGGTGTAGTAATGTTCAAAAAAGGAAAGAACAATCGTTCTTTCGTTTATGTTGACGCAGTTACTGTATAAGAATTAGCATAATTGAAAAGGGCCGTTGTTTTAACGGCCCTTTTTTTTATGTCAAAAACTGAGGTTAGTGCTTATCGCGGAGACAAATAAATTGGTTGCCTCTTGTCGTGTAAATTAACCCAGTACTATCATCTATGTCCATACCGTGAGTAAAAGTACCTGCATTGGTTCCAACCAATTCATCCGAATTCAAAGTGCTGACAATTGTCGCATCTTGATCTAGTTTATAAAGTCCTGCAGTTGAGGTAAACCATAGGTGGTTGTTGTACGTTTTAAAGGCTGTCGCAAACCATTCTGTCCCGATGTTATCTATTGTCTTGTATCGTTTGCCATTTGTTGTATTAAACACGTTTAAATGACTTTGATTTCCTAGACTAACATACAATCGGTTACTAAACATGTTCAAAGGCATGAGACTCGCTGTGGCAACTTGTTCTACTATGTTATGGCGCCATAGAATCTTACTGTCTAATAATTTTATAGCAGCTATTTGACTCCATCCAGAACTTAAGTAAACGGTACCTTTATGAATAAGTGCTCGTCCTCCAATATCGATGGTGTTGAATAAATTCCCCCAATCTTTATATACAACACGAGTTGTTTGATTGTAGGCTAGATATTCTCCTATGCCATCGTTTTTAGGACCATAGTTCCATGATCTACTTTCGCAAAACAATATTTTATCTCCATTTGGATGAATCCATGGTGTTACGTGGTCGAAATTAAAGGTATAATGATTCCTAGTAGACGCATTAAGACGAAGAATTTCTTCTGCAAAACCCTCTGGACTTAATTCATACAATATCGACTCATACTGCAATGGATCATTACCTCGGTCTTGGTATGAAACATAGATGCCTTTGTTACTTGCAGATAGACTCATATAACTCAATAGGTCTGGTGGCCTATATTCCCAATTGGTCTTACCCGTAATACAATCTAAGGAATAGACAGAAGTTCCTGCTGTGAAATACAACGTGTTGTCAACTAAATACCTGTGATTCGTGTAATAAGGTCCTTCATCCCACACCCATAAAGTATCACCCGTAATTTTATCCAGTGAAACAATATTGTCTCGTGCGTTTGACTTGTCAGATTGAGAAAAGAAAACTACACCCTCATCATACACAAACGTGCCACGACAAATCAAAGAATTCTCAGCCAGTTTTGACCATACCAACTCAAAATCAGAATGATAACCTACTGTGTCGATTGCTGTATTATGTGATTTTGGTGAAGGTATAGTCTCTGTTTTACAACTCAAGCAACCTATAATCAATGCTATATAAATGAGTTGTTTCATTGCTTTTTCTCCTTGAGTTTGAAAAAGATAGGTACACCTCTACCTTCATAGACCCTGCGAAGCGCTTCATCGGTTTGTGAACAATTCAGTATTTGTATATGATTTACATCGCTTTGGTTTTTAATTGATACCAGCTTTCCTTGATCATTGTATACCCGAACTTCATTCAGCAACAACTTATATCGACTATCACAACCTGGAAACCCTTTTTGGGTGTTGACCGTTATCACGGCATCCGTCTTTTGTTCCACCGCAGGACTACCATAAATTGGTATTACATTTATACCATCACATAGACTGGGGTGATCTACTCTTGTTTTGTCATCAATTAATATTTTTTGTTTCCCTTTAAATGGAATTGAAACCGTGATCTCTTTCTTTCCTTTTACACACCAATACCCAACAATTTCTCGTTTGAACAATCGGCGGACATCCACTGCGCCAACAATTGTTTTGTACATAGCGTTAACTTTCTCAATAAAAGCGACCGCTTCAGTCTCTGCTTTGATGGCATCTTCTTGAATCTCAAGCAGATTTAATTTGCTTTTTTTAGTGAGTAGATACGCAAGGCCGATTATTGGGATATTGGTTCGATTTATTTTTTTCCTTATTTTTTCTGCTTCGTTTTGGTGTGAAATTATATCTGCTAAAAGCTTTGCCCTTAATTCGTTAACTCCTTTTTCGATCTGCTTGTCGTCATTGGCTTCAAATCGTTTATAGTGAACAAAATCACTTGCTGCTGGACCAATCATATAAGTGGCAATACGGAACAAAATGGGGTCAGACTCTTCTGCGTAAAACAATGCTTTGGGCGTGTTGGGATTACTATAGTTCATAGTGTTATTTACATAGTCAGCAAACGGACCATATTGCTGGGTCATTGGGGCTTGCTGTCCCTTTGACATAATGTTTATGCCATCAACCACGAGTCCTGTAGATAATGACTCTACAAGTTGTGAAGCACTAGACGATAGACTCAATAATCTTTTGGATAAAAATGGGACTTTGAGTGAAAACTTAGCAACTTGGTTTTTAAGCGCGGCGTTACCCATGAGGTTCGCAAAATCAGCTGATAACTTACTTAACGGTATCTGTGAAGTAGCAATGTTTGCACCAAGGTGAGGTGTACAAAAAGTCACAATTCCATAAAATTGTCGAAGGTTTTCTTGAAAATGAGCGTCATAGTTCAAGTTGTATTTTCGATCCATGTCTCTTAGAACCAAACCTCCTTGACTGTGACCAATAGCATATGGTTTGTCCGTTGATAGCACTCTGTCTGCACTATATAAAGCGCTTAACCTTAGTTTGTTCATTTCTAAATAAACCTCATAAGATGCCTCATCGAAATCACGCTGATGTTCTTCGTAATCTACCCGGAGTGGGGTGTATAGATATTCTGATGTGTGTGCATCGTCCACCGCGTCCCAAGACTTGTCGTTACCTCCAAGTCCATGAACAAAATAAATCAAGCGGGTGTCGAATTCTGCTTTGTTAAGTTTTGGGTAGGATTGAATTGAATCAGGCGGATAAGTGCAGGTGTCGGTAAAGTAATTGTCGTTGGTATCACTGACTAGAGTAATCGATTCTATGGATATAGTAGACGGATTGTTTAAGTCACAACCGTAAAGGTTATCTATCACAGTCGGGTTAGCATCATCTTGTCCAAGTACCACTATGGCCTGCAAGACATAAAAAATTGTAAAAAGTCGTTTCATGGTTGTATAAATTAAGCTTGATATAAGAATTTGCACGGTTGAATGTTTTGATTAAGAATTGATAAATTGAAGACACCTGTAGGTAATTCACCTAAATCTAAATACGGGTTTGAAGTGTTTATTTCTATGTTTTCCTGAATAACACCTCCAAATAGATCTTTAACGTTTATCCATACTTTTTCTGGTACGTCGTCAGGAAATTCTATGTAAATGAAATGTGTACCTTCTATTTGATTTGCTGAAATCGTTCTAACAGCATTTAATGGTAAATGACCAAATTCATGTCCATTGTCTTTCGTCGGAGCACATATTGGATTATGGAAAATTCTTTTGACATTACTATAGTTTTGATAGGTGACCTTTTCAACGCATGGTGTTGTTCTGGAGTCGAGGGTCCATTGTACAATCAAGTCGTATAGTAAGTAGCCATGAGCATCTGGTTTGTACAGAATCAGTTTTCTGCTGACCTGATCTCCAGTTTCATTGGACTGAATATATTCCTCTGTCCACTGAAATTTGTCGTAACTAAGTGTTTCGAACTCGCTGGTAATCATAAGTTTGGACGAAGTATTGATGGGGACACTATAGCCAGATAAATCCAGGTCTATAATGTCTGACGCTGATAGCGGTAAATTCCAATTATTTGTTGAAAGATAATAGGGGGCAAAGGTTTGTGGTAATACCAGCTCCTCAACATCTACGACCAAATCCTCTGTATAAAGGAGTTCGCCACCCAAATAGGCTTCTATCTTTTCATTTGTTTTTATGACTTTGTCAATCGGTTCAATCCAGGCCTCCAATAGTCCATTAGGGTAATTAATTGACGTTTCAGAATAGGTAGTCCCGTTACTGTAAAACTTGAGACTGGTGTGTTCTTCTTTCATTTCAGGTAGAAGTTTTAGAGTGTCTTGAGGTAAAAGTTGGGATTGCTCTGATAAGGAGACTTGTTACTCCGTATACGTTAATAGGTCAAATGATACTTCAAAATCAAGAATTTGACTAGAAGCAAGATGCCATGGAATGGCTAATAAGGCTAAGCCTGTGATAAAATGTTTTTTCATGTTTTTTTTGTTTGGTAAGAACAAAAGACATCAAAGAATTAAAACCTATCGTGTCACTTTTTGCAAGTTTTGAAATAAAGAATGACGAAAAATGACAGAGTTACGCGTCTGGAGTTTAATTGATAATCTTTGATTTCAATTTGTCAATATTTGCTTCATGTCAGATAAAAAAAGGCAAAAAATACCTGTTTCTGTATTAAGGGATTTCGAGAATCAATTGACGCAACAGTTAGCGTCTCATTTGAGTCTGGTACACGAACTATCGGATATCCTTCATATTTCCGTTGAAAGTGTTTATCGAAGACTTCGAGGGAATACTGCTTTTACATTTGATGAGTTATGGCGTATTTTCAAAACCTATTCATTTTCTCTCGACGACATATTTTATCATTCCAATAAAGAAATCGCGACGTTCCAGTTTCTAAGTATTATTGACACAGGGATTTCAGGCTATACGCAAAAGTTAAAAGTTTGGTTGAACAATGAATCGCAACATCAAGCGTCTACATCGGTATTAATTGCGGCTCATATTCCATTAATGTGGCTTTTGTCAAGGTCGAAATTAGCCAGTTTTAAACATGCTCAATGGCGCTATAATTATGATTCAACCACAAGTCGACCTAAGCTTATTAATGTGCAAGAGGAAACGCTCATTTTTAATAATGACTCTATTCATATAACCGATGAAATTTGGTCGATTCATACCGTGGATTCTTTCATACAGGATATTGAATATGCGATTAACTGCGACTTTCACATATCAGAAGAGGAGTTGTATGATTTGTTCAAAGACGTAATCTTATTAATACAGGATGTCTTTCAAAAAACGCAATTGCCTGAGCATCGACTATATCAATGTGAAGCACAGCTTCACGCTAATGTTTTACTCAGGAATACAATGACCATGATATGGTTAGACAACGATCTAATTTGCAAGTCAAGCAA
>JBLHOC010000162.1:0-6793 GCA_047620825.1 Bacteroidia bacterium | reverse complement strand
TAACTTGCCCATCCATCGGCGTCATCAAAAAAGAAATGTTGTTGCACATGCTCCCCACCTTTAATCATACTTTGATTTGAAACGGTAGACAATCCAGCTAAATCAGTCGATAAACTCTCAGATTCAGGATTTATTTGAAGGAGCTCCAATAACAACCCATATAGTTTTTCGGCCTCAGGATTCTTCCATTTCACCTGAGCGTATTCCTTTTTTAAAGCCAATTCAAAAAGACTTTTTGTATCCTCATTTGTAATACTGCCATAGGTATCAGCAACAGCAACGGCCTGTTCTAATGGGTTTATTTCCGACTCTAGTCCCGAAATAAAAGAGTTGAACAACGCACGCTTTTCCCATAAGCTCATCTTGTTTAAAAACGTCGGCAACTCATTGTAAGCCGCGCACATTTTTATAAAGGTCCTGTACTTATTTCGACCTAAATTATGTAAAAACTCATAAGACGATTTTTCCGCCATACGAGTCATTAGCCGTTTAAACAACCCCAAAAAGGTTGATGTGTACACTTCGTCTTCACCATAAACCATCAACGTATAAAGCTCCTGAGCGCTCATGTTGCTGGTGTCGCAAAGTTGAAATCTTATGTTGTCGCGCTCCTCGTGTAACTCATTAATTTCACGCACTTTTCTTGTTGCTAAATAAGTCAACTCGTCATCGACTGAGTAGCCACCCAATATGTTTGGTTTGGTTCTAATATCTAGTAAATGGGTAAACGTTAATGCCTTGCTCCTACCTAATTGATGTGCCTCATTTGTGGTCAGTGTATAGTTTGAAATATCATCTAGAAATATATAGGCTTTTGAATTACTGCCTACCTTTCTAAATATCTCCATCATCTTATCAATGGTTGGTTGTCCTTTAATGTTGTACATATCTGTAAACACAGGGTTTGGTGTGCCCATGTAAAAACTAACATGCGCTGGAGCTGTTTGGCATAACATCTCTAAAACGTCGCCAGCGTATGATTGAAATGCAAAATCGCCATAATGCTTCAGTACCTCACTTGGATATTGTTTCGACGCCAGTTGTAAGATGTCAGAGGCGTATGGTTTGTCATCAAAAAACGGAATCACATGCAGTGTTGTCTTCAAATCGCTTTTAAGAATGGCTTTGATCCGATTTGTCTCAATCACTTCCTGAATGCGTATAATCAGCTGGAAATAAGACTGAAACGTCGTGTACAAATGATAGTTAGACCGATCAACTTTTTCAAGCATGTGCACCAGGTCGTTCAATCGCCTTTTCTTATCTAACTCTGTATAATTGTTATTGTTATTGATGTTTTTTTGAACGGCATCAACGGTTCTAAAATACAAATCGGTTGCCTGATTGGTTTGCATCGGTGACACCAATTGCAAGCTGTCGTTAAGTTTACCGTCGTACTTGTCGATCCGTATTTGATTTCCGTCTACCGCCTTATTGGCAATACGAACTACATCCACCTGACCATAAGCCAAGTGAGCAACGAGTATAAAGACAAAAAATAAAACTTTTTTAATCATGCATATGCGGTTTTGCCGCTTCCCAAATCACTACACCAGCACAAACGGAAATATTTAACGAATGTTTTGTACCAAGCTGAGGAATTTCTATTACTGTGTCGCACATTGCTATCACTTCATCAGATACACCATCAACTTCATTGCCAAATACCAGCGCTACAGGTTTGTCTGACTCAAAATTATACGCGTTTAATTGGATGGCAGTATCAGCTTGTTCAACAGCCAAGATACAATAACCACTTGATTTTAAATATTTTAACGCGTCCACAGTAGTACTATAGTGTTTCCAATTAACGGATTGCTCTGCTCCGATCGCCGATTTTGTAATGTCACGATGTGGTGGCGTGGCTGTAATCCCACACAAAAACAATTGGTCTATTCTGAAGGCATCAGATGTCCTAAAAACGGAACCTACATTGAGCATACTCCGCACATTATCCAGTACGACGCAGATGGGCAGTTTTTGTGCATTTTTAAATTCATCCACACTCAGCCGATTAAGCTCTATATTTTTTAATTTGCGAGGCATATATTCCTAATTAAGGTGGCAAAAGTAAAACAGGACGGTGAAACTCCGTTAATGCGTCAATACACACAGATAAAGGTCAAGTACCCAGGTGCTATGGTGCTGTTTCGTGTTGGAGATTTTTACGAAACATTCAACGAGGACGCGGTAAAAGCGTCAGACATATTGGATATCGTGCTCACAAAGCGAGCGAATGGAAAGGCGTCTCACGTCAGTCTTGCTGGTTTTCCACATCATGCATTGGACACTTACTTACCAAAATTAGTTCGAGCAGGGCAACGTGTGGCGATTTGTGACCAACTTGAGGAGCCTCAAAAAGGTAAAAAATTGGTCCGTCGTGGTGTAACTGAATTGGTAACACCTGGAGTCACTTATAACGACAAGGTTTTAGAATCAAGGCAAAGTAATTTCTTATCTGCCGTGATGATGGACAAAAACGAGATGGGTATTGCGTTCCTTGACATTTCGACCGGAGAGTTTATGGTTGCTCAGGGAACTGAAGAGTTTATTCATAAACTACTTCAGAGTCTAAGTCCATCTGAAGTCTTATTTGCTAAACCGAGCCGTAAGCGATTTGAAAATGCGTTTGGCAAGGATTACCATACCTATACCCTAGACGACTGGATATTTACCCATGATTTTGGATATGACCGTCTGCTACAACATTTCCAGACGAATAATTTAAAAGGATTTGGCATTGAAGGTCAAGAATTGGCCATTGCTGCGGCAGGTGCTTGTTTGCATTATCTAGAACAAACCCATCATAACTTTGTCGACCACATAACTTCTGTAAGTCGTTTAGAAGAAGACACATATGTGTGGATGGACAACTTTACGGTACGCAATCTTGAATTGATTTACCCCAATCATGCGAACGGCAGAAGCCTCATTCAGATATTAGATCAAACGAGTACACCAATGGGTAGCCGTTTGCTAAAAAAATGGCTTGTACTTCCACTTAAATCGTTGCCAGCCATACAGTCACGCTTGGACGTTGTTGAACACTTTGTATCTGACATCAAATCGGCGCAATCGTTGGTTCCGTTATTAAAACAAATCGGTGACCTTGAACGATTGATTTCAAAAGTTGCTGTACAGCGCATCAACCCTCGTGAACTTGTACAATTAAAAAAGTCATTGACAGCGTTGACCATTGTCAAAAATCAATGTAAAGAGAGCAACCACAGTGAGATAATACGACTGGTGGATCAAATAGTGCCTTGCATTGAATTGATCGATTTAATTGATGCAGAAATTGCAGAAAACCCACCACTGTTAATCAACAAAGGAGGCGTATTTGCAGATGGAGTAAATGATGAATTAGATGACCTAAGAAAAATTTCTTTCTCGGGCAAAGATTACCTTGTATCGCTACAGCAGCGAGAAGTTGAAAATACAGGTATCACCTCACTAAAAATAGCTTTCAATAATGTTTTTGGATATTATATCGAAGTCAAAAACACACATAAAGACAAGGTACCAGAAGAGTGGATTCGGAAACAAACGCTGGTAAATGCGGAGCGATATATCACCCAAGAACTTAAAGAATACGAGAGTAAAATATTAACAGCCGAGGACAAAATACAGTCTATTGAAATTGAAATGTATAGGCGATTTTTGGAGTCTATTCAGAATTATGTTACGCATATTCAACTGAATGCTAGGGTTATAGCACAGTTAGATTGTTTGTTGTCGTTTGGATTGGTTTCAGCAGAAAACAGATATACCAAACCAGCAGTCGATGAAACTAAAGTCTTGGCATTGGTTGAATGCAGACATCCGGTGATTGAACATCAATTGCCTCATGGAGAGCAATACATCCCAAATGATTTAGTCTTGAATTCGGACAGTCAGCAACTGATTATCCTAACTGGTCCAAATATGTCTGGTAAGAGTGCTTTGTTACGTCAAACCGCGCTTGCTGTTGTGATGGCTCAAATAGGCTGCTTTGTGCCTGCTAAACATGCTCAAATTGGTTTGGTCGATAAGATTTATACACGTGTAGGTGCCTCAGATAACATTAGTCAAGGGGAAAGTACGTTTATGGTGGAAATGACTGAAACCGCCAGTATCCTAAATAATTTATCTGATAGAAGTTTAATACTGCTTGATGAAATTGGTCGTGGAACAAGTACTTATGATGGCGTTTCGTTGGCTTGGGCAATTGCCGAATTTATTGCCAATCACCCCACAAACCCTAAGACCTTGTTTGCCACGCACTATCATGAACTCAATGAGTTAGAAAGTAAAAATGAATCAGTTGCGAATTATCACGTAACGACCAAGGAGATTGGGAAGAAGGTATTGTTTTTACGTAAAATTGAAAAAGGCGGAAGCGAACATAGTTTTGGAATTCATGTAGCCAGAATGGCTGGAATACCAAAAGAGGTCTTAAAACGAGCAGAACAAATATTAGCCCAATTGGAAAAAGACAGAACGCACTTAACCGATCGTGAAAGTCTGAAACAGTTGCCACAAAACGATTACCAATTAAATTTGTTTTCTATTAACGACCCAAAACTAAAAGAAATCACTGAACAGTTAAATCAATTGGATACCAACACATTAACACCAATTGAAGCCCTATTAAAACTCAATGAAATTAAAAAGTTGTTAAATGAATAAAGGGCTATTTGTACTGTTTTTACTCTTTGCGTCAAACGTGTTTGGTCAACACTCGTGGGTATACTTTACCGATCGATGTGATGGAAACGATGACGTAATTTGTGAGACGTATATCACTGAACTAGAGACATTTGACATAGAAATTATTGGCACGTCTAAGTGGTTTAATGCGGCTTGCGTCAAAGGAGAACCTACTTTTTTAAATGTGCTAAGTTTTGTGGATCGTGTTGAACCCTTGGCACACTACAACATTACCAGACATGCCGTTTCAGAAACAATGGATGAGCTGAGTTATGGTGATAGCGATTGGCAGCTAAAGATGTTACAACTCGACTCGTTTCACAAATGGGGATTTACAGGAAACAACGTTACGATAGCATTGTTCGATGCTGGATTTTATCAAGCAGACACTGTGCATGCATTCGATTCACTTTGGGACCAAGGTCGAATCAAGGGTTACTGGGATTTTTTAACCAATGACACCAGTTTATTTTGGGAGTACGATGGACATGGTAAAAATGTATTATCCATTGTAGGCGCAAATTGGCCAGATTCAATTATTGGTGCTGCTCCTGGAGCCAATTTCCTTTTAGCGAGAACAGAGGACGTAAATTCCGAAACACATTTGGAGGAATTCGCATGGGTAAAAGCCATGGAATGGGCTGAAGAACAAGGTGCAGACATTATTCACTCGTCACTAGGTTATTCAGTGTTTGACAGTTTGCAAGGTGATTATTCGTATGCGGATATGGATGGAAACTCAACAATCATTACTCGGGCGACAGACATTGCCTTTTCAAAAGGTATCTTTATCACAAACAGTGCCGGTAACGAAGGTGATGACGATTGGCACTATATAACTGCCCCATGTGATGGGAAGCATGTGTTGTGTGTTGGAGCTGTGGATTCAGCTAGAAACCACGCTGCCTTTTCATCTTACGGACCGTCAGTGGATGGAAGAATAAAACCAGAGGTAATGGCCATGGGTAAAGGTGTCACTTTTGTAAACAACCAAGCTCACTTACAAACGGGAAACGGGACTTCTTATTCAGGGCCTTTGATGGCTGGATTTGTTGCATGCTTAAAGGAAGCTTGGCCAAACACCACCAATCAACAAATATTTGAAGCGATTATTCAAAGTGCCGACAGGTATAATAACCCTGACACGGCTTATGGATATGGAATCCCTAATATTATTAAAGCAGATTCACTTTTGGCTTTAACGTCATCCATAGCTGACATGCTGTCGCCTCTGTTAAACGTTTATCCTAACCCAACTGAAGGTTTGGTGACCATTAACGCACAGCACCAAATAAACAGCATACAGGTGATTGATTTTACCGGTAGATTGATTCAAATACATGAAGGTTTGTTAGCGTCTACAATTCAACTAGACTTATTCGGGTTAATGCCAAATATGTATGTGTTAGAGATTCAATTTGCAAATGGGAACGCCATTTGGCATAAAATTATAAAAACGAATCTTTAAGTACTTTTAGGATTGGTTCCATAAAAGTCCTTGAAACATTTTGAAAAATAGCTCAAGCTTCTAAATCCCGCCTTGTCTGCAATTTCTGATAAGTTGCCATATCCCAAATCTATCAAGTCGCGACTTCGTTTAAGCCTATACTCTCTAATAAACTGGCTCACTGATTTTTCACAAATACGTTTTAACTTTTTCTGTAAGGATGAAGTACTGGTATTTAATGCTTTAGCTAAGTCTTCCAGTCCAAAATTTTGATTACTGATGTCATGCTCAATAGCAGACTTGGTTTGTTTTAAAAATTTATCGTCTGACGATTCACTCACCACTTTTTCAGGTGACATGTACAACATCTGTAACAGCTTTTTACGGGTTTCAATGGTGTTTCGAATCTTTACAAGTAATTCATCATTGTGAAATGGTTTTATAATGTAATCATCTGCACCAAACTCCAATCCTTCCAATCTGGAGTTAAAGCTTGCCTTGGCCGTTAAGAAAATCAATGGAATTAAACTTGTTTGCTCGTCTGATTTAAGCGCATTAAGCATTTCAAACCCATCCATCTTAGGCATCAGCACATCTGATATGACAAGATCAGGTTGAAACCGTTTTATCATGTTTAACCCAGCCAATCCATCACTT
>JBLHOC010000161.1:0-6896 GCA_047620825.1 Bacteroidia bacterium | reverse complement strand
TATAACGTGCAAATGGATTCAGTTCCGTATATCATTTTCAGTAATATTAGTGGGGATTTCAGTCCGACAGAAATTGAAACCTTAAAGGCGGATTGGCCGAGTAAAACCTATCAAAAAGGCTATGTATATTTAGAAATATACAGCAACCCAAACCTCGTCATTGAACCACTTTCTGGTCCAAAAAGAAAACCCAGTCGCTTTGAGACTTGGTTTATTGAACTTAAACGTAAGATAAAGGGAGATTCAGGCGTTTAAGTTTGGCATAGGTTTTGAACTTAATAAAGCAACAATGAAAAAACTACTTGCCACATATACCTTAATTCTATCCAGTCTAATTG
This sequence comes from Bacteroidia bacterium, assembly GCA_047620825.1. Classification (GTDB taxonomy): domain Bacteria; phylum Bacteroidota; class Bacteroidia; order NS11-12g; family UBA9320; genus UBA987. Next base: position 6,558 of record JBLHOC010000161.1, on the reverse strand, counting down.
TCTTCGGGCAAACCGACACGACGAAAAAAACGGAGACTGAGAAACTCAACCTTGATTCAATAGAAATTGTTCGCATTGTCATTGACTCTGTGAGTGGAGACACCTTAATGTTCTATCGTTTTGAAGAATTGGTGATGAAAGATTTTAATACAGCTGAGCAAAAAAAGGAATATCGGAAGCTTAAATATAATGTTAAGAAGGTGATGCCTTATGCAAAACTTGCTGCATTTCGTTTGCAAATGATGGAAGACAATCTGCATCTCATCAACGATCCTAAAGCCCGAGAGAGATACATTAAGGAAACTGAAAAATCATTAAAAGATGAATTCATAGAAACTATGAAAGGGTTTAGTCGATCACAAGGTCTGTTACTAATAAAACTCATACACCGAGAGACTGGAAAAACCACCTATGAATTACTAAAAGGATACCGTGGAAGTATTGAAACATTTTATTGGAGCGCTTTCGCAAAATTGTATGATGCTAGTCTTAAAGAAGAGTATGATCCTATTGTTGATTACCAGCTTGATATGATTATTAAGGCATACGAAATGGAGTAATACTTCTTTCGGAGAACGCTATCCTTCGTTAGGATACCACTTCTTGCATGACATTTAGGTTCTGGGCTATCATTGTCCTAAACCTATAATCATGAAACTATTTAAATCAAAAACAAAACGAAAGACCATTGGCATTTTTACGCTGCTTATGGCAAGTTCATTCTCATTAATGGCCCAAGGCCCTACCAGTTCTGGTTACGCCCTTGAAAGCTGTTATCATCTATTATCACCTTCGGCAGCAAACCCCTCTCTTAATGTCTTAAATTTAGGAGATTTCGAATTTAAATATTCGTCAAATGCCGGGGCCCAGCCTGACCACATTCGAATCAAAATGTACGACCAACTTGGAGAGTTCATGGGATACAATTACCACAGTATTGGTATCGCTGACGACATGTTCCCTGTAATTGCACATCCTGACCACGGCATTGTTGTCGCAGCAAATGCCTTTGACGTTGGCTCCGGTTTGTGGGTGTTAAACCGAAACACCTTCCGATTTCCAGAAGAAGTCACACGTGTAGAAATCACGACATTCCATTGGACCGGTGACGCCGGTAGCAAAACATTAGACCCAAGCAATCGTAAACTAACACTGAATTTGTTGAACGGGGAACAAGCTTTTACCCTAGAACCTACTAATGGAAGTTGCTTTACTTTCGATAATTTCCATATGAAGTATAGTCATATATTAGATGGATTTTGCGGCTACTTATCAGACCCTGTATTAACCCTCGCCCCACCTCCACCGAATGGTTCGGGTTGGAATGATCAGTTTACTCAGGACATCGACTTTAACCGAAGTATCCAAATAAGCCAACCACAATGGCAAGGAGGAGCATCATGGTGTGACGACGAATGCCAAAATGCAACTTCCCCATATTACATAACCCAACCGGTTACATGTGGCTGTGTTGACTTTACAGTTAAGTTGGTATTATCTCCGTGTCCGACGAGTTCAGAAAACTGTCCACCGTTAAATTTGGAACTTCCACTGAAGATATGTTGTGATTGTGATATTCGAGAAACCCCACCTCAGTACTAAATTTTATATTTGTTATTATGAAAACCAAACAAACCTTGTTAATCCTGTTCTTGCTATGCATCAATTATATTGGTTATAGTCAAGACTGGCGGTATACAGATTTGAAGATTCAATTTGTATCGCCCGAACCCAATACACCAATTTTATCTCCCGGAATAATCAATTTTAAGTTTAAAATTGTCAATCAAGGGCCTGATACTATTTACCCAACTGATACAATTTTTTATAAAGTAGGACACTCATACAGTGGCCATACCAAAGAGACTAGGCGAGAAATTGGTAGGATACTGGTCCCACATGATTCTATGACCATGGCAGACACCATTTCAATTAATTCACGTGCTTTTAAAAGTTCATTTGAATTGTCCTTTAGCCAAGTCCCAATGATCTTTGGACCTGATAAGGGGAAACTTAGACTAATTAACGAGTTTTCAGAGGACAGAGACGATAATTTCTCGAAAGTAAATCTATTTCACTCAGGCAATTTAGGGGTCATAGATGAAGATTGGCAGATGTTTTCAATCTTCCCAAACCCTGTTAAAGACAATTTCTTTTTTGTCAAAACCACTAGTGACATTCAATCTTTAAAACTCTTCAATAGCAAATATCAGCAAATCTCTACTATTAGCTATACCGTCAATGACAGCCGAGCGAAAGTGACTTTACAGGACCTGCCCAAAGGTTTCTATTATCTGGAAATTCAACAACTGACTGGATTATTAATTAAACCAATAATTATAAATTAATATGAAAGTTCTATTCTTAATACTGATTTCTTTAGTGTCCATTGACATCTTTGGTCAAGGTAGAGATATAGACATAGGGATCAAAATAACAGATCCTCAGGATGGTGATTACTTTGTGAGTCCATCCAAAAGACTCATTACTGTATATCTATACAATTATGGCCCCGACACAATAATCCCTAAAGATGAATTCTACGTCGAATTCATCTTTAGTGCTTTTCATATTTTTCCTAAATTTTTATCTTTTGATAAAACTGTAATTCCTGGAGACAGTTTTATGTATCAACGAGAACTTGACATAAATTATTCAGGAGATGTTGAGTCTATGAAGTTTTGTGCGGAAGCATTTGCATATAGCAAAGGGAGGGATTCAATTCGCAGTGAGACTGGTTTCCATTTAAACAATAATAAAAACTGTGTTCAGACAAAACATATCGACTCATCCTCATTTTTAGATGTCATAGATATAAATGATTTAGTTATTTCCAGCTTCCCAAACCCAGTGGAGAAACAGTTGAGTATACATGCGAATCAGCTTATTGCTAACATCAGCGTATTCAACCTTAAAGGTCAATTGCTATACGTCAAGAAACATGTAAATACATTGGATTACACATTTAACATGTCAAACTTTACAACCGGAATTTATTTCCTTTCGGTTGAAACAGAGGCTGGCATGTTCACTCAAAAAATTATTCGAGAATAATTTTCCTTCACATAAGCACATAAATATTCAAAGCCGATCTTATCGGCTTTTTTTTTCGTCAACTTTTATCAATTAGCTTTGTTGTCCCCTTATGACAGTACAGAAACTTGACATTTTAGCGTTTGCCGCTCACCCAGATGACGCAGAACTCGCCTGTTCAGGCACGTTAATCAAACATGTTAAACTAGGCCACAAAGTTGGAATCGTTGACTTAACACAAGGTGACTTAGGCACAAGAGGATCTGTAGAAATCAGACATGAGGAAGCCACCAATTCAGCTCAGATCATGGGACTGGCTGCACGTGAAAATCTCAAAATGGCTGATGGATTTTTCGAGACAACTGAAGAAAATCTAAAGAAGATTATATATGCGATAAGAAAATACCAACCCGAAATAATTCTGGCGAATGCTGTATCCGACAGACATCCAGATCATGGACGTGGATCCCATATTGTGTCAAGAGCTAGTTTTCTAAGTGGTTTGGTAAAAATAGAAACACAGAACAGAGGCGTTGTGCAGGAACTTTGGAGGCCGAAAAACATTTATCACTATATTCAGTACCAGTATATCAAGCCTGATTTTGTGGTAGATATCTCTGATGAATGGGAGACCAAATTTGAAGCCATCAGAGCATTCAAGAGTCAATTTTATGATGCAGATTCCAATGAACCACAAACATTAATCGCCTCTCAAAAGTTCCTGAAATATATTGAGGCAAGAGCCTTAGAATTCGGAGCTTCAATTGAAGTGGGATATGGAGAAGGCTTTACTACCGAAAGACCTCTAACCGTAAACAACGTTATGGACTTTCAATAAGCCTTACCTAACAATCGTAAAAACATGCTTGTGTCGCATTAATTCTCCTGAAAGTGAGATTGATTCAAGGAATACAACATAAATCCCCTCAGACGCCAATATGCCGTCCTCGTTTACACAATCCCAAACATACTGATTCTCCACACCGGCAACACTTGTATTCACTGGAAATGCCTGGAGTTGTCCGAGTTGATTATAAATCATTACGTTAACAAGCTCATCTTTAAACGACGAAACATAAGATATGACGAGTTGGTCGTTATACCCATCACTATTGGGAGAGACAGGGTCAGTTTGAATGACCATTGCATTTGCATCTTTGACAATCCTTGACATTTGAGAATTCTTGTACCCAGGTGTAGCGTAGTTGTGAGATTGTGCTGCGGACGTCCATGTAGGATTACTAATTCTTGGGTTAATACGCTCCAGACTTACATCCTTTGTAATCGATAACAGTGGAAAGTGCATGGCATCAGCATAATAAAACGCGTCAATAGTGGCCCCCCATTTATCACTCAAACCGACGTTTCCCGCTACATTCACGAAAGTGGGCAACTGACTTGCTTGAACCATATGGGTGGCATTCGCCTTACACCGTCTTAACAGATTACTATCGGAGGTTATTACCCAATAACTGCCAGGAGGTATCAGCTTACTACTTCTGGAAACTTGAAATAGTTTTTGCCAGTTATCCGCTGTGTCTTTCACCCCAATAAATAAATCCTGCATATCGAAAACAGCACCTGTCGGATTATAGATTTCGATAAACTCCATACAGTCGGCCGAAACATCGTAAAAGAGCTCATTAATGATCAGATCCCCTTTCCCCAATGGACTACCAATCGCAATAGGTAAAATGAAGTCACTGATCCTGTTACCACTGCAATCAACAATATTAAATAAGTGCAAACTATACAATGTCCCTGTATCGAGGCTGTTCTCAAGTTCCACAACCAAAGTATAGTCATCGTGTTTGTATACCTTTCGTATTAACCGCTCCACCATGTAAACATCACCTAATTGAGGTTCATAGTAGTTTATAGACTCGTCGAAGACTAAAAGGATTTGATTTAGTTCAATGTGGACACTTGCTACACCTGGAGGTATGTCGTCAACCAAGTCGCTAGCAATTGAGTTTACCGTTCCTGGCGTACCTCCATTTTTCGACACGGTCGACGCCCAATTATTATTTCCTGCGCATGGCAATTCGATGTCTATCATTTCTAAACTCCAGCCACCTTCTATTTTCCAAATAGGACTATGCCAACCACTTGTGTAGTTGAGACTAAAAACTATTTCGTCATTTGAGTTTTTAAGGACCAAGCTGTCACCCGAATTATTCAGCGATATAAGACCATCTACTGCTACGACATTTGGCAAATGCGCGTATAATTTTTGACTGGATTTATCACACACAAGAACAATTGAATCTGGCCACAAAACATAAACCGGTAATTCAACCGACTTACTTTTATCAGATATCGTCCAGCCTGATAAATCTATAATTTCGTTACTTCTATTGGTTAATTCAAGATACTCGACTTCTGGTAATCCTACGTTCGGAGAAGGGTCTGGTAAAACCTCCGAAATGACAACATCATGTAACCCTGCGATTCCAAAAACAATATGCTCAAACCACCTTATTATCTGATTTGCGCGATTACCAGCTAAATCCATAATTGAATCTACTGTGATTTCATACGAATCAGTTAAAAGATCCTTGACAAAAATTAATTTTATTGTATCCATATTAACAATGATATTATCCGGTACTCCAACACCATTGTTCACTTTAAAAGTCTTGATTGACAGTCCCTGTTCCGCGATTTCTTCATTGAAATAAAGCCAAAGTTCTCTATCATTTCTAACTTCTAATTTTTTAAGTTTTGGCGCAACTGAATCAATCCGAATGGGTCCGTAATAGATGTTGTCAAAATGATGTTTACGATGAAAACTGGGTGTTGATTGTTTGACAGAAATCCCTAAATATCCGGCACCAAAACTCGGATGACCAATCAAACTGTCGGACCATATAAAATCCAGTTTAAGTGAGTCATAAAACGACACCTTCAGTTTGCTTTTTTTAGTACGAGTCACACGCAAAACACCTGATATATTGTGTGTTATACCTTCCCGACTCTCTAAAAGTGCTTTTGATTTTCCCTGTATTGTTTGATACAAAACCAATTGATCTTTCGTTCCGCCTACCCGAATAAATACATTATTTTGGGATTGCGCGAATCGTATAGAATCTGCAAATAAATAGTAATCTACATAGTTGGTTGAAGACGTTGCAAAGGGAAGCGTTATGTCTGTAGACCATTCCGTTTCGACTCGATCTGATATGGCTTTTGAAATAGAAAATAGGTCATTTGGACTGTCCGAAGCCGTGTAAAGTTGACCATTAAAGACTTCGAATTTTGAGGTATCTCCAGACCACCGATAAGTGCTGGCATAATCCTTTAAATTGAAGTCATTTTTAAAATTAGCACTTTGGCTTACAGCGAAAGAATGGGCATAGCAAAAAACTATAAATGCGCCTAGACGTTTAATTGATTTCATGTTTTAGTTTGGTTGTTCCCCAAAAATCACTAGCATCCGAAAGTAGCTAAATTCTAAAGCCTTTAGAATCCCATATTTTCGAATTCTACTAAAAATTTTTCAAACATGGGACTCTTCAGGCGAAA
>JBLHOC010000160.1:0-6911 GCA_047620825.1 Bacteroidia bacterium | reverse complement strand
TGGATATCACCGACAGTTGGTGCTCAGTATTGAGGCGATTGAGAAAGGCATGGAAACAGCATCAGAGCTTGCATTAGGAGGGACAGCCGTAGGAACAGGATTGAATACCCCTGAAGGATATTCAGAGTTGGTGGCTCAAAAAATTGCCAAGGAAACGGAACTGCCTTTAATCACTGCTGTAAATAAATTTGAAGCTTTAGCTGCTCATGATGCGATGGTAGAATTACACGGCTCATTGAAAAGAGCTGCTGTCAGTTTGATGAAAATCGGAAATGACATCCGTATGTTAAGCAGTGGTCCAAGAAGTGGTATTGGTGAAATTATTATACCAACAAACGAACCAGGGTCAAGCATTATGCCAGGCAAAGTGAATCCAACACAGTGCGAAGCACTTACGATGGTTTGTGCACAAATAATGGGTAACGATGTTGCGGTGACAGTTGGAGGCAGCAACGGGCATTTCGAACTTAATGTCTATAAGCCAATGATTGCATCGAACTTGTTGCAATCTGCACGCATATTAGGACAAGCGTGTTTGAGTTTTAATGATAACTGTGTGGAAGGGATTGAACCTAACTATGCAGAAATTAAAAATAAACTGGATAACTCTTTGATGCTTGTAACAGCATTGAACACACACATAGGGTATGATAGCTCGGCCAAAATTGCTAAAAAAGCACACGCTGAGAATACCACACTTAAAGCAGCTGCATTAGAATTGGGGCTGCTTACAGAAGCACAATTCGACGAATGGGTAAAACCTGAGAACATGGTTGGAGATGTCAATGTGTATTAAATAGAAAGCGTTCTTTCTGCATTTCTTGTTAGCCTTGGGTTAAAAGTCATAGGCAATCTTTTTTGTGATATTTATGTCTTTTTAAATAAGAACACCAATTCACGTTGAGCGTACGATTCAACTTTTAACTAACTTTAAACCTATGACCAAATTGAAGCGAATAATTGCTGTTGCTTTCTTTGTTTTTATCCTTTCTTTAACCATTACTGCGAACCATATCATTGGAAATGAAGTCACCTATAGACAGGTTGATACATTAAAATATGAGGTAGATTTTATCATATATCGGTATTGTGGGGATTTGAAAGTTCGAACAAATTTCACAACACCAAAAGTCATCTGTCAGGCCACCGGCTTTAGTAAAAATCTGACATGGAAAATAGTTTCAATACATGAACTAAAAACGGAATGTGATACACTCGGAAGTCAATGTGATCCACCCAATACGTCTTACTCTGGAACCGGTTACGAAAGAGTTATTCTTAGGTCTACAGTTGACTTTAGACACACATATTTTGAAGACTTTGTTTACAAAGGCTGCACGTCTGTGCGATTTGAAATGGACGATTGTTGCCGTAACAGTGGGATTACATCAGGATTAGCAAGCAAGTACATTTACAACTACGCGGTATTGAATTTGGATATTGACGGAGGTAATACCACACCAGTTTTTACAAGTCCGCCCATGATTACAGCCTGTTGTAATCAGCCAGTATATTACAATGTTGGTGCCGTTGATATGGTGGAGGACGATTCATTAAGTTATGCATTTGCCGAACCTCTAATCGCTTTCGGGTCAACACTTAAATATTCAGGGAATTACACATATCTCAACCCAGTTGATTGTTACTTTCCTGGTTCACTTAAGCCTCCTTACAATAATCCGAATGCCAACCCACCAATAGGGATGTATCTAAATGGGGAAACAGGTGACATGATATTCACTCCTGTAAAGTGTAACGAGCATACTGTTTTTGTAATTGAAGTGAGTGAGTGGCGTAAAGACACCAGCACTGGCAAAATGGTTCTAGTTGGAAAGACACGACGTGATATTGAATTGAAGATTAAACAATGCGCTGGCAATCTTCCACCTGTGATTTTGAGCGACACATTTGAATATAGAACTTGTGTGGGCAAAATATTGTGTATTACAATTGAATCGGATGACAAAGTCAAAGTGCCACCTCCACCACTCAAGAAACCTGATCAGGATAGTGTTTTCTTAAGTTGGAACAGAGGCATTCCGCAAGGCAAATTTGTGGTTACAAAAGATACGTTAGAATCGGCTGATTTTTGTTGGACACCAGATACGAGCGCTGCACGGTCAAGACCGTACACTTTCATAGTCTATGCAGACGATGATCACTGTGGTGCAGTCATAAAGACGCAACGTACTTTCCAAATACACGTGAATCCTACCTTACCCAACTTTACAATTAAGTATGATTCTGTGAATTGTGGCACCTATAAAATAAACAATTCTTTAAGCGCATTACAAATGCGAGATCAGCGATTTAACCTTAAAATCAGAGGGATAAATAACACTAAGCTTAATGGACAGTTTTTAGGTGCCAAAAGTGTTACGTCTACCTTTCCAGAGGATGTTCTACAATTTCGTAGAAATGGGACATACGAGTTAACCTATGAGGCTGCTTGTGGCAAAACCATAATTGATACCTTGATTATTGATGAATTCCCAAATATCCAATCGTTCGATGATTTAGACATATGTTTTGATCACGGTGTTGTTGATTTAAAGATGTTTGACACCATGAATGCTGGAGGTACTTGGTCTTGCCCATCAGATACGTCACTAATCAATGGAAAGAATGAATTTTTAACAGATAAAGCTGGGAATTCAGGCCAATCAAAAAAATACTTGCTGCGATACACGGTTGGTAGTGTGGGGTCTAAATGTGGGTTAGTAGATTCATTTAAAATAACTGTAAATCCATTACCCAATGTGGTGGTCAGAGATGCATATTTCTGTCAAGATAAAAAAACGGTTAACTTGAAAGATGATAAGATTATTGTATTGCCGGGTGGAGGCACTTTGGCCTTGGGTCGTCAAGCATGGAAGTGTGTTGATTGTGGAAGTTATAAAGAAAGCGACATCATTGAAGACATAAATAATGCTGGACCAGGAGGGCTTCAAGATTTTGTCTTACACATAGATAAAAAGGCAATTCCTCTAGGCAGTAAAGCCTCGGATACGATTCATGTGGAGTTTGAATATAGGAATGTCTTTGGATGTTTTAATCGAGATACCGCCGCAATTACAGTCACAAAGGTGCCGAAAATCAGTTTTGATTTCTTCCATGACTTATGTTGGGATGAGGGTATCATAGAATTAAAAAGTTTGAGTCAGGTAAGACCTGCCGATGGTATATGGAAAGCAGTGGACTATACTGGATTTGCTTTAGCTGCTGGGTTGAATAGAGCATTAAAGGGTGATACCCTGAATGGAGACACCTTAAATACATTGGCAACACCACAACCTGCGGAAGGGAGTAGTTTTACTTATTTGATGCGTTATTTTCATGATCGCTCAGGGTGTCCATCGTATCGGGATACGACATTGACTATTAGGGGGTTGCCTATACCAATCATTGACGAAATACCATTTAGTGAAGTTCATAAATCGTTTAAACCTTTTACTTTCTGTGAATTGAACCGTGAAGTAAACATGGAAGTGAATTACGCTGGAGGAACATGGTCATCCAATGAAAAGGGAGCGGTTTTAGGGTCTGACTTCATTCCATCCGCAGTATCGAATTATAATACACCTTTCCATATTTTCTATGACTTCACAGATATATATGGTTGCGAAGGAAGAGATTCGGTTCAGGTGGTCGTCCATCAACAACATGCATTATCAATTTCAAACGATACAGCCTTAACTTGGTATGCAGACAATATGAATCTGAAAGTAAAAGCGATCTATGCGAATTCGTCAGGTGTAATCTGGGTTCCCCTTACAGGTGGAACGGTTGACGATAGAGGTGCGCCATCAACAACTTACCGTTTTGGTGGAAGTAAGGACACGATTTTTAGGCACCTTCTATATGCACAAACGGATGAGAATAGCAAAAATGTTTGCCCGTTTACGTCGAAAACAATGCAACTCTGGATTCATCCAACACCATGTATGGATGTCAACATGGAGTACACACTCAGCACAAAAACACTTACATTAAGTCCGGGAAATGAGAACATGGCATCGTATAAGTGGGAAGTAGATGGTAAAACATATACCACTAAAACGCCAAGCATAGACTTGTCGAAAGCGAGTGACAGCTTGATATTGGTTAAATTAGTGGCAACGAATCTAATAGGAGACTCTTGTGTGAGTTACAATAAAATCAATCTGAATAATGGCTCAGTCAAAGACATAAATCAAACGATTTCGTTGTACCCAAACCCAGTTAAGAATGGATTTACAATCGAATCAAAAACAGATTTAACGGGCGCAATGATTAACATATATAGCAGTAATGGCAAACTTGTTAAATCAAGCCGGTTGTCAGATAACTATGTAAATTGCGAGAAGCTGTCCGCTGGAATGTATACCATACGTATTGAAACCGGCTCACATCAGTATTTCGGTAGGTTTGTGAAAGAATAGGTTTTGATTATTGATGTCTGACATGTAAGTCGATTAAACATTTAGCATTAAATTCAAAGCAACGAATACAGCGATCCCTGTGTCATAATATTGTAACCACATAAACCAATGGACAAAATTTATAAAGGGATGATCAGACTATTTGCAATTGTAGCATTTATGTGCAGTGGTTTGAAAGTTTCAGCTACGCACGCCTCTGGAAATGAAATTACGTATAAGTGGATTGACACCCTTACGTATGAGGTTACTTTTCTCTATTATAGAGACTGTAAAGGGGTAGCGTTGAATAACCCTAGTAATACGTGTAATGTTGTCTGTCTAACTTCTGGGTCATCTGTTAGGTTGTCTCTAACCTTGGTTTCGATTAAAGAACTACAAACTGTTTGTGACACTATAGGATTTACCTGCAATGGCACCAACAAAAATGGAAGCGGGACTGGGTTTGAGGTACACACATACAAGGATACAGTAGATTTTCGTACTTCCAAATTCAGCGGTCTGCTGAAGTCGGGATGTTTAGAATTGTATTTTGTAGGTGGTGAGTGTTGCAGAAACTCAAATATAACAACCGGACCTGCAGGTCAGAATCTATATAATTATGCGTATTTGAGTTTAAAAAAGGGGCTGCGCAATTCTTCGCCAGAATTTGTGCTACCACCAATTCCCTATGTGATTTGTAATCAACCAATGTGCTATTCGGTTGGTGCCATTGACACCATTGACGGTGATTCTTTGTCATACCACATTGTGCCTCCAGCAAGTGGTTGGGGGAAAACAATTTCTGTGAATTATCCGCCATTTACTGTTTATTACCCAGGAAGTTTGAAATTTCCATACAACAAACCAAATGCAAATCCGCCGATTGGGTTTTATTTTAACGAAGAGACTGGGAGAGTCGTTTTTACACCTATCAAGTGTAGTGAGACAACCACTATGGTTTTTGAGGTACGCGAATGGAGAAAAGACAAAAGTGGTAGATACATAAAAATTGGTTTTATACGAAGGGATATGTTATATATCGTAAAACAGGCTAAGTTGAATAATCCACCTACTTTAAAGGCTTCATACAACTATTCAATATGTGAAGGGGATTCATTTTGTGCCAATTTTAAGACGCAAGACAAAGTGATAGTGCCACCTCCTCCGGCACCTACTCCAGATCCTGATTCAACAAAAATCAGATGGAACAGGGGTATCCCAGGAGGACATTTTACAATTGTCAGTGATACGGCCTTAAATCAAACCGGTAGATTCTGTTGGAAGCCTAAAGTTGGAACAGCGAGAACATTACCCTATCAATTTGACGTAGAAATTATAGACAATAATTGCCCAAATCGAGGGATATCCTATTATCCGATTCAGGTAAGTGTCAAGCATAAAGCATCCACAACGATAACAATCGATTCACTTGGATGTGGGCAATATGTTTTACAGAGTCATATAGATACAAATACGGCCTATTTTCCTATTCAATATTCTTGGGTATTGCGGGATGAGAACGGTCAAGTTGAATCCAATCGAAAAGGTCCCATCTTTAGTTCTACTGAAAGTTTTGCGTCTAAAAAAGCCTCAGATACCGTACAATTTCAGCATGGCGGTAAGTATGTTATGGAGCATACAATAAACAATAGGCATAAGTGCCCACAAACGTACTTTGACACCATCGTTGTACCAGAATTGTTGGAAGTTACGATGGCTTCACAAGTGGACACATTTGTGTGTCAAGGAAATTCTAAGGACCTTAAAGCAACCATTTCAAATGGTAGTACTCCGGCAACGTATTATTGGTCTACCGGAGATACCTCCGATTACACAACAATATCGATGCCTGATTCGGTATTGCTGGATACTATTTCTATTGTAGTGACTGATACAACGGGTTGTTTTGCCACAGATGAGATTGAAATGATAAACCGACCACGGCCAGTGATAGATCAAATTTCTGATTTGGAGATTTGCCTTGGTGATTCAGTGAAAATTAAACCAACTGGGAACCTCGCTTGGTGGGACGATCCAAGAGACAAAGACACGACAGAATTTCGACAAGGTTCTGATTTGTATTTTACCTTGGTTGAAAATGGAAAGGCTGGAAACAGAGACACCAGCTTTTGGATTAAAAATAATACGGATTACTCGGTTTTAGGGGCGGATAGCCTGGGTTGTGCGGATACCACCAATTTTAGGCTGAGTCACCCCAAGCTAAATATGCCTAACGATTTAGAAGTTTGTTTTGATGCAGGACGAATCAATTTGATATTGATAGAAGATGCCCAGAATTCAGGAGGAAAATGGTCCTGTCCATCGGATACAGGCATAGTTGTCAGAGGATATGAGGTACTTATTGATTCATTTAATGCGATTCATAATTCAGTAACTAAAATCATTTATTACAGGTTTGTTCACAAAACCTTGGGTTGCGTGCTTATTGACTCGTTCAAAATTACCGTAAACCCGCTTCCAAAAGTTAATTTAAGCGATGGCAATTTTTGT
>JBLHOC010000159.1:0-6985 GCA_047620825.1 Bacteroidia bacterium | reverse complement strand
TATTAGCAAATAAAGTTGTACTCATAACTGGTGCTACCAGAGGAATAGGTTTGGGCATTGCAAAAGAGTGTGCCAAACAAGGTGCTAACATTGTATTTACTTATGCAAATTCTGTTGAAAAAGCAGCAATTGTTGAGGAGAATTTAATAAAAGAATTCGGTGTAAAAGCCAAAGGTTATAAAAGTAACGCCGCGTCACTCGAGGCATCTGAAGCTTTGATTGCAAGTGTGTTGGAGGATTTTGGAACGATTAACGTTTTGATCAACAACGCTGGTATCACACGTGATACGTTGTTAATGCGTATGAGTGAGGACCAATGGGATGAGGTAATGGAAGTGAATTTAAAATCCGTATTTAATTTGACCAAAGCTTGTCTGCGTACATTTTTAAAGAATAGAGCTGGATCGATAATAAACATGACCTCTGTTGTTGGGGTAAATGGGAATGCTGGCCAATCAAATTATGCTGCGTCAAAAGCGGGTATTATAGGATTCACAAAGTCTATTGCCAAAGAAATAGGGAGTAGAAATATTAGGTGTAATGCCATTGCTCCTGGTTTTATTGAAACCGAAATGACTGCAGCTTTAGACGAAAACATTGTTAAATCTTGGGTGGAAACAATTCCTTTAAAAAGAGGTGGGAAGCCTGAAGATGTTGCGAATGCTTGTGTGTTCCTAGCATCTGATATGTCCAGTTATATAACTGGTCAAACCATTCATGTTTGTGGAGGCATGTTAACCTAAACCTTAAAATGCCATTAGACCAAGTAGACGTCGACAGTAAGGACAAGAGCATGAGTTTTCTAGATCATCTAGAAGAACTCAGATGGCATTTGATGCGATCCGTGGTTGCGATTATCGTGTTTTCGATTGCCGCAATGGCTAATTATCGGTTCATTTTCGATAATGTCATCTTCGCCGTAACCGACAAATCTTTTCCCATTTACAAAGTCTTTTGCAAAATGTCGTTTATCCTATATGGCAACGATAAGTTATGCTTTGACTCAATTGATCTGAATACCCAGAACCTTAATGTGAGTGGGCAGTTTATATATCTAATGGTTGTATCCTTTACAATTGGTCTGATATTATCAGCGCCATACATTCTCTGGGAGTTTTGGAGATTCTTTAAGCCAGCGCTTAGGAAAGCAGAACAAAAGTATACAACGGGTATTGTGCTTGCGACATCGTTGCTGTTTTTTGTTGGTGTATTGTTTGGCTACTTGATCTTGGCTCCTCTATCTATAAACTTCTTCATCAACTTTAAGTTGACGGATAATATTGTGAACCATTTCACTATGCAATCTTTTGTCTCTTTCATATCCACGTTAACGTTGGCTTCGGGTATTGTGTTCGAGCTGCCATTGATTATATATATCCTGGCTAAGCTGGGACTTGTGACTTCCAAATTCCTGAAGAAATACAGAAAACATGCAGTGATTTTAATACTGGTGTTGGCTTCTTTAATAACACCTCCAGATATCATGAGTCAAATATTATTAACTGTACCGATTTATATGTTATATGAAGTAGGTATTTTTATTGCTAAAAGAATAGAAACAAAAGACGCATTAAATGAAACGTAAAATCGCAATTGCCAATGATCATGCCGGTACTGAATACAAGTTCGACGTGATAAAACACTTTCAGGACAAATTTGAATTCGTGAATTTTGGTACTGATGCCTCAGATTCTGTGGACTATCCTGACTTCGTACACCCCTTAGCGACGTCGGTCGAGCAAGGTGAAACGGAATTGGGAATTTTAATTTGTGGCAGTGGTAACGGTGTTTGCATGACGGCCAATAAACATCAGGATATTCGTGCAGCTTTATGTTGGGATGCGGAGTTGGGTAGCCTAGCCCGTCAACACAACAACGCAAATGTTGTTTGTATTCCTGCGCGATTTGTTGATTTTGAAACCACGATTGGCATTCTAGAGGCCTTTTTGAACGAAGCATTTGAAGGAGGGCGACACCAACGTCGTGTAGATAAAATTTCGTGTTAAGGCATTAATTTACCTATCGCCTTAAAACGTTCAAATACTGTTTCAGTATGTGGCGCGTCTGGTAGCTCGTGTGTTAAGTCTTGCCCAGCCCAATGCTCATAGTGTTTCCCGTCTGTCCATAATCGACTTTCAGATACATCATAAACAATGCCTTTATAGGCAATCCAAATAGGCTCTTTGTCCAGCCCATTATGCAGAGATAACTGACGTAAGGTTATTTTTTTGATGATGTATAATTATTAAGCCGCAAACAAAGCACAAATATGCTTACCAAAGAATCGAGTATTTTCGTACGCATCAATTAATTGTATGAAGTTCAAGCTCTTATTCATCTTTATAATTATATATATTTTAGTTGCTTTTGGCTGGCTGACCTTTTCCTTGGTGAACTTTAGCAATAAGGAATATGGCCTTCAAAAACAGGTTTTAGAAGCTGGAAGGCAAGCTTGTGTTTTAAGATTGATTGAGAAAAGTAAAAATTTCGACTTCTCATCCGATAATGCTGTCCATATTATTTTCAAACAAGCTGAAATTGAAGCAGATACGACCCTTTTAAATGCTTTTTTGGAAACCTATAATTATGGAAGCTACAACGCTACATACACCGAAGTTTACCAAGGTTGGAATCTCGATATAAAAATTTCGGACTATCAGATTAAGCGTTTAGAAAGCAAATTGAAAAACAGGGAAAGGTTATACATCTTTCAAGCCTTGTTACTATTAATCTTGGTTGCTGTAGGCGTTTTCGGTGTGTATTATTCCATCCAACTGATTTACAGACTGAACAAACAGCAAAATAACTTTTTACTGTCGGTTACGCATGAATTAAAAACACCAATAGCGACCATGAAGTTGTTGTTGCAAACCGTCAGAACACGTCAACTGACGGAAGATAAAAGGAATGAACTTCTTGATAAGGCAGTTCTCAATGCGGATCGACTGAATGAGTTGACAGAAAATATGTTGACAGCGATGCAGATTGAAAACGACAACTATATCTACGGTCGAGAGGAGTTTTCGATTACGGATATGATGAACAACTTGGTTGAAAGTTATCGAATGCGTACAGAATTGACAGCCAGCATAGAAGAAGATGTAGAAATAAATGGGGATCGTTTCATTTTAAGAATATCCATGAACAATTTGCTGGAGAATGCGATTAAGTATGGTAGCGACCTACCTGTAGATGTCCAATTAACAACAAAGGGCGGAAAGGCGATAATTGTAGTAAAAGACCAAGGTATTGGGATAGAAGAGTCGGAGCGAAAAAAAATATTCAAAAAGTTTTATCGGGTTGAAGATGAAGAGGTTAGGGATACTAAAGGGACAGGTTTGGGGTTGTTTATTTTAAAGGAAACTGTGGAGAAACATGGTGGTATAATTAAGATTAAAACCAATGATCCAAAAGGAACCATATTTATAGTTGAGTTACCCCTTTCTTCAAAAAATGAGTAGGCTATGACAAATTATCGTTATTAAGAAAAGATATTTGATAGTCAGGTTTTTGTTACAAAAAGACGACAAAACATACTACATTGTTGTGTAGTTCAGTTAACTATTAATTATACCATCATTAAAAGTCCCTTATGAAAAAGCGAATCCTACTTGTAGAAGACGAAAAACACTTAGCAGAAACCATCAAACTCAATTTAGAAATCGATGAATATCATCCGGTAGTGGTTTATGATGGATTGTCAGCTGTGACAAAATTCAAGGAACAGAGATTCGATTTGGTCATTTTAGATATCATGATTCCTAACATAGATGGTATTGCAGTGTGTGAAAACATTCGATTACACGATTCTCAAGTACCTATCATGTTTTTATCGGCAAAGAGTTCTGCTGAAGATAGAATTCTAGGTTTGAGAAAAGGTGGAGATGACTATATGACAAAACCTTTTAATTTGGAAGAATTCATGTTACGGGTTAAAAATCTAATCGAACGTAATGACCAGACTACTACCAAGTTGGCTGCTAACGATTACTCTTTTGGTGACAATTATGTCAACTTTGTGAGTTATGAAGCGAAAGGCAATAACGGAGAATTTTCGTTGACAAAGAAGGAAGCATTACTGTTAAAGCTTTTGATCGAAAATAAGAACGAAGTAGTTAGTCGCGAGAAAATACTTCAAACTGTTTGGGGGTATTCGGTTTATCCATCCACCCGAACAATAGACAACTTTATCTTGGCCTTTAGAAAATACTTTGAGCCAGATCCTAAATCACCAGTATTCTTTAAATCTTTACGTGGCGTGGGCTACAAATTTGTTGAAGCTTAAATCTGTGTAAAACAACTGGATATCATTCCTATATAACGCTTTAATCTACTGAGTAAAAACGTACTTTTGTGCTTCGATATAGCATGGAAGAAAAGCTTATTATTCTCGATTTTGGGTCTCAATATACCCAGCTTATTGCCAGAAGAGTTAGAGAACTCAACGTTTACTGCGAAATTCATCCGTACAATGCGGACATAAAGATTGATGCTTCGGTAAAAGGAGTTATCCTATCTGGAAGTCCGAGCTCGGTTCGCGATGAACAGGCACCAACACCTACATTAGATGTTCTAAATTTACCTGTACCTTTATTAGGTGTTTGCTATGGTGCACAATGGCTTGCTACTCAATTCGGTGGACAAGTAGAGGCGTCCAAGCATCGTGAATATGGACGGGCGAATCTGGTTTCCGTAGAAAACAACGCACTTACCAAAGGTATTTCAGTCGGATCACAAGTTTGGATGTCACATGCTGACACCATCACGAAAAAACCTGATGATGTGACGATTATCGCGGGTACATCAACTGTTGATATTGCTGCATTTGCTTTTGAAGGGCGTGATATTTATGCCATTCAATTTCATCCAGAAGTAACCCATTCAACAGATGGGAAACAGCTCATCTCAAATTTCGTCAAGGATATTTGTGGCGCAGAAGGGTCGTGGACACCTGCTCATTTTATAGAAACGACTATATCTGAAATCAAAGAACAAGTTGGAGACGACATGGTGATTTTAGGATTAAGCGGTGGTGTCGATTCATCAGTTGCAGCAATTCTAATTCACAAAGCGATTGGTGCTCAATTACACTGCATCTTCGTTAACAATGGCTTATTAAGAAAAGACGAGTACGGCGAAGTGTTGGACTCATATAAGAACTTAGGTCTTAATGTGACAGGCGTAAATGCGTCTGATTTATTCCTAGATGAGTTGGACGGTGTCAAGGACCCAGAGACAAAACGAAAAATAATTGGCAGATTATTTGTAGATATATTTGATATAGAATCTAAGAAAATAGAAAATGCTAAATGGTTGGCTCAAGGAACTATCTATCCTGATGTGATAGAGTCAGTCTCTGTAAATGGACCATCTGCAACAATAAAAAGTCACCACAATGTTGGAGGTTTACCAGAAAAGATGAATTTAAGTCTGTTGGAGCCATTGAAGACTTTGTTTAAAGACGAAGTACGTAAAATCGGTGCAGAAGCAGGATTGGGCAAAGAAATTTTAGGTCGACATCCTTTTCCAGGTCCGGGCTTAGCCATCCGAATTATTGGAGAAATAACCCGTGAAAAGGTGGCCATACTACAAGAAGCTGATGCCATTTTTATAAATGGTTTAAAAGAACATGGTATATATGACGACGTTTGGCAAGCTGGCGCAATGTATTTACCTGTTCAATCGGTTGGTGTGATGGGAGACGAACGAACGTATGAAAATGTGATTTGCCTTAGAGCTGTAACTTCATTGGATGGCATGACAGCCGACTGGGTGGATTTACCACATCGTTTTTTGGCGGATACAAGTAATAAAATAATTAACACCATTAAAGGGATTAACAGAGTTGTATATGACATCAGTTCAAAACCACCTGCCACTATTGAGTGGGAATAAAATATTAGCGATTTTATCCGCTGTGGTGTTACTGTCGTGTAATGCTTTTAAGGTTGTGTCAAACGACAAGCCTGTTGTTGTCGAAGAAAAAACAGAATCTCCTACCAAGTCTGACACTACAAATCCGGAAGAAACAGCAACTAAGACAGGCACTAAGCCCAAGCTAATTACAGTAGATTTCTTTGGAAAGGAGATACAAGTTGAGCCTCATAAAACTGAATTCAAAATTGCTTTAATTCTACCTTTTCATTACGAAGCCACAACAGCTTCAGAGAAAAGAATGTCAGATTATATGCTGGAGTATTACCAAGGCGTAAAATTAGCAATGACAAATTTGGAGTTGTATGGATTCCGAATGAAACTATATGTCTATGACGATGAAAATAGTACTGATAAATTAAAATCAATTCTTGGAAAATCGAATTTAAAATCTGTTGATGTCATTATTGGTTCTGTTGGAAAGCAACAGATGCAAATGGTCTCTACGTATGGCCTTGATCACGACATACCTGTAATATCGCCAATCACAAGTTTGGATACGATGGATGAAGCCAATCCGACGTTATATTGTACAACGCCAAGTAACCTGGAAAAAGTAGAGCGGGTGATGGATTTTATTGAGGCCAATTACAGCAAAAAATCTGTGATTATTATTACAGATGAACATGCCTCATCTCAAGATATGAAATTGTCTTATTTAGATGGTTTTAAAATGAGAAAAAGAAAAGCGGTTGCGTATGAAACCCCAGAATACAATGGCTGGGGTAATATTTTATCTAAAGACGAGCCTACAGTGATTATTCTACAATCACGGAACCCAACAACAGTGAGTACAACACTATCAAAAATTTATCAGACAAAACGAGACGTAATAATAATAGGGGACAATAGCTGGTCAAATTTTCAAGATAATGACTACAAATTCTGGAACAAAATGCATGTGCATTTAGTAGCGTCAGACTATGTGAATGATACATCTGCAGAAGTGAAGAATTTTAAATTGAACTTTAGGTTGATTAATAGAACGGACCCCGGGGTGTATGCATACATAGGTTACGACCAATTTATGTTTATGGGAGAATTTTTAATG
>JBLHOC010000158.1:0-7092 GCA_047620825.1 Bacteroidia bacterium | reverse complement strand
AATTCCAATTTTGTAAAACCTGCAGAAGGGGAGGCCCTTTTAGTTTCTTGGGATGATGCCACGACTTTCTTTCACGAATTTGGTCATGCGCTGCATTTCTTTTCTTCTAACGTAAAATACCCAACACTGAATGGCGGTGTGAGGGATTATACAGAATTCCAATCTCAACTACTCGAGCGATGGTTGAGCACGGATGAAGTCATCAACAATTACTTGGTGCACAACAAAACAGGAGAACCTATGCCTGCAGAACTGGTTCAGAAAATTAAAAATGCGGCAACCTTCAATCAAGGGTTTTCTACCACCGAGTATTTAGCTTCTGCACTTATGGATATGAAATTTCATATTGCAGATCCAGCCAATATGGACGTAGATCAATTTGAAAGAGAAACTTTGGCCGAGCTTAAGATGCCAACCGAATTGCCGATGAGACACAGAACACCTCATTTCGGACATGTATTTTCAGGAGAAGGATATGCTACAGCGTATTATGGATATATGTGGGCAGATGTACTTACTGCCGATGCTGCAGAAGCATTTGCAGAAGCTTCTGGAGGTTTTTATGATACCGAATTGGCTGACAAATTAGTAAAATACTTATTTGCGCCTAGAAATGCAATAGACCCTGCTGAAGCCTATAGGATGTTTAGAGGCCGAGATGCCAATATTGAAGCCTTGATGAGAGATAGGGGATTTCCTGTGACCTCCAGTAAGTAATCTAAAATGGGTAAGCAATAAGGGTCGTGCTTCAAATATGTTGAGGTATAAATAGTATACGTTCGGTTGACACATTAAACCAGCCTCTCAGCAGATTGGTTCCTTTAGAGGGTATAAGGCTGCGTCCATCTACGGTCCTAAATATGACCGGACTTTTCTGTTTTGCGGAAATCTATATACCTACAGCACTATGGACCATATCAATATGCTGATTATCTATTTTAACAAATTTTACATTCATTCAATTCATTTGGTATCGTTATTTACTTATTCATTGCAGAAGATTAAAACAATTGGCATTATTTGCCAATGTAAATTTGTAATGTATGAACAAAACTATATATGTATGATTATACGAACAAAGTGCAAATATTCGATTACACATGGCGTAATACGTTAGGCACCTTTGAGCGCAGCAAAGGTTACTTTCGAATAACGAATTGGTTCAAACATGTTGATGTATAATGCTAAGTCGTCATATTAAGTGTATCGCCCAATTGTCGTTGTTTGTCCCAATAGTTATCGCGGCTGCTTCCTTAGCTCATGTAAATAAAACAACTCAAATATTACTAAAATTTAATGTTTCAAATGTTATCGAATGCTCGGGCTAGACAATGAAACCAAAAGACAATAAAAACATGAAACTAAGTCAATACTCAATCAGTGTACTTTTTTTATTATTTATCTTAGTCAGTTCTTGCTCACAAAGAAAGTATGGGCACCTTACAATTAAGGTAGGCGGTAAAAAGCATCAAACCGTCAAAACCAAATCAACAAAACCAATTCGTAGCGCACTTCCAAGCGACTTAGCTATTCTATTAGAAGTTGAAAATTCTATTCCAGGATCGAATAAGTTAACTACAATTCAACAAAGTGCCACTTATTCAAATAGATTCATTTCACTAGAGAATGAGCAAATCGAACCGGTAACTACTAGACATTCAAACAAACGGGCTAAATCAAACCAAGCAGTAACGCAGATTGAGGACAAACATGTTGTCAATGTCCAAAACGCTAAATCTAAAGAAACAACATCTACCAACATGGGCCACTTTAACCGGGATAGTTTGATCCTTGCAGCTACAGCCACTATGACTGGTACAATATCCTTATTGATGTTATTTGGACGCAGGAGACTCCGTAAACATGTAGAATGGGCCAAGAAGAATAAGAAGTTAGCACGCGGCTTACTGATCGCATCTCGGGTTCTTTTAGGATTGCTAGGACTTCAATTGGGAGCGATGGCTGCAGACGTTGGACAAGTGATTTCAACCAAAACTGTTGCCATATTATCGATCGTTCTAGCGCTGAATATCCTGGCCTACCCAAAAAAGAAAAGTAACGTTAAGTTGTTTCGACCGAGTCTACTAAGACGTAAAATTCAAGACTTAGTTTTTGGAACCATTGCCTTGGCACTTTTAACCTCTTTTGGCAATATATCAAGTCAAAAATCAAATTCTGACTCTGTTGGTGCACGTATTACAAATGTGGTAACCATCGACACTAACGTGGTTCAAAATAGCGACAAAGTCGAAGTTGAAAAACAAAAGACCGAAGACGTTATTCTCAACATTCTATTAACCATTTTAGGAGTTGTGTTGCTTGCTGGACTTTTGTACTTAACTGCTATATTGTCGTGTTCGTTGTCCTGCAGTGGACAAGAATCCATGGCTATACTCGTACTTATCATGGGCATTGGTATAGGTGTAATTGGTTTTGTATTTCTTATGGGAAAAGTATGGGCAAAACCGTAGCTATTCTAATGTCTCAACTGGATAGAAGTAAGCGAATTGAGCCAAACTGAAAAATAGTCTGGACTAAATTTGTTAACCGAGGTTCATTGATTCAAAAACCAAGTCACGCTTTCTTTGCCCTAACAAAAATCTAAAACAGTATTAAAATTTACAACGTAAAAAGAATTATGAAAAGCACTATCAGAATGATCCTAATATTCAGTATCGCCCTATTTACTGCATCAGGCTTGAATGCACAGAGTATAAAATACGACAAGGTCGCAGAAGAAATTCTAGTGGATGGAGAATATTACGCCAAACTTGTGAAAACGAAATTTAATGCTGTTGGTTTAATAAAAAACTATAGTATTCAAAATCAAGACGGTGAAGAATTAATATTTTTCAAGTATAGGTCTTACGAAGTATGGAATTCTAGTGAGCGCAAATACGTAAGTAAACCCGCCTATGACATCACCTTTATAAATGGCTTAGGGAGGGTTTATTATAAAAAGCAATTCACGCTTAAATCAGTAATGAAATTACTGATTAAAAATAATCTTATAAAGAATGATAAAATTGATCCAGAAGCAGAAAAAAGATTCATATCAGTGAATCATGGACGTCAAGGTAGTAATAAGGAGGTAAAAGTTGAGGTTTCTAATATCACTATTTCGAACAACGACATTATTAACGAGGGTAATAAGCTTGGTAAGTTTACTGAAAAAATAAAAACGAATGATGCCGGAATAGAGCAAACTTTTATCATTGTTTACTCTAACAACGGAGAAAAAATTGCAACAGCGATTGCTGACGTAGAAAATCCTAGTGAATGGACCGTCCTAACAACAAAAGACAATAAAACGACAGAGATATTATACGACTCCTCGTCTTCAAAAGAAAAGCTATTTAGCTGGATGATTTCAAAGAAATACCTTTAGTATAAGTAACCAGAGTTAAATGGGACAGAATCAAAAAAAACAAATGCACTACCTTTCTTTAAGTAAAAGTTGGCCGTTGTTGGTTGTTATGGGCATTAATTTTGTGCTGGCTCAAAGTGATCCAGCAGCGGCACAACAACCAAATATTGCCTTATCCACCAACGCGTTAATTGCAGATTCCGTTTACAAAAACGAATTTAACAAGGACAGCATTTCGACGGATTCATTAGAGACCAAAATCGGTCAGGTTTTCAGAAGAGTAAAACAAAGAGTATGGGTTGAAGATTCATATGAATACGTAAGCCATCTGCCATCAAAGGATTTTGAAGATGGTTGGCTAGCCATATACTATAGTCATCAGTATCATTCAAATGCATCCGCTTGGTCGTCTTTGGGATACAGCACTTCATCTCGCGGATTAGCCTTTCAGTTCATGTCTGGGAACCAGTTAAAGCGTGAAGATATAAGTCTATACGGCGGAATGGAATTAGGTTGGCAGTTTTTTGATCATTCACCTGTTGATTCGATTGTTGTGAACCTCACAAATAAAAAATTGGCTAAAACATACGTCGTGAGCAGAACAACAGACCTTCTTATGCGATGGCATTATGAATACTCAAACTATAGAATAAAACCATATGCCTCGATTGCTGTAGGTGCACGGATGATGAGAACCCAGCAAAAAGTTGAACAACTAAGTAAGGATACCTTTTATGAAAAGTCAAACAATCACAGGATGTCAACTCGATCTACTGCCATAGGAACGTTTGGATTAGGAGTTAAATATATGATAAATCCAAGAATCCAATTAGACGTTCGCAGTGAGTGGACACTAGGGTCAAATAAGGTAGAGGTAGTTGATTTCAACAATCGAAATTTAGAAGGACTTCTTTATGAACCTAAACGAGTAAAACAGTCTTTGAATTCAGGTCAATTCAAAGTGGGTATAGCCCTTAATATTGCACAAACGAGTGAAACACGCACGGTGTTATTTGAAAAAGGACATTACGAATACGAATGTCTCAATTTGGTATCTAATAGAAATTCAAATGTTATTGGAGTAGCATGTAACACCACAAATCAAGGTCGATCAGAAGACAGCACACTCGCATGTAATACAACCAAGTTGCAAGCTTCTTCAGACTCATTTGGATATAAAAAAGTGGTAGTCCAATCTTACTGGGTTGATGACTATTATGATTATCGAAACGTGGTACCGGGACGAACATTAATCAATTCGTCTCTTGCAGTTCATTTTGTGCAATTGAATTTATCGAACCCATCCGAATGGAAATCGATGGGGTATCAAGAGAGTATTCCAGGAGTTTCACTCCAATTTTTGTCGTCCAACAAATCAATAAAACGTGATTGGGGGTTGTATTTTGGGGGTGACATAGGCTTGCATGTTTGGGATAAATCTGCAAGAGATACCTTGTTTCTCAATTCGGCAACTATTGACGCCGGATATCACTTTGACAGATCGATGTCTGGTGATATGCGGTTGAGAACGATTGTCGAATTTAACCCATTGGTTAGACTGGTACCATACGCGACGATGGCTTTTGGAGTAAGAATGTTCGACATGAATTCAAATGTGAAAGGCATACTTAGCTCAACTCAGTTTGAAAGTGATAATCAAGATAAGGTATCTGCAGTTACCGCTGCCTTTACTACAGGTTATGGTGGGCGAGTTAAGCTCACTAATCATATTCATTTGGACATCAGACAAGAATGGTC
Organism: Bacteroidia bacterium; assembly: GCA_047620825.1. Lineage (GTDB taxonomy): Bacteria > Bacteroidota > Bacteroidia > NS11-12g > UBA9320 > UBA987. The sequence goes on along the minus strand of JBLHOC010000158.1, from coordinate 1,967 downwards.
ATTTGCCTTACGTAAATTTACAACACACCCTTACGGGGAATTCAACGACCCAAGTAGGAAAAAGAAATTATCGTTAAACACGAATCAGTGGACAGTTGGTCTGATTTTCGCCATAGGTTCTGGAAGCAGGGAGTATGCGAAAATTCAAGAGGGGCATCAAAAAGATGTAACCGCTGAACTCTATTGTAACTATAATCTTGACTCCACATCTAACGTATCAAATTCCTATTTGTCGATAGCTGAGATTGATTCTTTGCAACCGTGTGATAGTAATTCGAACCCGAACATTATTAATCAGGGTAATCCGACACGAAACGATCCAAATCCAATAATACGAAGTGGCAGTTCAACAACCAATAAGCCGAGTAACCAAAAACCAAATCGTAGTTCTAAAAAAGAATTCCCGGGGGTACGGAAAAAAGTACCAAGGAAGATTACTTGGTAATTGTAATAACTTGGTTTTAACAAATCAAACAACTGAATGGAATGGCTGTGTTTAGGTATTAGAAAGTGAAAAATGAATAAACGTCCTTTGAATATCCGCTGTTGGTCTTGCTGTAATATAGCTTACTCATGGAACTCAAACTACCCAGGCTCTACTGGGCATAGCGAAAGCGTTAAAACATACATTTAGAAAAAAAATGAAAGCTCTTATTGACAATATCTTATTTAACTATTCCTATATCATATTGTATGTGCTGTCTTTTGGGTACTTTCTTATTTTGTATTTCGGAATCGGCACCTTGTTTTTATCAATATGCAAAGGACTGGAGCGTAGGCAGTTGGTTAATAAAATTATAAATGTAGCAGTGCCAAAGACACAGATTGCCTTTGAAATAAAACACTCCATTAAGTCGATTATTGTTTTTGGCTTTTCCATTATCCCAATCATTTATTTAATTCGGGTTGATGTCATTACACTCCTTCCGAATACCTGGTTTAATGTAATCGGTGGAATTGTTTTACTCACATTGTGGAATGAAGTCCATTTTTATATCGTACACAGAGTATTGCATCAAACCTTTATGATGAAGCATGTGCATTTCATCCATCATAAATCCAAAATTCCAACGGTTTATTCGGTGTACAGTTTTCATTGGATAGAGGCTTTATTATTAAGCACTGTACCCTTAACCATTGTACCCTTTATGCCTTTTTCTATAGTTGCCGTTTTTATCTACCCACTCGCGAGTATTGTTTTGAATTTTGCAGGTCACTGTAATTATCGATTTGGAAATGGCACTGGACACGACGTTAAACTTTTCGGAACACATCATAATGAACATCATAGTAGAGGAAGAAGAAACTATGGGTTTTCACTAAACTTCTTGGACAAATTGTTTTCCAAGCGTAACAAATAAAAAAATGAACGAAGTATATATAACAAGCTCAGGTACTTTTTTGCCGAACGAGGCAATTCCAAACGACGAAATGGAAAATTTTCTTGGTCGCATTAATGGGAAAGATAGTCGCGCTAAAGACCGTGTATTAAAGCAAAACGGTATTAAAACACGGCACTATGCCCTTAACAAAAAACAAGAGACGAGCCATTCAAATGCCCAGTTGGCCGTAAACGCGGTGAAGGATGCCTTGGTGAAAAGTAGTTTAAGGAGCACTGATGTTGAATTGCTCTGTACAGGAACCACACAAGGTGATTTGCCCATACCTGGTTTTGCAAGTATGGTTCATGCAGGGTTGGATTTTTACAGATGTGAAGTCGCCAGTTTTCAAAGCGTATGTGCAAGTGGAATGATGGCCTTGAAAAGTGCTTATGCTCAAATTAAAAGTACGGAAAAACAAAATGCAGTATGCGTAGGTAGTGAGTTATCAAGTCGGTTGTTTAAGGCATCCCGTTTTGAGGCTCAGGGAGTCGATTCATTGCCCTTCGACGCAGAATTTTTGCGTTGGATGCTTTCTGATGGAGCGGGCGCCTTTGTACTTCAAAATAAGAAAAATGATAACGGTAT
>JBLHOC010000157.1:0-7250 GCA_047620825.1 Bacteroidia bacterium | reverse complement strand
TACTTTACACAATGTAATGGCATTGATGGAAAAGACACAACTTGTAAAATATACGAAGCTAAAAAACGTGGGAAAGCCTGGGAAATGAACCCAGAACCACTTCCTTTTTGTAGTGATACCTATGATTGCGGACACCCTGCACTTTCACCTGACGGAACAAAAATGTATTTCGTGAGTGATATGGATGGCAGCATGCAAGATCCAGACAAAGAGCCAAGAGAACGCACAAAAGATCTTTACGTTGTAAACTATGTTCGACGTGGGAAAACATGGAGTGACCCAATAAACCTCGGCCCAGTAGTAAACACAACTGGCGACGAGAAGTTTCCATACGTACACGATGATGGTACACTTTACTTTTCTTCAGATGGACATGTTAGCTTAGGTGGATTGGATATTATGCATACCACTCAACTCAGTGAAAGTCCAACAGATTGGTCTGATCCAGTGAATATGGGTTGCCCAGTAAATTCTAAAGGTGACGATTTCGGTATTCTTGTTGATACAGATAAGGAACATGGATTTTTCACTTCTGATCGAGGTCGTGGTGATGACGACATCTATGAATTTAGCATGACGCCGATTATCCTGATCTTGAAGGGTACTGTTACAGATTGTGACAATGGATTACCACTTCAAAAGGCTTTGGTTGAAATTAGTAACGACAAAGACTCGTCTAAAATTCGATTGATGACCGATGAACGAGGTTATTATGAAACACCACTCACCATAGGTGTTAATTATGAAATAAAAACTTCCAAGCGTGAAGATTATTTTTATGACGCTGAAGCAAAATTTGTCACTACGGTCGGTTTAGATCAAAGTGCTGAGTTTATAAAAGACTTTTGTCTTAAAAATCAGTGTAACGATGTATTTGTGCTACCTATTTATTATGGACTTGACAGTGCATTCTTACGTAACGAATCTAAAAATGTATTAGGTGGCCTAATTGCTACCTTGAAAAAATACCCAAAGATGAGTGTTGAGCTTGGATCTCATACGGATTGTAGAGCATCATTTGAATATAACAGAGAGTTATCTCAACGACGTGCGGACTCTGCAGTGAATTACATTTTGAGAAGTGGTATTAACCCTTTCCGATTGGAAGCAAGAGGTTATGGGGAATCTCAATTGACGAACGAATGTGCTTGTGAGGGTGCTGAAGTTGTCCCTTGTACCGAAGATAAACATCAAGAAAACAGACGTACAACTGTTAAGGTTGTGAACTGTAAGTATGAATTTAAATGGAGTAATCCTGAAGTTCAAGATACGAATCAAGTAGCAATGGATGGTGAAACGATTTACAGTTTGGTAATTATCCAAGCGCGTAAAGACTACATCAAAAACCATGGCAGTGAATATGAAAAAGAAGTTAAGAAAATAGAGGCTGAGAATAAGCGCCAAGCTGAAGAGGCTGAAAAGAAAGCGTTAGCAGACAAATTCGATATCATTCCTATCGTAGAAGTTAGAGGTAAGTATTTTGTTAGTGGTACTATAGGTAAGAAACGTGTTAAATTCTTATATGACCCTGAGGGTTCACGTGTAGAATTACCACAACGAACTGTTGAAGCCATGCTTAAGTCAGGTACTATCTCTGTATCAGATTTCTCTGATGGAAACAAAAAGTTGAAATTAACTGATGGCACCAAAATTACGAGTACCTCCTTCAAAGTAGCTGAATTGGTATTGGATGGTGTTATGTTGACAAGGGTAAGATGCAAAATGGTTGCCGACGGCAAACCAGCGAAACTCGGCGAAGGTGTATTCTTAAAAAACTACATCGAAGTTGAAATGAAAGATGGAAAGCTTTATTTGACGAAAGAACCTTTTGACAACTAAACGTAAAAAAACGAATCTTTAAAAGCCTATTGCATTTGATGCAATAGGCTTTTTTTATGTTGCATTTTCCCATGTATCTTTGCCCATCAAAATTCATTCATGAGTCGGTATTCCAAAAGAGGTGTAAGCTCCAAAAAAGAAGACGTTCACAACGCAATTGCAAACCTAGACAAAGGGCTATATCCAAATGCTTTTTGCAAAATAATCCCTGATTATTTAGGTGGTGATGAAGCCTATTGTAACATTATGCATGCCGATGGTGCTGGCACTAAATCTTCATTAGCCTATTTATATTGGAAAGAAACTGGCGATTTAAGTGTTTGGAAGGGCATTGCTCAGGACGCCATCGTTATGAATTTAGATGATCTATTATGTGTTGGCGTTACGGATGATTTCTTACTTAGCTCAACGATAGGTAGAAACAAGAATAACGTACCAGGTGAAGTAATTTCCGCCATAATCAATGGCACGAATGAGTTTTTAGAGGAAATGAATGACAACGGTATTTCCATTATACAAACTGGAGGTGAAACTGCCGACGTTGGTGATTTGGTAAGAACGATTATCGTTGATAGTACTGTAACAGCACGAGCCAAACGAAGTGATATTATACCAAATCACATCAAGTCCAACGATATAGTTATTGGTCTTGCGTCTCATGGCCAAGCGACCTATGAAAGTTCTTATAATGGTGGCATGGGGAGTAACGGTTTAACCTCGGCAAGACACGACATTTTTAAGAAAGACTATAGCACCAAGTATCCTGAAAGTTTTGATCCTCAAATAGATTTAGATTTGGTCTATTCAGGTAGCTTTAGTTTAACCGATACAGTGCCAGATATGCCAATTGATATGGGGAAAGCGGTATTGTCTCCTACACGAACCTATGCCCCAGTAATCAAATCGATATTGAACGAAATGAGGTCTGAGATCAATGGTATTATACATTGTTCTGGTGGGGCTCAAACCAAGGTTTTACGATTTATCAAAAATACCAAAGTGATTAAGGATAACCTGATGGATACGCCACCACTTTTTAAATACATACAACAAGAATCGGGCAGTGACATGCGTGAGATGATGGAAGTATTTAATATGGGTCACCGAATGGAAATTTACACACATGCGGCTAATGTAGCAAGTATAATCTCTATTGCGAATAGCTTTAACATAGACGCTCAAGTTGTTGGTCGTTGCGAACCAAGTGCTGGCCAAGAGTTGGAAATTACGCACGATGATGAAACTGTAAACTGGAATTTTTCCGAATAATTTGTCAAACTCTACATCCATATCCAAACCTGATGTTCGAGACCAATCGGTCGAGCAGCTGGTCGAAGTTTTAGTTTCTTGGGAAGAAAAAGCATTCCGAGCGAAACAAGTTTTTGAATGGTTATGGAAAAAAAGAGCGCGGTCGTTTGATGAAATGACCAACCTTTCTCAAGAACTGCGTCAAAAATTAAATGATCACTTCACCTTTCATACGATAACACCAGACCTCATTCAAAAAAGTAATGACGGCACGATAAAAATAGGTTTTAGGTTGCATGATGGCAACTTAGTAGAAGGTGTGTTGATACCAACCGCTAAGCGAATGACGGCTTGTGTTTCGAGTCAAGTTGGCTGCAGTTTAAGTTGTACGTTTTGTGCCACGGGGTACCTCAAAAGAACACGAAATTTAACACACTACGAAGTATTTGATCAGGTCGCCATCATCGATGACATGGCGCAGAAAAACTACAACATCCCATTATCCAACATTGTATTTATGGGTATGGGCGAACCTTTGTTAAACTACAAAGAAGTTGTTGAAGGGATTAATCACATTACAGACCCAGATCAAATGGGTATGTCACCAAGTCGGATTACACTAAGCACAGCTGGCATCACCAAAATGATTCAGAAATTGGCAGACGATGGTGTTCGATTTAACTTGGCGCTCTCGCTTCATGCGGCGACCAATGAGAAGCGTTCGAAGATTATGCCTATCAATGATAGCAATCAGCTCGAAGATCTCGTAGAAGCGCTAAATTATTTTTACGAAAAAACGGGCTCAAGGATAACCCTGGAGTATTGCGTTATTAATGATATTAATGATCATCCAGAGGATGCTGAAGAGTTGGCTCGGTTTGCACGTCAGATCACCTGTAAGATCAATCTGATAGAATATAATCCAATTGACAATGCTAATTATTTAGGTTCCTCAGGTAACCGGATAGATGCATTCGCCAAACAACTAGAAAATAGGCGAATCATTGTGAATATACGACGCAGTCGAGGCAAAGACATCGATGCGGCCTGCGGTCAATTAGCGAATAAGAACTAGATTCTTTGGTGTAACTTTGGTACACCATGAAACCTTTTGTAAACCTTATAATCTTCCTTATTGTTTTCGTTTTTTTCTGGACTGACGTCGCTCAAGCCCAGTGTTCTCCAACCCTTCGTGAGATTTACGATTTTGAGGTTGGTGATCAGTTTTTTTATCGACAAACTCGACGAACAGATGATGTGCGATCTTATTATAGCTACAATCATGAAGACTATACAATAGTTGGAAAATACATAAGTAACGATACAATTCGATATGAACTATTGAATCACGAAAATGTACTTGATACTATTCTCATTATTGATTCCATTAACCATCCATTAAATCAATGCAATGGAAGTCGGTATCACATTTCATCAGATTGTATATATCCAGATACCACAAAAGCGTTTGCCCATTTATCAAGAGATTCTACGGGTAGAAAATTTAAAATGTACGGATATTATGGTGTCGGTCAGAATGCTGAAAAAGACAGTTTGGGATATTATCGCTTTGATTCAGACCAATTCATTGGCTTCAACTTTGATTGTTACTCAATCTACGCTGAAGGTCTTGGTTTGTTCGCACGTGGGACATTTTATTTCGAAAGGGGCCGTAATTACGAACTTCAAAAATTCATTCGAGGTAAGGACACACTATCAATAACGTTAAGCAATCCTGATTTAATTACGGATATAGAGTCGCCAATCATTCAAGTGTATCCAAATCCTGTGAGGAACCTATGTACCATCAAGTCTTCAGTTGGCATTAAGAGTATCACAATTTTAGATGCTGCCGGTCGTAAACAAAATATCATTTACGATTCTAAAGATGCACACCTTTTATCGATACGTACGTCAAGTTTAGTAATAGGCGTTTATTCCATTCAGGTTGAAACTGAAATCGGAGTTTACATCAAGAAATTATTAAAACTGTGATTGTTCAATCAAAACAACTTATGATAAAATCAACCATTCTCATCCTTGTTCTTAATCTTTCCGCACTTTGTAGTTACGGAATAAAACCTTATTCAAAGTATATCAACACTCCCGCAGACGTTGGTCTATCGTATATAGATACGTCTTTAACCACATCAGACAATACTCAAATTAGCGTTTGGCATATACGCCACGACACCACTTCCAAAGGCATATTTTTACTGGTTTATGGAGATGCTGGAAATAAGAGTTATTTAGTTCAACATGCATTTATGTTTTATCACCAAGGATATGATGTTGTTTTATTTGATTATCGCGGTTTTGGTGGTAGTTCCGATTTTGCTTTCGACTCAACATTTCTTTACCATGAGGAATATTTCCAAGACTTTAAAACCGTTTTCAACTATACTCAGGCAACAAACAAAGCCCAAACGCTACATATATATGCACAATCTATGGGAAGTATTTTTGCCACGAGAGTCATTCTTGAAGAGACTAGTTTTTTGATTTTAGATAGTCCTGTTTTGAATGTGAAGAATGCTCAAAAAGCTTTGAAGAGATATAAAAAGAAAAAGTTAAATATTCCAACTCTCCCAGACATGTTAGACCCAATAAACGTAATTATGTTTTATGGTACCTATGATTATTTGGTACAGGAACGAGATGTTAATTCATATTGTGTTGGTGTCCGACATCTGATTTATGCAACGAAATCGAAACACCTCAAATCACTACAATATCTTCAAACGTCCTATTTCGATCTGATTGAAATTGGGATGAAATAATTCTAGTAACTTTGGTTCACCATGAAAACCCTCCTATTTTTACTGTTATCTTTATTTGTTTGTGTCATTGGGAAAGCGCAAACAACCTCCCTTGTTGTCAACTTTGACCTAAGGGGAAATAGATTGGCAGGAGGTGGTCCGTTCACCATGCAATACACTGATGCCTTGGACTCTGGGTGGATTTTTAAGCATTCTTTTCATTGTCCTAAAGACTTTATTTGGAGTGACACCATTAGTCCTATATCACCTGGAGACGTGCAACTCACCATATTGCTAGATTCTCTTAAAATCTTAGAATCCTATTATCTGGTATCAGAATATAGCCTCAATGAGTATGACCTCAAAATTGAAAAACAAAGGCATCCTTCCAAATACAACCCATTTATATCTGAAAGCTTCTTTCAAGGTTACTTCCGGTTGGGTTCAAACGTATCACATTGGAGTAATGCCACAGCGCCATTAGAATCGTATTCAATGTATGCGGGAATGCACGAAGGCATCATGTTATCAAAGCGATTTGGCATTCATTTTGGGAACGGTCTCAACTATGAATTCAGTCGTTTTAAAGACGCACCAACTAGCCAAAAACAGCGTTACAATTATTGGTCGTTGTCTGCTACTACAGCCATTCGGATTGCTCCTTTTGGGTATGAACATAAAAATCAAGTTAAACGAAATGTGTATTTGGATGCTGGCGCTACTTATTATCTTCCTTTAAAATTCAGATACACGTCGAAAGCAAACAACATTAGAGTTCAAGAAAGTGGTTTACATGATTACTCCGATTTCAGAATCCAAGCAACAATAACCATTTGGCGCTTCTCCCTCTTTGGAAATTATGGGCTGACCGATTTTGTGAAGCAAAACATGTACCCAGAACTACCTAAACTACAGATTGGGGTCGGTTTTACCAATAGACTCTAATTCGAGCCTACGCCCATGTTCGAAAGCTGCATCAGCATTTCCTTCACCATGGTTTCAATGTTATAGTCCGGTTTCCAATTCCAATCGAATATAGCTGCAGAGTCATCAATGCTTTGTGGCCAACTTTCTGCAATTTGTTGTCGTGCATCAATGTCATAATCAATGGAAAAACCTGGATGTTGTCGTGCTATTTCATGTGCCAACGTTTTCGGGTCAAAACTCATTCCAGAAAGGTTATATGAACTTCGTATTTTAATCAAATCGGAAGCGGCTTCTGTTACATTGATTGTTGCTTTAATCGCATCATCCATATACATCATCGGCAGCGCCGTATCGGATTTTAAGAAACAAGTGTATTTGTTTTGTATCAATGCCTGATGGAAAATATCAACTGCGTAATCCGTTGTTCCACCACCTGGTTTTGCTTTCCAACCAATCAAACCTGGATATCGAATGCTT
>JBLHOC010000156.1:0-7321 GCA_047620825.1 Bacteroidia bacterium | reverse complement strand
CCACTAAACGGCGAAACTCCTCACTAAAACGTTTTCTTAATCCTGTTTTGTTGTCCATTTTTACATAAATTGTGTCAACCTATTTCAGGACGAGACATTTATTTAATTCTTCATTTTATCTATTATTCAGACAATCAGACATTCAATTATTAAATGCGTGTACTTTTGCGCTTCCTAAAATAATTTATGCAATTACCATTTTTAGCAATTCAATCGAATGAGATAATTTTCTTCTCGATTTTTATTGCTTTTATTCTTTTCGTTCTGATGCTAGATCTTGGCATTTTTTCGAAAGAAAACAAAGTGGTTACTTTTAAGGAATCCTTGATTTGGTCGAGCATTTGGGTGGCTTGTGCCTTTGGATTTTTCTTTTTCCTTAAATCCTATGGACATTTCATTCACGGTTTTACAGAACTTGACCAATTGCGTTACATCATTGAAAAGTTTGAACATCCAATTGATGTAACAGGGAAAAGCTTTGAGGCATTATCAGCGGAGTATCGTAATAACTTATCCTTGGAGTTTATTACAGGATATTTTATTGAATACGCATTAAGCGTTGACAATATTTTTGTGATGCTACTCATATTCCAAACGTTTGCTGTAAAAGAGCGCTACTATAAACGTGTATTGTTTTGGGGGATTTTAGGTGCATTAGTCATGCGGTTCGGTTTCATCTTTGCTGGTGCGGCAATCATTCAACACTTTCATTGGGTGTTATATGTGTTTGGAGCTTTTCTGATTTACAGTGGTGTTAAAATATTAATTCAAGGAGACAAAGAAGAGAAGATAGACGAAAAGAATCATCCAGTCGTGAAACTGGTAGGTAAGATATTCCCTGTTTTCCCTAGATACGTTGGTCATAATTTTTTTATCCGTAAGGACAAAAGAACATGGGTGACGCCTTTGTTTATTGTCTTAATGGTGATTGAAGCATCAGATTTAATTTTTGCTGTGGACTCTGTCCCAGCCATTTTTGTGGTTACCAAAGATCCTTACATTGTTTTCTTCTCCAATATTTTCGCCATCATGGGCCTTCGGTCTATGTTCTTTTTATTGGCTAATGTGGTGCATTTATTTAGGTTCTTGAAATATGGATTAGGTGTGCTGCTGACGTTTATTGGTGTTAAAATGTTGTTCCATTATTATGTCGTTGAAGTGATGGGCGTCGACAATAAAATGTCACTTATCATTATTGGTATCATATTAGGAGGGAGCATTTTGTTATCTGTTCTATTCAAGGAGAAAAAGACGAGTGTTTAGTTTTTAATGTTTGATTTTAAATTAAAGACATTGCGTAAGAAGACTTTAGTGGAACACTAGAAGGTTAGTCAATTTAAGTGTCGCCGTTAATCTTTTATTTCGATTACATGAAAGAAAGTGTCATTGAAGTAAAGTCGTTCAATTTTGCATTAGAAATTATTGATTTGTACAGATTGTTAGTAGAACATAAGGAATTCGTCATCGGACAACAGATATTGAAATCTGCCACTAGTGTTGGTGCTAATATTAAAGAGGCAGGAGCAGGTCAATCGAAACGTGATTTTATAGCAAAAATGAGTATAGCCAGCAAAGAAGCTAGAGAAACTCAATACTGGCTAGAGCTAAAAGATAAGTCAAATCTAATACATTATGACTTCACTGAAGTACGGCAAAATGCCCTAGAGATTGTTAAGATATTGACCGCAATCGTTAAAACCTCACAACGTCAATTGAACACTAAACATTAAAAATTAAACATTAGATTATGCAAACACTCATCGTTATTCCAGCTCGATACGATTCAGAAAGATTCCCAGGTAAACCGTTAGAAAAGATCGACGGCGTTACCCTCATTGAGAGGGTGTATGAGAAATGTTTACAAACGAACGCAGAGGATGTTATCGTTGCTACAGACGATCAGCGCATATTTGATCATGTGCAAGGTTTTGATGGCAATGTTTGTCTGACGTCATCGTCACATAATAACGGTACGGAACGTATCATAGAGGCCGTTGAGCGTTTGATGGATGCAGGTGAAGAATACGAATGTGTGATAAACGTACAAGGAGACGAACCACTCATTGACCCGAAAGACATCAACAAATTAATTGAAGTTTTTGAGGATGATGATACGGATATCGCCACACTTGTCAAAAAGATTTCAGATGTCTCAGAACTTTCGAATCCAAATGTTGTAAAAGCGGTGTTAACTGATTTTGAAGAAGGTGTTGCGGATGCGCTATACTTTAGTAGAACGGCCATACCACATTTACAAGAATCGTCGGATAATCCGTTGTCTGCCACAACTTATTACAAACATGTGGGTACGTATGGATTCTCAGTTGAAGTCTTGTTGTCGCTTGCCACGGTGCCAGAATCACCACTAGAAAAAGCTGAAAAATTAGAGCAATTGAGATGGTTGCAAAATCACTATGTGGTTTCTGCTATTGAGACAGAAAATGACTCAATTGGTGTAGATACACCAGCAGATATCAAGACTGTTGAAAATATCTTGAAAAGCAAATAGGAATTACTGGTAGGTTAGGGTAGAACAGGCTTACCTTTGTTTCCCGTACACAAGCGTAGGCTCTTTTCCGGTTTACCTTTTAACTCTTTTACAATGAAAAAAGCAAAATACGTTTTTGTTACGGGTGGCGTAACATCATCTTTAGGTAAAGGTATAATCGCAGCATCACTAGCGAAATTGTTACAGGCCAGAGGGTATTCAAGTACCATTCAAAAATTCGATCCTTACATTAACGTTGATCCAGGAACCATGAATCCCTATGAGCATGGTGAATGTTATGTGACCAACGATGGTGCAGAAACGGATTTGGACTTAGGGCACTATGAAAGGTTTCTAAATATACCAACATCTCAGGCCAATAACGTAACAACAGGCCGTATTTACCAAACAGTTATTGACAATGAAAGAGAAGGCAAATACTTAGGTAAAACGGTACAAGTCATCCCACACATTACAGATGAAATAAAACGTCGTATGTTGCTTCTAGGTGATTCAGGAGAGTATGATGTCATCATTACAGAGCTTGGTGGTACAGTAGGTGATATAGAGTCTTTACCATACGTTGAAGCTGTTCGTCAGTTACGATGGCAGTTGGGTACAGACGATACTTGTGTGATTCATTTGACTTTGGTGCCTTACTTGAAAGCAGCTGGTGAGTTAAAAACGAAACCAACACAACACAGTGTAAAAGGGTTACAAGAATTAGGTGTGCAACCTGATATTTTGGTGTGTAGAACAGAACATAAACTGAATCCAGAAATCAGAAAAAAAGTAGCTCTTTTTTGTAATGTTAACCAAAATGCTGTGATTGAATCTATTGATGTTGATTCTATTTACGAAGTACCGTTAGTCATGTTGAAAGAAAAGCTTGACAAGGTGACGATGGCAAAGTTGAGGTTAAGTTCCAAAAACGAGCCGAACTTGGATAAATGGAAAGACTTCCTTTTTAAACTAAGTCACCCTAAATCAGAGGTGACCATTGGTTTGGTAGGGAAATATGTTGAATTACAAGACGCCTATAAATCGATTAATGAATCATTCAATCATGCTGGTTCTGTCAATGAATGTAACGTGAATGTGATTAGCATTCAATCGGAATCGTTAATGGACGAAACAACCCAAGATAGGTTGAAAGGTTTGGACGGTGTTTTAGTTGCACCTGGTTTTGGCGACAGAGGTATTGAAGGGAAGATATCAACCATCAAATATCTTCGTGAAAACAATATCCCTTTCTTTGGTATATGCTTGGGAATGCAGTGTGCCGTTATCGAATACGGTCGAAATGTACTGGGATTGAAAAATGCACACAGTACAGAAATGAATTCCAAAACGAAGTTTCCAGTAATCGACCTAATGGAAACTCAGAAAAAAGTTAAAAATAAGGGTGGCACCATGCGACTTGGTTCATACGATTGTGAAATTGATAAAGGAACCTTAGCTTATAAGGTCTATGGCAAAACCAGTATTCAAGAACGTCATCGTCATCGCTATGAATTTAACAATGCCTACCTGAATCAGTACAAAAAAAGTGGTATGGTTATGTCAGGGATGAATTTAGAAAATAACTTGGTAGAGATTATCGAACTTCCAGATCATCCGTTTTTTATTGGGGTTCAATTTCACCCTGAATTAAAAAGTACAGTGGCGAGCCCTCATCCACTTTTCGTCAAATTCGTAAGGGCAGCTTTAGACAAGTCGAAAGAAGGTCAGTAACTGTTACATTTGCACCGTGATACAGAAAGTAAAAAACGTATTTTCAATTTTCATGCTTGTACTTTGGTGCAGTGTGCAAGTTGCGGATGCGATTCATCACATTGAAGAATCACACGAATCTAGTTGCGATATAGGTGATACACATATGTGTCATCCACATGGGGAATTAGAAATCTGTGACCTTTGTACCATTGTTCATGGTAACGCTGAATTTGTTACTTCATTTAGTTCGAATACCACATTAATTGCCTCAAAAACAGTTGGTTGTAGACTAATAAGTATTGAAGCCAACGCAACTTACCGGCTAAATTCAACTCGAGGACCTCCAGAAAGCGTCTAAGCTTAACCACCAAACATCCTTTCTTTTTTTTTTAATCCACTTAGTTGTAACTGAGTGACAATTTATCTCAATAATGAAATCAACGTATATAATACTTGTTGCTGTCATGCTATTCGTTACGAACGGATGTAACGACAATAGCCTAAGCAACGATGAAACTAAACCTATAATCACAAGCGTAAATTTTCTGGATGGAAATACAATTCCAGCCGGAGATAGTGTCAATGTAAGAATATCATTCACCGATGATGTAGCGCTTTCAGAAGCATTCGTCGAAGTACATGACAATTTTGAAAGTCATAAGCACCAAAAAGTCAATACCAAATTCTCGGGATCTGAAATATTAAGTTTGGAAGGTCTTAGTGATGCTCAGGTTGCGACGTTTGTGCTACCTAATAATGCAGCAGCTGGTCCATATCATATGAATATATCAGTGTTGGATAAGGAAGGCAACAGGTCAGACGTTAAAGTTTTGGAATTTTTCATTTCACAACCAGGACAGCCTGTTTTTAAATCAATAGTTAAAGAAATCGATGTAAGTGCGAATACGGACTTTACAATAAACTTTGAGGTGGAGGATGATGTCGATTTAAAGGAGATATTCTACATCATTGAAGACCACAATAACCCAAGTGCGGAACCTTTATTTGATGGCGATATTGATTTACTAGGTGCAGATGATTTGGGATTTACGTTTAATCAAAAGTTCTCTGTAAATCAGACCTTTTCAGAGTTAGAATTTATCGTCGGTGTGTTTGACAGTGACGACAATTTGTCAATTGCAATTATTGACATACATGTTCAATAAACTACTTAGTCTTTTTTTAATTGTATTAACATCAGCGACTGTCGCTATGGGACAGTATGTAATCTCAGGGGCTGTTATTGACGAAAAAGGGGAACCGTTACAAGGTGTAGATGTTTTTTTACATGAAACCCATGTAGGCACTTCAACAGATGGTGATGGACTATTTGAAATTACCAATGTAAAAAAGGGGCACTACCATTTGCACGTGACCTATTCTGGATATAATGCGCAGCAACTCGATTTGGATGTCAGTGATTCTATCACAGGCTTAAGCTTTGTGCTTGAGGAATCAATCAGTGAATTACATGAAGTGATTATCGAGAATTCGCTAGAAAAGCAAGATTTGAATAACAACCCGTTACAAGTCAAACATATCGACCAACATTTTCTAAAACAGCAAGGTGGAACGTCGTTAATGACGAATCTAGAAAAAATACCTGGTGTTGGTTCGTTAAACAATGGAGTTGGGGTTAGCAAGCCGTCATTACGTGGTTTAAATGGCAATAGAGTTGTTGTAACCACGGATGGCATACAACAGGAAGGTCAACAATGGGGAAGTGACCATGGCCTGGAAATAGATGTCAATAATGCGGATAAAATTGAGATTATCAAAGGTGCGTCCTCCTTGGTATATGGTTCTGACGCGGTAGCCGGTGTTATCAATATTCGACCAAAACTGCCGAAAGGCAAAAACCAGCTCTTAATCGATCAGAGACTAAATTATAACAGCTTGAATGACGGCAATCGTTCAAGTACTTCGGTCGCGTTTAATAAAGGCGGGAAATGGTTCAAAATTCGATATAGTTTCATGGAGGGGGGAGATTACAAGATCCCCTCGGATCAATTCGTCTACCAAACCACGATATTACCGATATATCAAAACAGGTTAAAAAATACTGCGGTGAAAGAGCAGGCGGTCAATGCCTATTTCGGTGTATCTAAGAATTGGGGGTATTGGTATGGTCGAGCGTCATATTTTACACAGCAATCTGGATTTTTTAGTGGTGCCTTTGGTATACCGAGTATAGGTTTGCTTCAACATGATGGAGATTTTAGGGACATAGATTTACCGTATCAACAAGTGGATCATATTAACCTCTCGGGGCACGTGAATTTATTAATAAAGTCAAATTGGTTAGAGGTGGATGCCGGATACCAACGCAATGACCGAGGTGAAGTGGCTAAACCGCATTCTGCTGCGTTTGGAGACAGTGATGTTTTTTCGAATCAAGCCTTATCATTGGCTTTAACGACCTACACACTAAATGCGCGGTATTTTGTAAACGATTCGAGTAGTAAAATAATCATTGGCTTCTCAGGTCAGTTGCGAAATAATGAAATAGGCGGATATGAATTTATTATTCCTGCTTATAACTCTGGTTTAGTTGCTGTGTATGGTTTGTATAAAATGAAAACTAAAAAGGCATGGAAGCTCAATATCGGGGCAAGATTTGATTTAAATCATGTGTCATTTGATTCAACCAAAACGGAGTTCTTCCAAAATGGATTGTTAGTTGGGGAAGCACTTCGGAACGAAAGCTATTCGAAATTTTGGCCAAACTGGGCCATGGCGTTTGGTGCTAATAAAGAAATCCGGAAAGACGTATTTGTTAAAATAAATGTAGCAAAAACAAGTCGCATGATTCAGCCTAACGAGTTAGCCTCTAATGGGTTACATCATGGAGCATTCCGATTCGAAAAAGGTGATTTGTCGTTAAAACCGGAGACAGCAATACAGAATGACTTTAGTCTAATTTACGAACGCAAACGTTGGCTCGTAGAAACCTCAGTGTATGGAAATTACTTTTTCAATTTTGTCTATCTAGCCCCAAGCAACCGTTTTGCTCGCTTAGAAATTAATGACGATATCTATGCATACCCAGAAGCTGGTCAGTTATATACTTATACGCAAGCACCTGCACGTCATTATGGATTTGAAGCAGAGGTAGAA
>JBLHOC010000155.1:0-7406 GCA_047620825.1 Bacteroidia bacterium | reverse complement strand
TTCTTCGGACATAGCAAATTACACCAAGTATAGAAAGGGCTTTCGCTCTATATCTGTGTATGGTGGTGCACCAATTCAGACTCAAATCCGAGACCTTAAAAGAGGTGCTCATGTTGTAATTGGTACTCCAGGTCGTGTTATCGATTTGATCAAAAGAGGCAACCTAAAACTTGAGAACATTGAGATATTGGTGCTAGACGAGGCGGATGAAATGTTAAATATGGGATTTAAGGAGGACTTAGATTTTATATTAAGCAACACACCTTCTGAGCGACAAACATTGTTGTTTTCGGCTACCATGCCACGTGACGTTTCGAGACTCGCAAAGAATTACATGCGACAACCTGTTGAAATTGAAACAGAAAGAGCAAATCAAAGTGCTGCAAACATTGAGCATTCTTATTACCTTGTAAATGCAAGTACACGCTTTGAAGCGTTGAGAAGAATTGCTGATGTGAACCCAGACATTTACGGAATTGTATTCTGTAGAACCCGAAATGAGACGCAACAAGTTGCTGACAAACTTATTAAAGGTGGCTATAACGCAGATGCATTGCACGGAGATCTTTCACAAGCACAGAGAGATCATGTAATGGGTAAGTTCAGATCTAAAGTGTTACAAATATTAGTTGCAACGGATGTTGCGGCCAGAGGATTAGATGTTAGTGATATTACACATATCATAAATTATAACCTACCTGACGAATTAGAATCTTATATCCATAGAAGTGGTAGAACAGCCCGTGCTGGTAAAACAGGATCATCAATCGCACTCGTAACGAACAGAGAGCGGTCTAAGATCAAACAACTAGAACGAAAAATAGGTAAAGAATTTGCGGTTTGTTCAATCCCTAGTGGAAAGGAAATATGTGGTAAACAATTATTCAAATTGGTTGAAGACTTGAAACAAGTAGAAGTCGACAAATCAGAATTTGATCAATATTTACCAGCGATTACTGCAGAATTAGAAGCGTTCTCACGTGAAGAGTTAATCGAAAGATTTTTCTCTGCAGAATTCAACCGATTCCTTGATTATTATAAAAATGCTGGTGATCTTAACATTAGCGCTCGCGACAACGACAGAAGCGATCGTGGTGAAAGAGGTAGAAGAGACAGAGATAGAGGAGGCCGTGATGGCAACAGAAGAGACAGAGGTGACAGAAGTGATAGAGGAGAGAGAGCGGAAAGACCACGAAGAGAGAGATATCCTTCAAAAACTCGTAGTCGAAATGGCAACATGAATTTTGAACGTTTCTTCGTTAATTTAGGTCAGAAAGATTCATTGAACGCACAACGTTTAATGGGCTTTATCAACGAGCAACCGAGTTTAGAAGGTGTTGGTATTGGACGTATTGAGGTTCTTAAGACTTTTTCTTTTGTTGAAGTGGATACCAACTACACCAACGATGTGCTTAAATCAATGAACGGAAAAGATTTCCGTGGAAGATCTTGTAACATCGAAGTAGCTGGGAACAAAGAAAATCCAGGAAAATCAAAGAGTAAAGACAAACGAAGTAGAGAAGGAAGTAGACGTTATTAAGAATGTTTCATTAACAATGCTCAATTGCTCATTGTTAAATGTTCACTCTTCCTTGTTCCTTCTTAATCGATCCGTGTTAATTTTGACGTGTGAAACGATCCATTGACATTAAAATACCCTCTTCTAAAGCGTGGATTGACGCTGTATTAGGAGACTTCCCATCATTCTTACGAGACCATGCCGATTGTGAACGAAAAGCAAGTGGCATGGCCTCGAGTTTTGTGGCGAAATATCCTGATCGATTAGAAATACTTCCAGATTTAATCGACATCGCGATTGAAGAAATGGAACATTTTAGGGATGTTTATCAAGTGATGTCTTCTCAAAACATTCAGCTCAATCATGAGATTCAGAAAGACGTTTATGTAAATCGTTTGATGAAGCTCGCTAGAGATGGAAGAGAAACGAGGTTTTTAGACAAATTGTTACTGGCTTCTGTGTTGGAATGTAGAGGTGCAGAGCGATTTAAAATGGTTGCTGACCACATTGCAGATCCAGCATTAAAAATATTCTACAAAGCACTATGGACCAGTGAAGCAAAACACGGCCATGTCTTTGTGACCTTTGCGTTAAAGTATTTTGATGAGGCTGTTGTCTATGATCGTTTAGAAGCTTTAATGACTGCAGAAGCAGAAATCATACAAGACATACCGGTACGAGCAGCGTTACACTAAATACCGTTCTTGAATAATTTGGGCATGGTGTAAAGCGTGTCCAGCAATAATAAAACCTTCGTTTGCAACACTTAGTACTAGACCGTTGGCAAACCCCTCCCGTTTCAATTCTTGGTCTGTAAACCCTTTATACATAAACAGTGTCGAAACGCGTACGGCATGAAACTCATTCCATAAATCCTGGATTGTTCGATTTGAAACATCCACTTGGTCGACGTATTTTTCATGATCATACCCTGGCAACTGTGTCATGTCTCGCCTTGCAAATCGCAAAGCGCGCTGACTCAAAATCCTTTCGGTATCAATCAAGTGCTGTAATATCTGTTTGGGCGTCCATTTGTCTTCCGCATATTGGTAATCGGCCTGATCCGATGTCAAGTTCCAAAACACAGCTTGGAGGTTGTCCCAATTCTCTTCTAGCGCCTGATATGCTGTAGCAGACTTGACTTTACTAACGTAAGGTTTAAAATATTCAGGAATTGATTCTATAATGGGCATATTTGATTGTTCTATTTCTGAGTGCTAGCGTATAAACGTTATTGACATCGAAATGTTTTCACCCTTATCTACTTCTAGGTGTTTAACACTAACAACACCAAAATAGGTTCCTGCAGGGTAAAAGTCTCCATTTTTTCTCTTTCCATCCCAGCATTCTCGCAAGGCATCATCCGACTGATAGACTAGTTCCCCCCAACGATTATAAATTTTGATTTTGACTTCGTAACATTCTGATTCAGTCATATCCAACTGAAAACAATTATTCAATTGATCCCCATTGGGCGTAAAAACATTGTATAAACTCAATCCAGCAGAAGACACCTCTAATGAATCGATCTCAATTTCTTTTTCAATCGGCAACGCAATTTGACACGGATTATTCAGTTTCCCGTGTCGCAGCTTGACGTTAAGTAGGCCTGCGTTTAATTCATCCAATGTTATAGTTGGCTCATTGGTGTAGTCTTCAATATCTCCTTCAATATCCCAAAACCAATCGTCTTCAATAGCATCGGTTTTTGTAAGGACCAACTTTCCAGGATTACAGTCGTTAGGAAAAGCGTAATCAAATGCGGCGTATAGCGTATCTCGTCCTCTTATATTGAAACTTACCTCAACGCTATCATCATGTGCACAGTTTACAGTATCCGAAATACGAAGTTTCACACGATACGTACCTGGTTGGTCAACATTAAATTGGTTTATTACTGCATTGTGCTGTTCCCCTGCGCCAAGTCCAAGATCCCAATACCAATCCGGCGTTTTATCGCTCTTGTTATTAATTGTAATCAAACCTCCCCCGCAGCTATCTTGAATAACTAAATCAAAATTCGCCTTTATCTTTAACGTCCCTCCAATTACAATATTCTTCTCAATGCTATCAGCACATTGGGCATTTTTTGTCACTAATTTTATGCGATAAACCCCTTTATTCTTAAGTGTTACTGAGGTGTGTTTGTTGATTGAATTATGAATTACCTTACTCTGATCAAATATTTCCCATTGGTAGCTGTCACCGAATTGTGACGTATTGTTCAAGGTGACCACTGAATCAAAACATTTAATGTCGGGGAGATCGAAATTGGCGGATATTTTAATATCACATTGTAGCACATTAAATTGATAATCCCGCAGGGTCTCGCCTATCTTGACACCATTTCTATACTCTGAGACTCGAATACCAACCACAAATTGTCCTATCTTATTTGGCAATGCTGTTAGCAGACCAGTAGCTCCATTGATTTTTAGTTTTTCTGTTCCTCCCATCAAATTGTTGAGTCCATAAGCTGCCGTGTAACTCACTTCGTCATAATCTGGGTTGGAGGGTTGTACTGGTCGCGGCACATTTGCATCAGCCCCTTTAAAAGGAAGGTAGAGGTCGTAATACAAAGAATCTCCGTCTGAATCAGTCGCGCTGTGGTCAAATATGAGCGGTGCATCGTTGCATAAAAAATTGGGAGGGCTATCCTTAAAGACAGGATTACTATTCACTGAGACTGTTGATTTTGGCGGGATTTTAGCCAATAATGTCATTCCTGTTCCACCTGGATCCACGAGGTTTGTGATTGTGTGATTGCGACAACAGCGCTGAAACGATACGATTATGCCATCATTACCAACCTTGACGCGCTTTCTAAACACATATTCGTATCTATCAACACAAGCATTGGTTGGAGGCGTTACACAGGCATAATTCAATTTTGAAACACGCACGGGCGCATTTCGCTCAATTTCAACTTTATCAATGAAATCTTTATTTTTAGCATTGAAGAAACCGATGATCGCAAATTTATCGGACGCAATCGCCCCTGGATTTCCGTTTATACAGTCTACATAAAAGGCCAATGTGAATTCGAATGAGTCTTCACTGATATATCGATATGTCAAGTCACCTCCCATGATGTGAGTGGCAAACGACTTTACGCCCGAAAGCATAATTATCGATATTATGAAAATAGTTTTTAGTTGGTGCCTCATTCTATTAATAGACACCAAAAGATACAAAACGTTGTCTGGGTTTTGCGTATTGGATTAAGAATGTGGCATTAATATGCCAAACGCGTTTTACTTTTTGACGAATTTAAATTCGAATAAATCGTCGTCTTGTCCAATTTTTCTTGCCCTTTCGCAAAAGCAAGTGATGTTTCCAGTTGCTTTATCAACATGACCATCTACCTTTGTTGTCTGACCATCAATGTTAAGTATCGGTCTACCGACAAGGTCACCGAAATTTTTTACGGTTTGTTCTGGAATGGAGAATGTATAACCATCAGCTACGGTGATAATGTCCGATCCAGTCATTAACAAAGTCAACCCATCAATTCTAAAATCAAAACGTGTGCTGTCATCTGTGTTTTCCCGTATTTCACATTCAAAGGTTCCTTTATCAGATTCAACTCCAGTGGAAGCGCTGAATACTACCCAATTGCACGTGTATTTACCAAGTATCTGGTCAATTGCAGTCCCTGAATCTGGTGTTGTATCTTCTACAGGAGTATCATCTTTACAACCAGTCATAAGGGTAAAAACGAATAGTGTTGCTATGAGTAAATTTTTCATTGTTCTTGTATATCTTGTTTGAGCAAATTTATAATTAATAAAGTAATTTCCGATTTAAATGAGAAACATTACACTTCTGCTACTTGTATTTGGCTTAGCCTGCAATAAACCAGGCCCTAAAAATATATCACAAGCCCCTCAAGAGACTGCAAACCAAGACTATACACAGTTTGATTGGTTGACCGGTGTTTGGGAAAGATCGATGCAAGGCAATAATGAAATGAATCATTTTGAGACCTGGTCACAACAAGCAAATCGACCAACTGGCACTGGAACCACGATTATGGGTGATGCGGTAACGAATGAACAAATGTGGATTTACGCAAAAAACGACACGTTTTACTACATTGCACATCCTGAGCAAAACCCAGCACCTACCCTATTTACAATTACTGAAATAAAAGATTCCTTCTTCCGTTGTGAAAATACTACGCATGATTTTCCAAAATATATTGAATATAAGCGCTCTGGGGATTCTCTTTTTGCGTACATCGGGGACACATCTCAACGGATAACATTTAAGTTTAGGTTTCAGCATGAACGAAATTTTAGATGAAGATTTAACTAAACGTAAGACCCCAAAAAGTCTTTACGGTAAATACTCCAATTTGCCCGCAGCCTTGGTGATACTAGGTGCATTGTTTAAAATCATGCATTGGCCGTATGGTAACACCATGTTATTGATAGGTATTTGTGGTCACTTTGGTATTGAGCTGGGATATGCCCTTGCATTAAAATTCAACAGTAAAGTGAACAATCGAAGATTGGTTATAGCAACCTTTTTCTTAATCTTTATGTCTGGATTCTGGAAAGTTAAATTAGATCAACTGACATGGTCAGATTTGTGGTTTACACTCATCATCATCGGCAGCATCATTACCACTTTTGTCCTGGTTAAAAGAAACGCTCGTAGTCGGTAAACAAGGATTAATTACACGTACTACCGTGGTCCAATCAATCCTCTAATTCCATCAGTTGCTCCAGCAACGCTTCGCTTTTCGCCAACAATTCTGTCTTACGATCCGATTGAATTTGATGTTGACTCGATAAATCAAGCAACTTTTGCCGGTCTGATGTGATTTCAGGATTGGCCAAATCTGTTTCAATCTGTTTGAGTGTCTTTGAAATATCTCCAACCTGAGATTCTAGTTGTTCAATTTTCTGTTCAACCTTGCGTATCTCTTGCTGTTTCTTTTTCTCTTTGTCTGATTTGACAGGATTTTTTGCAGGTTTGGCTGCTTTTTTCGTTGCTACAGGTTGCTGTTTATTATTTGCATCTTGCTTTTCTTTCCAGTACAGATATTCGGTATAATTCCCTGGATATTCTCTGATTTGTTCATCTTCAATCCACCAAATCTTATTTGCAACTTCCGTCACAAAATATCTATCGTGGCTCACAAGAACAAAACTTCCTTCATACTGTTGCAGCGCTTGAATCAACACGTCAATACTCTGAATATCAAGGTGATTGGTTGGCTCATCTAACAATAAGAAATTCGCTTTTTCTACCAAAGTTTTGGCTAATGCTACCCGTGACTTTTCCCCACCGCTCAACACTTTGATGGGTTTAAACACGTCGTCGCCAGCGAATAAAAAGCAACCTAACACATTCCGTAATTCAGATTCTAATAATCCAGAACCATGCTCTGACAACTCTTGTAAAACTTCGTTTTCCAGATGTAAAGCTTGCAATTGATGTTGTGCAAAAAAGGATGTCACAACGTTGTATCCTTCCTTTCGTTCTCCTGAGAACTTTTCGGTATTGGCAATAATCCTCAACAGTGTAGATTTCCCTTTACCGTTCGCCCCAATGAGTGCAATCTTATCCTTACGAATGATATCGCCGGTGGCGTTGGTTAAGATGCGATTAGTACCAAAGTGTTTGGTTATCTTATCCAGCTCCATGATAACCTTACCACTTTCCTTATTGATAGAAAATTTGAGGTTAACACGCGGTCCATCCGATTCAACAACATCCACTTTATCCAATTTGTCCAACTTCTTCACCCTACTCTGAACGGCAGTAGCTTTTGAGGCTTTCGCCCTAAATCGAGATATAAATTTCTCTTGGTCTTTTATGTATTGCTGTTGATTTTCGTATTGCCTTTGTTGCAGGTCGTCCCTTTCGAGTTTGGCTT
>JBLHOC010000154.1:0-7452 GCA_047620825.1 Bacteroidia bacterium | reverse complement strand
TACTCGAACAACGACATTTAATTAAACTAAGAACAATGAAAAAAAGAAGAAAGCAACACCTGTTGCAAAGATTAAATTTATGACTTAATTTTCACTATCTCTGGTGAACATTAGTTTGAAGACTTACACTTTAACCTCAGGCAGACCAAGTTCTTGTTTTCGTAACGGATAATGCGCATCTAAATCTTCCAAAATTATCCATTGGTCACGGCCTTCAGAAAATGAACCTATAAACTTCGGAACGCGACAAGTATCAGGACATTGTTGATTCCATTTTTCGTACCAGTGCGTTTCAACTTCATACGATTTCACCTTTCGACTATGGGCGTAATCTGTATTCCACCCTCTTGGGTGCTCACTCGACTGGTTTAGAGATATACACTTCACAACAACAGTGTTTATCGATGAACCGGCCAATTGATATCGTGAGATCTTTCCGTATCCACTCCACAACGATTGAATGACTTCAATTTCATGGCACGCTGAAGACGTGGTCACTTTCAAAAGATAGCTCTTGAAATCTGGATTCATAAAATGATCAACCTCGTTATTCAAAAGAAGATATTTAATATTTAAACACACACACTTTGGACAACAAGTGATAAAAATTATCAGGAAATCCATGCATGCCAGACATCAAGTTTGTCACCAGAATATCGTTTTCCTTTCAGTCGATTGAGAATCACTTCCAAATACCCTACATTGCGTAGACGCAGGATTTCTCACGAGAAAATGACCCAATTATAAAACACATATCAATGGCTAATAGGACTTTTCTCGTCGCTTTTTTTATGGGATTGATTATCGTGTCAAGCACATACATGGCAGGTGCGAAGGAAGTGCCAATTATCAGCTATGCTCTTGACTCAAATGGTCAAGTTCAATTGGAGGTAAACTCTACACCTCAACACTATTATATTTTAAAAATTAGACATCACGTAGACAGCGTTTTTGGATTAGCAACGTCTATGACATTAGGCAAGTCAAACAAAACTGTCATTAGCGAACAATTAGGGTTTTACCCTTTGGCGCATTATCAAGTATTGGAATATTTGATTGCATCGCCTTTTGATACTGATGAAGATGGTATAGATGATATAACAGAGTATCAAAATTATCCATTGCAATGTCCGGTAAACGCGGGAAAGTCGATTAACGGCAATGACGGCTCACTTGTGATTGACACCTTTTCTACATTTAAAAAACTGGCCATAAAAAAGGATGTCATCAAGTGGTCTGAATTTCTGAATGGAAAGGAATATGTAAAATATATTATTGTCGATTTATATACGGCACCAAAAATTTACTTTATAAATAGCAGTCTTTATAACCTGCATGAAGATTTCGCTCTTGAAATCGGCATCGACCATCTTGGAGATCATGTAAAAAAAGGACAAATCATTTACCACCCCGAAAGCATATCAAATGGAGGTAATCCGGGCACTTTTGTGTTTAATTATAGCAATGGTCGCCCACAAGAATTTGACGTCGTACAAAAAACACATGAATTGCTGGCCGCCAATATGCCGTTGTTGAAAAACAACCTATCCTATTTTATTACGGTTAACAATGAAGATAAATACAATCAGGATTCGTCCATATATCAAAATTCCAGAGTGTCTGTTCTTTTCGAATCAGACATTTATTACGGACTTGATTATTGGGGATTAAATCAAACCGAAGGTTTTGGCTTTTTCCGACATATGAATTTAGAAGAAACCCCAGGCCCTAAGGACCTTGTGCTTTACGAATCCTTGCCCAATTCCCTACCAAGAGTTGGTGGTATTATGACGTCGGCGATTCAAACACCTTTGTCGCATGTTAATTTAAGAGCAATCCAAAATAATGTGCCTAATGCTTTTATAAGAAACCCCTTAAACATTGACTCCATATCAGATTTACTAGGTGATTATGTTTATTTTAAAGTAGAGCAAGAAAATTATTTTATTAGAAAGGCGAGTCTTCAAGAAGTCAACGAATGGTTTGAGGATTTGAGACCAAATGGAGAACAAATCCCACCAATAAATCTCACGTACACCAAAATCTTGCCTTTAAGCGAAATTGGCTTTTCTATGTACGATGGCTTTGGTGCAAAATGTACCAACATCGCCACCATGACCACTTTTGGTTTTCCTGATAAAACGATACCCGATGGATTTGGTGTCCCCTTTTATTTCTATCAAGAATTCATGAAGTATAATAACTTCTTTGAAGAAATTAAGGCCATCATAAATAATCCTGATTTTAAATCTGATAGAAATGTTAGAAAGGATATTCTAAAAAAGTTTAGGAAAAAGATAAAGGACGCAAAAATGCCCAAATGGATGTTGGATGAATTGGCGGTGATGCAATCATCATTCCCTGAAGGCACGTCCATTAGATGTAGATCGAGCTCAAACAATGAGGACTTGGCAGGGTTTAGTGGTGCAGGATTATTTACCTCCAAAACACAGCATCCCGATGAAGTCCATATTTCTAAATCCATGAAACAGGTATATGCGAGTTTGTGGAATCTCAGGGCGTTTGAAGAGCGCGATTTTTATAAAATTAATCATTTCGCATCGTCCATGGGTGTTTTATGTCATCCCAATTATTCAAACGAAAAAGCAAATGGTGTTGGTGTAAGTACCGACCCAATCTACCGCACAGAAAACACGTTCTATCTCAATACGCAAGTCGGTGAAGATTTGATTACAAACCCGGATACCAATTCTATACCTGAAGAGATTTTGTTGGATAAAGAAACCGGTTATATCGTTATAGAACATTCAAATCTATTGCCAAGCGATACAACCATCATGAGTGACGAACACTTGGAGCAGATGAGAGATTATTTTGTCAAAATTCATAACGAGTTTGAACGCTTATACAACGCTGTGAATAATAGTAGCTTTGCCGTTGACATTGAGTATAAAATTACAAGCGACGACCAACTCATAATCAAACAGGCGCGTCCATGGGTTTCTTATATCCCTCAAAAAGATTCAGCTACCCTTTCTGCTGCTCTTGATTTTAATCTCTTCCCTAATCCAAGTAACGACTACATATACATGGATTGTGATTGCTGCAATCTTTCTAAAATAACAATAACGAGCATCGCCGGACAACAACTTTATGAGAAAACGATACCTAATGCCGATAATTCTAACGTGAAAATTTCATTGCAAAACTTGTCTCCTGGCATCTATATCATAAGTGGGTTTGATACAAATGATGGCGTTGGTGTCTCAAAGCGATTTATCAAATTATAACAACATTTCATTTTTAAGGCCCAAGTCAAGGCTGTTTACTTGTTGTATTTATTAGTTGGCAGGGTTTGGCATTGGACTAAAATTACCTAAACATTCTGATATTCATCCTTCAGAGGATGTATAAAGCGAAAGTTATATTCGTATAACAACGAGTTGTGTGACATTAAAAAATGAATGCTAGAGATTTAATACCAAAAAAAAAGGGGATTTTGAAACAGCCAATAAGTTGAAAAACTATTCGTATCTAGAAGTAGAACCAATAATACCTGAATTATTAATATGGATTCAAGACCTACATTGGCCTATAGCAGGAATAGTTGGCGAATATCTCGAAACGATATCAGAACATCTAACAGACCACATATTAGACATTTTAAAAGGAACAGACGAAGAATGGAAGTGGAATTCATCGTTGTGTTTGGCATAAGGTCAAAAAAGAATATTGATGTTAGAATAATGAAGCAAATTGAGAGAATTGGTTTAAATTCAACCAAAGGAGAAATTGATGAGAATATCCATGGCATTGCGAAAGAGTTGTTAGATAAAAATTGAGTAACATTCCCTTTTAATTGGACATAAAAGCATAGAAAAACGATCACAACATGAAAAAAATATTCACCTTATTAAGCTTAATCTCTGTCATAAATCAAAGTTATTCCCAGTCATACCCAAACAACGAAACAGGACTCTACGAGGATATGTTAACTCCTGAATATTACACTACCTCAAATGGGGGTCTGTTTAGAAATGAAGTTAATATGTTTGTTCATTTTGCAAGGCTGATATCTTTTCAACATCCATTAGAAAAAACAACAGTGTATACAACTGCAAGAGGATTTGGAGACGGCATAGGACTTAACAATACTTCTCAACATCATAACGCATTTGACATGCACATTGGGAACAATGATCGAAGAGTCGTTATGCTCGCATCGATTGAAGGCACCGTTTCAACATATAATAATGCACCAAAATATAGAGACTACTTAACCATTACAAATAATGTTGAAGATAGTATTGGGAATATTATTGGAAAAATAGTTGTCCTATATGGCCATATCGATTTAGAATTAGATTCATTAGACAATAGACTTCTTAATGGACAACATATTAATAAAGGAGATACGATTTCTAATAATTTGTATTCCGGAACGGCTGGTGGAGCGCACCTTCATTTTGAAATTAGATACTATCGAACTACGGATAATGGAGAAGAAGATTTTTACAATTGGAAAAACACGAGTCCAATAATTGTTCAATCCACTGGCTCATGGTCTTACGGATATTGGAATCCAAGTGTAGGCTATGGATTTGCACACCCTGATAATCATTTAAAATCTAGTTTGATACTTGGAACCGAAAAGGCCGTTTCTGAAACCAAAACGTATGTCTCTCCAAACCCCGTTAAAGATAATTTTTCAATCCAAACAACAAATAGCCAAAATGAAACGGTAGAAATTTATGATTTAAAAGGACAATTAATTGAAACTTTTTTGACAAATAGAAATGTCATTACACACAATATCTCAATTTATAAACCAGGATTATATTTGGTCAAAGTAAATAATAAAGTAATTAAACTTTTAAAAGAATAACGATTTGCTATCCATGATTAAAAATTGGCATGGGGTGTCATCAAAACGCTTTTTATACTAGCTGTTGTACAACGTTTAAGCATCCATCATAGGTTTTGAAGAAAAAGAAAATAAAAAAAATTACACTCACAGAATCTGGATTTTGCATATATCATAATGGCTTGATTTGTTCGTTCAACTGGGAGGAGATAGACACGTTGACTGGCTTTAAAATTGATCGATTTACGGTTGATGATATTTGTATTAAAGTTAAATCCAGAAATAAAGTTGTCATTGCTAATGAAGAGTTTGATGGATGGCGACGTTTTATTGATGAACTATTAAATAACTTTCCTGGAATTGACAAGTCATGGGAGCTAATCATAGCTCAACCACAATTCGAAAGAAATGAAACGGTGTTACTCGATGAAAAAAAAGTTGGGTAACACAAGCTATAACCACTGCCTATATGGTGGACTCAAAAATATTAAAACTCGTGCAGGTTCCGCCATTTGGCAGACAAGTAGCCATGTTGTAACTTAGCTTCTGAATAAATCGAACTAAAGTCCTCCGACTTTCGGCGGACAGGCTATATTGAGCATAGCCAAGCCGTAATGCATTAGTAAAAATTTAAAAAGAGGAATTATGACCTATTGTTTTAGTAAAAAGTTATCGGGTAACAGTTTCGATAAAGCCGTCGAACAAGTAACAGTCGAATTGAAAAAAGAAGATTTCGGAGTACTCACGGGAATAGATTTGAAAGAGACATTAAAAAACAAAATAGACGTTGATTTTAAAAAGTATAAAATTCTAGGTGCGTACAATCCTCATTTCGCGTATAAAGCTTTGCAGAGTGAAGACAAGATTGGTGTTTTTTTACCTTGCAATGTAATTGTTGAAGAGCACGAAGATGGCGTGATAGAAGTTTCTGCAGTGGATCCAATTGCATCCATGAGCGCTGCAAAAAATGAAACGTTGGGAGATCTTGCGTCTAAGGTTCAACAAAAGCTAATTAAAGTAATCGATAGTCTCACTTAAAACGGGCAAACAACAGCAGTAACTAAAAGGAAAAACAAGGAAACAATTTAAAGGAAATAACATGAGCGAATCAAATAAAGGAAAATGCCCTGTGATGCATGGTGCAAATACACAGTTGCACAACAACGTTATGGATTGGTGGCCAAAGGCGCTGAACCTAGACATACTACACCAACACGATACAAAAACTAACCCTTTTGATGAAAGCTTTGACTATGCCGAAGCATTCAAAAGCTTGGATTTTGACGCACTTAAAAATGACTTAAAAGCATTGATGACAGATAGCCAAGATTGGTGGCCCGCAGATTGGGGTCATTACGGTGGTTTGATGATTCGAATGGCGTGGCATGCTGCAGGAACATACAGAGTTGCGGATGGTCGCGGTGGAAGTAATACCGGAAATCAAAGATTTGCCCCGCTTAATAGTTGGCCTGACAACGTGAACCTTGATAAGGCGCGAAGACTGTTATGGCCAATCAAGAAAAAATACGGTAATAAAATTTCGTGGGCAGATTTGATAATCCTAGCTGGTAACATGGCCTATGAATCCATGGGATTTGAAACTTTTGGATTTGCAGGAGGACGTGAAGATATCTGGCATCCAGAGAAAGATATTTACTGGGGTGCCGAAAAAGACTGGCTTGCAAAATCACGATACGCAAACAGTTCAGAGAGTGAGTCGCTTGAGAACCCATTGGCAGCCGTGCAAATGGGATTAATCTATGTAAACCCTGAGGGTGTGGATGGGAAACCTGATCCATTGAAAACAGCAAAGGACGTTCGTACCACATTTAAACGTATGGCCATGGATGATGAAGAAACCGTTGCATTAACTGCCGGTGGACATACCGTTGGAAAAGCACACGGGAATGGCGATGCTTCTATTTTAGGTGAAAGTCCTGAAGGCGCAGACATAGAAACACAAGGTTTTGGATGGATGAACCCGAATGGTAAAGGAAATGCAGGAGATACTGTTTCAAGTGGATTAGAGGGTGCTTGGACAACTACGCCAGACAAATGGAACCATACCTATTTCCAATTATTATTGAATTACGAATGGGAACTTAAAAAGAGTCCTGCCGGCGCATGGCAGTGGGAACCCATAAACATTAACGAAGTTGACAAACCACTTGATGCACATGACTCGACTATTCGAAGAAATCCAATTATGACCGATGCGGATATGGCTATGAAAATGGATCCTGCGTATCGCATCATATCAGAACGATTCGACAAAGACCCAGCCTATTTTGCAGATGTGTTTGCAAAAGCTTGGTTTAAGTTAACGCATCGCGATTTGGGGCCAAAAAGCCGCTACCTCGGTGCTGACATACCCGAAGAGGATTTAATTTGGCAAGATCATGTTCCAACTTCCGACTACAAACTGACTGATTCTGAGATTGAAGTATTAAAAACAACACTGCTTACATGTGGCCTTACAAAGACAGAGCTTATTAATACGGCATGGGACAGTGCAAGAACCTACCGTGGTTCAGATTTTAGAGGCGGAGCCAATGGAGCAAGAATTCGTTTTTCACCCCAAAAAAATTGGGAAGGGAATGAACCGAAACGTCTTGAAAAAGTGTTAA
>JBLHOC010000153.1:0-7459 GCA_047620825.1 Bacteroidia bacterium | reverse complement strand
ACCCATTGCCATCAAAACACGGGTCTGATGGATTCAAATCAATACTTCCTGAATTATTACATGAATCTTTAATACAAGGTTTGCAAATATCGTCTACGTATGCATATCCAAAATGAGCAGTGGCACCACAATCCGTGACATATATTTCCAACGTTATGGTGTCTCCAATCTCTCCAGAAACCTCCAAACTTTCACAATCCCAGTCTCTTCCAAGAATTGTACCATGACCACAATCAACATCATTGTCATCATTAAACTCTTCTAAAAATGGACTACCGGGAATTGCTACATTACAGATTTTATCTAAGACCGTACCATTTTCTGCCCTAGCAATGGCGATGAACATTGGTTGTTCTAAATCATCAACGTGACCAGCATCCTCTAGCACCAAAGCGAAATAGAGGGACAACTCTTCACTAGTTGATTCAAGTGTAAATTTTTTACTCAGCTTGTTAACGCCTCTATTTGGTTTACATTCATTGGTACCAATGATTGGGTTAGCCAACGGATCAGCACTATTAATTTTAACTGCATATGTACCACCGTGAACCCTTGTGTAACCTGTAAGTGAGTCTGTTTCAGTATTATCTACAATTTGGAAATTATCTGTGTTAAAACCCTCGTTCTCAAATAAGTAAAGAATACTTGCTGGATCAAAGTCACAATGACCTTCATCATAGGCACCACCAGGTAACGTGCCATCATTTGATTCTAGGATATAGGATTCCAAATCTCCTCGCTCGAAATTTCCGTTTATACAGCCGTTTGTTGGCTCGTCAGTAAAAACTGTCAACGCTTCTGGATACTTTACGAAATATTGAAGTTTCCAGTAACTTCTTTTGAATGAGACAACATGACTTGCAATTTCATCTTTAGTATAATTACGTGGATGGTCGTCATTTGGAATTAATGTTTTTTTGAAAGCATTGATATCCGCTTGGGGTGTTTTAGAAACATTTGCACGGACGTATTTTTCTATTTTGGCATTTTCAGCCTTTCTTTTCTTTTGTCTGTCATCGTATGTGCTCTGACCAGATACGTCGATAAATGTAACAACAAGGCACACCGCTATTAGCGTTTTAAATAGTTTTAGCATTTTATTGGAATTTAGTAGTGTTGCTTACTCTGTACTGAACCAACAGCGAGTTTTCAGCTTTCCTCCGAAACGTTTCAAGTATTTGTCTGTGACATTTCTAAAAGGTTGCACGAGGAAGGTTAATTCGACAATGCCATAATGCTGCAACGCTTTATTAGTACTGATTGACATCATTTAAAAAAAAAACAATAAATTGGTATGAAACGATGCCCAAAATGATTTGGACTTTACCCCTTTTCAAAATTATCGTCCTAAAGTGGACAACGTAAGTGGTACATTATCTGTTTGGATATAATCTGGTTCCAATGAAATCGCTGGCGAAATATCTTGGCGAATTTTCACCCCGTAAAGTGCAATATGATAGCCTAGTAGTTTTGCTCTTTGTACAGACTCTTTGGTTTCATCTAAATAATTGGTTACAAATCCAGTAACAAATGGTCCTGTTCGATTTAGGTTTGCTTCAGACAATTCCCCTATGAAATACAAATTAATATCCCAGGTATTTGGCAGATCCTTTAGTGCCACAATACAATCGTGATCTCGAGTTTCTACAATGACCTTTCTCAAACCTCCAAAAGAAGCAAATTGTTCTTCTAGCACTTTGACAATCTGCAAGTTATAAGCATCTTGATCCTCAATCTCATATTGATTTTGAAGATTTAATGACAACACGATATCCAAATTTAAATCATCTACAAATAGCAACAAATCTTCTAATCTCGAAAAACCGATAGCTGGATGTAGCGCAGTTTTACTGTCTCGCCTGCTCAAAAGTTTTAGCTCTGACCAAGTCTTGTTTGAAATGTAACCTGTATCATTCGCTCCAGATTCTAGTCGATTATCGTGGTAAAGTACAAATTGAGCGTCTGCCGTCAATTGAATGTCGACCTCTACCCCATCAGCGCCTTGAACGAAAAGAGCTTGCTGGATACTTTCCATAGAATTAATCGGGTAATGATTATTAATACTCGGAAATCCAGCACCTGCGTGGCCTAGGACGATGATGTTGTCTTTATTGACGTTTGGTTCAGAACAACCAAACAATCCAATTACAATCGATATGAAAGTCCAAAATTGACGCAATACGACAAACCGTTAATTGAATAGTTAATTGTGTTATTTGCTGTTTCAGAATATCCTCCAAACCCAACACTGTTTTGAATCTTCCACTTTTGTTTCAACAGATATTGCATTCGATACCCCAAATAAACTTCTTGAATGACTGCGTTGTTGAGGGGAAGCACTTCATACAGCAGCATGCCTTGACTCTTAACCTTTGTAGAGGCTAGTATGTCATATCCCACCAACAAAGAAACCCCTGGTATACGCGACCATGGGAGATTTGACTTGCTATAATTAGCCTTTGGACCAATAGCCACTTGCAGCTGGTTTTTTTGAAATGATCCTCGAACGGTGTGATTAATGCCTGAATAAGAAATCCCGATCGTTGACTCAATCGACCATTGTTGTGCGTTCACTAGGTTAGTTGAACTTACGAGTATGAAAACAATCAGCAGTGATCGCATAGCGCAAAAATAAGGTCAAAGATCTTAGAATCTGTAACTCACAGATAAGCTAGGAAGTATCGGTAATTGGTTGATCCTTTTGTAACTCACCCTGTCAAAGTAAAAAATATTATCGCGGTTATACAGATTGGTACAACTCAAAATAATTTCCATTAAGCGATCGGTTGCTTTGTTGTCTTTTTTGAATTCTATGGTTCTTTTCAAACTGGCGTCTAATCTGTGATAATAAGGCAATCGGCCTCTATTTATCTCATCGTAAACCACTGTAAAGTCTCCGTTCGCCGTTCGATAGTCTTGTGATGTACCGTCGGTAAAAGCCAGGTTTTCATAAAAACCTTGAGTCAATGTAAAAGGGAAACCACTTCCAAAGTTCCAACGCACATTTGCTTCCCATAATCTGTCCTTCCCAAAAGCATAGGAAGATACTACATTAATATTGTGTCTTCGATCGAAATGTGGTTGGTAACGGCGCCGTCCGTCATATCGAGATACATTATTATATGAATATACGAGCCACAGGTACCATTGATCCGATTGTCTTTTGTACGTGATATCAAACCCATAAGCCAGGCCAGTTTCTACGACAAAATCTTTTCGCAGATACTCTGGTTCATCAGCGTATTCGAGATTATCATCGTATATCTTATCCCTGTTTATGTTCGTGATTTGTGTGAAATTTTTTGCGTATCCTTCAATGTTTATAGATGAAATACTGTCTACATCAATTTCGAAACCACCAACTAAATGCTGAGCCGTTTGCATTCTATGTGTTACTTCTTTTGAACCAACCATATCAGGAAGTTCATCCGGACCACTTAAGAAGCCATAGAATAAATTCACAACATCCCTATCACTTGAAGCACTCATTAAGTTTTGAGAATAGAGACCAGTTGCTAATTTAAATCTTAGGTTTTTATTAATTAAATATTTAAAACGAAAACGTGGTTCAAGACTGGTATTACCTAGAGAGGCATACATTTGGACACGTAAACCTGGCTCGAAAATGAAACGGTTTTGAACTTTCGTGTTATAGTTTATGAATGCGGCTAACTCTGTTGTATTATTCTCTTGTCTGATTTCTCGGTTGGCACTATTGAATATTTGGAAAGCCGTTTTGAAGCCATTCAGCTCCATACCATATTTAAGTTTGGCATTTTTGAAGAAATAGGAAAAATTCAATCCAAGATTGAAGCCGTCAATTCCAGAACTTCTCGGTTTGCCATCTTGTTCAACTTGTTCAATGTTGTATTTAGAATAAGCGAACGAACCATCGATAATGCTTTTAGACGCTGCAGGTACCAATAAAAACTTCCCACCGAAACCGCTAGACCCCCAATTGTACGCTGTTGTATTAGGAAAATCGACGCGGTCATTAAAATCGAAATAAAACAGTTTTAGAAAACTGCCACTATTAGAATTTAGTGATACTTTGGTATACAAATCACTAAATGAATATGGCAATTGATTTTCACCTACATAATTATAAAACAGTTTTGACGTTTTGTCAAGATAACTGGTTTTATAACTCACGATGTATGATGCGTTTGCTTTGTTTTTATCCACCTGTTTTCTAAAAGGTCCTTCTATAAGAACCTTTGATGTAAACGGATTCACATTTACTTTACCTGCTAACTTACTTCGATTTCCATCACGCGTTTGTACGTCAACTATCGCAGAAATTCGACCACCATACTCCGCTGAAAAACCAGCTGAATAAACATCCGTCGTTTTTAAAATATCAGTATCGAAAACAGAAAACAATCCAATGGAATGAAACGGGTTGTAGATGGTCATGCCATCCAACAATACCTTATTCATTATAGGCGAGCCACCTCTGATATAGAGTTGACCTCCTTGATCTCCACTAAATACAACTCCAGGAAGTACTTGAAGGTATTGAACCAAATCAGGTTCCCCTCCAACGGTAGGAATTTGTGTCAGTTGCCTTGGTGAAATACTAATTTCACTAATACGCACTGTTGCTTCATTCTTTTTGCGTTCTAAATCAATGTCAACACGGCCTAAGGTGTTTTTATTTGGTTTCAGATAAAGATTTAATAACTCGCGTTCACCTGGTCTGATATTTACCTTCTTGAACAGACTGTCGTATCCTACACTGATAATGATTAAAGTATAATCTCCAGGCTCTACGTCTCCAACAGTAAAAAAACCATTTTCATCTGACAGCGCCCCTAATGGTTCATCAACAACTACAATTGTGCTGTAAGCAATGCCTTCTCCTGATTTTTGGCTGTAAACAAATCCTTTAATTTCCCCTTTTTGTGCCATAGCCGATGTGGCGGCACAAAGTGTTAAAATAAGGGCTAAAATTTGTTTCAAATGCAATGGATTAAAGAGCCGCAATGTTAAGTAAATATTGCATAGCGTATGCAACCAATCCTGCCAATATTGTATCTTTACGGTAATTAAATACAATACAATTTACAACCGAGAGAAGATGTTTGACCAACGAAAAATTATAGGATTATTTCTACTGGCTGCGACTCTTACAGCAACCCTAAATTCATGTATCAAGGATCCAGACATTGGTGACCCAATCATCGCTTGCGGAACGCCGTTTGAGGTTAAAATACCTGCGTTTACACCACCCATGCCTATCCCAGAAGATAATCCAATGACGGTTGAAGGCATTGAGTTGGGAAGACATTTGTTTTATGAAAAAATGTTGTCCGGTGATAACACTCAAGCCTGTGCAGGTTGTCATCTTCAGAGCAAGGCATTTACGGATGAAAATAAGTTTAGTATTGGCATTGATGGTTTTGCTGGAGGAAGAGGTGCAATGCCTGTTGCTAACCTAGCATGGTCTAAGAAGTTCTTTTGGGATGGGAAGGCAAATTCATTAGAAGAATTGGTTTTATTCCCCATTGAATCTGAAGTTGAAATGCATGAAAATGTTTTCAAAGCGGTTAGGAAATTAGAAGAAACCGAACATTATCCAACCATGTTCTACCATGCGTTTTGCGATTCCACAATTTCTGTTGAAAATATGGCAAAAGCCATGGCGCAATTTATGCGCAGTGTGATATCATTTAATTACAGATCACTGCCGACACTTGGCAAGGATTTACGAAATGGGGCTCAGCAGCGTGGATTACAAGTGTTTCAAGATGAGACCAAAGGAGATTGTTTTCATTGCCACACCTTAACAACCTTTACGACAAACTTTACGTTTGCAAACAATGGATTGAACGCAGATCCATCATCTGACCCAGGTTTAGCAGGCCAGACGGGTAACCCCAATGACGTTGGAAAATTCAAAGTGCCTTCGTTGTTGAACTTAAGACATACAGCGCCATATATGCATGATGGACGCTTTGCTACGATACAGGACGTGATCGATTTCTATGATAAAGGATTTCATGTATCACCAACGCTTTCTTTAGATATACTAAAACACAGCAAAGATGGTAAACCAGTGCCCAGAGCTTGGAGCGAACAGGATAAACTGGATTTATTTGCCTTTCTAATCACGTTGGAAGACACCGCTTTGATCAATAATCCGATGTGGTCTGATCCTAATCAATGAAGGATTGAATAACTGAGGGATAGAATGTTTGAATAACTGAAGAACTAAAAACTGGTTAGCTCTATGACATACCCCAACAACCCAACAACCTAACACCCCAATTAATGAGTGAATGGTCTTTTCTATATCTTCAATTTTTGCTCCGAGCCTAACTCTTGGTGGCTAATTCCTTTTGACTTTAAGTATGTGCGAATATTTAAACGTGGAATTGGTAAATTTGGAGAGTCATTAATTTGAAAATAATACGACTTACATATAGGATGGTTCTGGTTTGGTCACTCATGATCAGCCAAATGGTTATGGCACAAGACACAACTCAAACGTTTAGCAACATCGATTACTGCGAATTTCAAAAAAGGCAAAATAGCTTTAACTCGACCGATGGCGAAATAAAGTATATCGACGAGGGGATCTCAGATAATGTAGTGCTGTTGTTACATGGCATTCCAACATCTGGTTGGTTGTATCGTAAAATGATTGACAGCTTAGTTGCTGGAGGGTTACGCGTAATTGTTCCTGATATGCTGGGTTTTGGGTCTAGTGCCTCACCAAAAGGGTATGACTTGTACACGCCTGAAGCCCATGCTGGTCGATTGTTAGCCTTGATGGATACACTAAATATTGACAAATGGTGTCACGTTTGTCACGATTTTGGAGGCATGGTGACATGGGAAATCTTCAGGCAAGATTCCGTTCGCATTAAAGAACTAATCCTTTTGAACACCATCATATATGAAGATGGGTTTAACCCGCCTGTCCGTTTTAATCGCGGACCAATAGCACACATTGCAATGTCGTTGTATCGAAATCGGTTAACCAATAAATTGATGTTGAAGCAATTGTTTAAAATGAGTTTGCACGATACCGAATTAACTAAAACAGAGTTTAAAGGATATCAATGGCCACTACTACATGGCAAAACAAGAGGCATGTACACGTTCTTCAGCAGCATGAAAAAGCCACTACCGGATTACTCTGTTATCACCAAAACACTTGATATCCCCGTACATGTTATTTGGGGAAAACATGATGCTTTACTCGTTTGGGAGAAGCAATCTGCAGCCGTTATTGCTGACTTAAAAATCAAACCCGAAAACATTCACATCGTTGGAGCAAGTCATTTTGTTCAGGAAGAAAAACCAGCGACTATATGTGATCAGATCATTATGGCTGATAGGTAAGTCATCCAGAGACTTTATGTGATCGTTGTAATCAAGTTTATGAATTTGCTTAGCCCGTACCGTAAGCCCGACATGACACATTTAATCAAACTAACACTCTTCATTTTAT
>JBLHOC010000152.1:0-7489 GCA_047620825.1 Bacteroidia bacterium | reverse complement strand
AAACGCAACACCATCTACGAACGCTTCGAACTCATTTTGTGAAATGTTTGTATAACATGTTCCTAATGCATCGAAGTACACGACATGGCCGTGAAGCATTTTCTCACTACTAACGGGATTTAAAACTGTTTTAATATTAAGTTGGTCGGGTATCAAGCTTTTTTGGTCGGATAGTTGGCCAAGAAGGAGCTGTTTGGCTTTTTCACCAAAACAAGAAATGACGCTGTCGTAGTGATTGCTCGTGTAATTTCCAACGGTTACAACCTCATTCGTCTGCTGCTCAAGTAAAATAGACGCCATGCCACTATTATAGGTAAGTATGTGTTGGCCTTTATATTTGAAATAGATGACTTCAGGGTTTTTAGCGCGTTGATCAAAATCAATAGCAAGGATATGCACCGTATCTGTTTGGAACTGATCGAGCACTAACCTAAAAATATATGCCGCCTCATTGATATCGTTTGCATGAATACTATGCGAGATGTCAAGCACTTTTTCCTCCGGACAATTTAGCGCCAACCACGTTCTAGAACGTACGGTTTGAAAGGAATCTGACCCGAAATCGGTTAAAAGTGTAATCAAACTATTTTTTATTTGGAAACGGCTTAAATTTGAAAACGAAATTAATGTTTCGAGATTAATAAAACGATTAAAGATAAATTCATTTGACAGAAAAATATATCCGTATTGAGGCCATAAACCCGTCCTTGTTTTTTGGTCCAGAGAATAAAAATTTCAAACTATTACAGAAGCGATTCCCTGAGTTAAAATTAACGTCTAGGGGTGATGAGATCAAAGCTAGCGGCCCTGGTGACCAGATCAAAGCATTTGAACTAAAGCTCAGTCAAATTATAGCGCAACTGCTAAATAATCCTACTAATAATGAAGGTGATGTTGAATCAATTTTGGAAAGTGAAGTGGAGGAAAATTCATCTACCGAAAAAAGTCTAACTAAAGGTGTGTTGGTTTATGGTAATAGGGGCAAAGTCATCAAGCCAAGAACTGCAAATCAGCGTGTGTTGGTTGATGCGGTTGAAGATCACGATGTTGTGTTTGCTGTTGGACCTGCGGGAACTGGGAAGACCTATACAGCTGTGGCATTGGCGGTTAGAGCGCTAAAACGGAAAGAGGTTAAGAGAATTATTTTAGCACGACCGGCAGTAGAGGCTGGAGAAAGTTTAGGTTTTTTGCCTGGTGACTTGAAAGAGAAAATCGATCCGTATTTAAGCCCGCTGTACGATTCGTTGATTGATATGATAGCACCAGAAAAATATCTAAAGTATATGGACAATGGCACTATAGAAGTGATACCACTTGCATTTATGCGGGGTAGAACGCTGGATAATTGTTTTGTAATTTTGGATGAAGCGCAAAATGCAACTGAAACACAGCTCAAAATGTTCCTAACAAGGATGGGGCCCAATGCTAAAATGATTGTAACTGGAGACATGAGTCAGGTTGATTTACCCAGAAGCCAACAATCTGGTTTGCAAGGGGCCATTCGAATGTTGCGTGGAATCAAAGGAATTGCAATAGTTGAGCTGGATGTACTTGATGTTGTACGGCACAAATTGGTGAAAGAAATTATCAAAGCGTATGACGCTAAAATGCCACCTTCAAAATAAAAGAATTGACACCTATTTAGATGCCTTCTAAATTAATAATTGTGGGTATTTTCAATCTTAAAGCCTTTTAAAGGAGTTTATATTTGCCGCGTTTGTGAACCCGTAATATTTTGGTCAGTTTTTAATTTAAATAACTGAAGATTAGGAGTTTGTAGAGTGAAACTAAGAAATAAAATTTTAATAAAAAACAGATTTAATGTCAGGAAGTTTCTATAGTAATTCAACATTCGTAGCAATCGTCATTTTGGCCATTGTGTTATTGTTGATTGCTGCTTTGATGGTTTGGGTACTTCGCCACATCACATCCATTTTACGAGATA
The DNA here is from genome assembly GCA_047620825.1 of Bacteroidia bacterium. Lineage (GTDB taxonomy): Bacteria > Bacteroidota > Bacteroidia > NS11-12g > UBA9320 > UBA987. Next base: position 5,544 of record JBLHOC010000152.1, on the reverse strand, counting down.
AGTCGGATGTGGAAGTTGAACCAAGTTTATACGAGAAAATTATTAAACCTCGGATTGACAAATGGAACCCAACAATTGTAACACTATTGGTAATTGGAGGTTTGGTCGTTGTACTGGGCGGATTCGGTTATGACTATGGTGCAACAGAAATTGGTGTACAACAGGGATATGCTCCTGATCAACCAATTAATTTTCCGCACGATAAACATGCTGGGGCAATGGGTATTGACTGTCAGTATTGTCATACAACTGCTGGAAAAAGTAAACACGCAAGTATCCCATCTGCAAACACCTGTATGAATTGTCATAAAGGTGCGCAGTTACGTGATAACTACGGTGGTAAAGTTTCTCCTGAATTGATGAAACTATATACATCAGTTGGTTTCGACCCTGAAACCTCTTCATATGATGAAGATGCGGAAACATACCCAATCAAATGGGTTAGAATTCATAACCTACCTGACTTAGCTTACTTCAATCACTCTCAACACGTAACTGTTGGAAATGTTGAATGTCAAACGTGTCACGGACCTATAGAAGAAATGGAGAAAGTTGAGCAATTCGCTACACTCCAAATGGGATGGTGTGTGAATTGTCACCGTCAAAGTGGTATTGATGTTAAAAACAACAAATACTATGAAGACGTGCATAAGGAAATGAAAGAAAATAAAGAACACTATGTAACTGTCGCTCAAAATGGCGGTTTAGAATGTTCAAAATGTCACTATTAATTTAATCTCAAAGTTTTTTATATCAATGAGTAATTCTGAAAATAAATACTGGAGAGGAATTGAAGAGTTGGAGGCAAATCCTGCCACATTAGAAAAAATCGGTAACGAATTTTCTGATAAGCTTCCAATGGAAGAAATTCTTGGCGATTCGGAAGAATTGTCGTCCAACCGAAGGGACTTCTTAAAGTTCTTTGGTTTTAGTGTAAGTGCAGTTGCACTTGCTGCTTGTAACAAAACTCCTGTGAAGTATGCCATGCCATACATCGACAAACCGGAGGGCGTTACACCTGGCCATGCATTGTACTACGCAACTACATGTGGCGTATACAACGAAGGCTTCCCTGTTATGGCTAAAGTCCGAGAAGGTCGACCGATCAAATTGGATGGAAACACAAACAGTGTATTGAGCCAAGGGGCCATAAATGCTGCTGGTCAAGCAAGTATTTTATCCCTATACGATGTCAACAGATTGCCACAACCACAAGTGGAAGGTACTGATGTTGAAGATTGGAAGGAAGTTGACAAAAAGGTTGATGGTATATTAAAAGGTGCAGCTGGAAAAGACATTTATGTTGTTTCTAGAACTGTGACAAGCCCAATCTTGAAAGCTTCTATTGAGAAGTTTATGTCAGCGCACAATGCGAAACATATTGTTTACGATCCTATTTCGTATTCAGGAATTACAAAAGCAAATAAGGAAAGTTTTGGCGCATCAGTAATTCCGAGTTATCACTTCGATAAAGCGGATGTAATTGTAAGTTTCGGAGCTGACTTCTTAGGCACATGGGTATCACCAACACGTTTTACGGCAGATTATTCGAAAAACCGTGTTCCGACCCCAGATAAGCCAGAGATGAGCAAACACTATCAAATTGAGTCGTTACTTAGTTTGACGGGTACGAATGCAGATTACAGATATTCGATTGCCCCATCAATGCAAGGTAAATACCTAGTTAGCTTATTTAATATGCTATCAGGTGCCGGTGGAGATTTGGAGTTACCTGGTAATGCATTAAAGCAGATAGCCACAGAATTAAAAGCGGCTAACGGAAGAGCAATAGTTGTATGTGGCTCTAACGATAAGAACGATCAGATTATGGTAAATGCAATTAACGACCTACTTGGGAGTTATGGCAATACCATTGATTTGGATGCATCTATGAATATTTCATCATATGATGAAGCAGCATTTGATGCGTTCGCTTCGAAAGCGGGTAGTGCTGGTGCAATTGTTTTAGTAGGTGCTAATCCAGTATATTCATATCATAAAGGAGCAGCTTTAGGCGCTGCTTTTGCCAAGGTTCCTGTCATTTCTACCGCCATGGTGATTGACGAATCTTCTAATGGTGCGGCAGTACATGCGCCGAATAATCACACACTTGAATCGTGGGATGTTTATGAGCCAATGAACGGTCACTTTGTGACATCGCAGCCAGTTATTTCTAAAGTATTTAACACACGTAGTACGGCTGAATCACTTACCTCTTGGTCAGGTGAGTCAGTGGCAATGGATGAAGATCAAGCAAGTCATAAATGGGTCGCTGATTTTATCTCAAACACGTTAGGTGCAGATGTAAATAAAGCATTTCATGATGGCACTGTTCAGAAGTCAACAGATACTGTACCAACCACATTTAATGGTTCTGCGAGCAGTGCGGCCAATGCAATTGCTGCTGCCTATAAAAAACCTTCAGGATTTGAATTGGCATTATACCAAAAAGTAGGGGTGTTGGATGGAGATTCAGCCATGAACCCTTGGTGTCATGAATTACCTGATCCAGTCACCAAAGTGACTTACGATAATTATATCAGTATTTCTCGTCATGATGCAGAAAGCAACGAATGGGAACAAGGTGATATATTAAAGGTGACTGCAAATGGTGCTGAAATAGACAAACTTCCTTTAATGATTCAGCCAGGTCAGGCAAGAGGCGTTATTGGTATAGCACTTGGTTATGGACGTAATGTTCAAACGACATTAGACAATGATTTAGTTGACTTAGGTAAGAATGCCTATCCAATGGTTCAAGGTTCTTCAAACACTACGAACTATCAAGGATCCAATGTGAGTCTTGAAAAAGTTGATTCTGGATATGAGTTTGCTCAAACGCAAACCCACCATATGATTGAAGGTCGTGATTACTTAAAAGAAGCGACAATTGATGAATATAAAAACGACAACGCTGTAAGAAACGAAAAAGATTTCGAAACGATATCGTTGTGGAGTGATTACGATTACTCAAAAGGACATCACTGGGCAATGGCAATCGACATGAACGCTTGTACTGGTTGTGGTTCTTGTGTAGTAAGTTGTCACATTGAAAACAATGTTCCAGTTGTTGGAAGAGCTGAGGTTAGAAGAAGACGTGATATGCACTGGTTGCGTATCGATCGATATTACTCGTTCGAAGCGGATGCCAATGAAACTGCATCAGTTCGTGTTGGACCTTCAAATGTGAATCAAGAATTTAAGAAAGGTGAATTCTCTACCATGGAGAATGAATTGGCCGGGTTGGATAAAAATTCCGCCAAAGGCGATAAGGATTATGGTCACTACGATTCAGTAAAAGTGGTTCACCAGCCTGTAATGTGTCAACATTGTGATCACGCACCGTGTGAAACAGTTTGTCCGGTATTAGCCACTACGCACAGTAGCGAAGGGGTTAACCAAATGACATATAACAGGTGTATTGGAACTAAATACTGTGGTAACAACTGTCCTTATAAAGTACGTCGTTTCAACTGGTTTAGATACAACAAGAACTCTAAGTTCGATTACCATTTCAACAATGAGTTGGGAAGAATGGTGTTAAACCCAGATGTAACTGTTCGATCTAGGGGAGTTATGGAAAAATGTAGCTTCTGTATACAAAATATCCAAATGGGTAAGTTGAACGCTAAAATCGAGAATAGAAAATTAGCAGACGGCGATGCACAAACAGCTTGCGCAAAAGCTTGTCCATCTAACGCAATAGTTTTTGGGGATAGAAACGATCCAAATAGCCGAATCGCGAAAATGTACAAGAACGATAGATCGTACAAAATGTTGGAAGAAATTGGTACAGACCCGTCTGTATTGTATTTAACCAAGATTAGAAATAGAAAAGAAGAAGTTCAATCATAATAAAAGGTAGAAATAATGTTTGAAGCAACAATAAGACAGCCCCTTGTAGAAGGAAACAAATCGATAGCCGATGTTAGTAATGACATATGTGCTCCAATCGAGAACAAACCTACAAAGTTATGGTGGCTAGGTTTTACCCTGTCCTTCGTATTCCTAATGATTATGGTCTTGTCTTTAGGCTGGACTGTTTGGGAAGGTATTGGAACATGGGGTGTTAACAAAACCGTTATGTGGGGTTGGGATATCACCAACTTTGTATTTTGGGTAGGTATAGGACACGCTGGGACACTGATTTCCGCCATCTTACTTCTGTTTCGTCAGAAATGGAGAATGTCGATTAACCGGAGTGCTGAAGCCATGACGATTTTTGCCGTACTGTGCGCAGCGCAGTTCCCGTTATTTCACATGGGTCGTGTTTGGTTAGCTTACTGGGCTTTGCCTTTACCTAATGCATTTGGTTCACTTTGGGTAAACTTTAACTCCCCTTTACTTTGGGATGTTTTTGCGATATCGACGTATTTATCAGTTTCGTTGTTATTCTGGTATCTTGGTTTGATTCCTGACATTGCAACTGTTCGTGATAGAGCTGTAACCAAAGCACGTAAATTTTGGTATGGTTTTTTTGCAATGGGTTGGAATGGCTCGGCAAGAACATGGCACCGATATGAAATCGTAGCCTTAATACTTGCAGGGGTTTCTACACCACTGGTATTATCCGTACATACAATTGTATCCATGGACTTTGCTACATCGGTCATACCCGGTTGGCATACCACGATCTTTCCTCCATATTTTGTTGCTGGGGCGATTTTCTCCGGTTTCGGAATGGTACTTACTCTGCTGATTATAGTACGTAAAGTGTTAAACCTGCAGCAATATATTACCATTGGTCACTTAGACGCCATGACGAAAGTCGTTATGCTTACTGGATCATTGGTTGGTGTAGCTTATATAACAGAATTCTTTATAGCAGCATACTCAGGCATGGTCTATGAACAATATGCATTCCTGAATAGAGCCTTTGGACCTTATTGGTGGGCGTACTGGACAATGATGAGTTGTAATCTATTGGCTCCACAGGTATTCTGGTTCAAATGGGCTAGAACGACACCATGGTTCATTTTTATGCTTTCAATTATTGTAAATATTGGCATGTGGTTCGAACGATTTGTAATTATCGTGACATCACTTCATAGAGATTATTTAACTTCTTCTTGGGCTATGTATTCAGCAACCATAACAGAAGTTGGAATATTCTTAGGTACACTGGGGCTGTTCTTTACTTGTTTCTTCTTGTTCGCCAAGTTTTTACCGGTAATCAACATGTCGGAAGTGAAAAGTATAATTAAAAGTAGAGAGTAATTTAGTTTTAAATCCAACAGAATGTTAGATAAACAATTAATATTAGGGGTTTACGACAATGGAGATGATCTTCTAGCGTCGGTAAAGAAACTCAGAAAAAAAGGAGTAGAAATCTTTGATTGCTACACACCTTACCCAGTTCATCATTTAGATAATGAACTAGGGATTAAAAGATCCAACCTGACAATAGGCGCATTCCTATGTGGGTTAACTGGATTTTTTACCGGGTTGTTATTGCAATTTTATATGATGACTAACTTTTTGCATACGTTTAAAAGTTGGCCCATGATAATTGGTGGAAAGCCTCAAGATTATGGCATGTGGCCA
>JBLHOC010000151.1:0-7516 GCA_047620825.1 Bacteroidia bacterium | reverse complement strand
ATAAAGGCGGGTACAAATCAAGACGTAATGATTCATTTTAAACCAGTCCACAACATCAGTTACAATTCTGAGTTGGTTGTTATTTCACAAACCAAAACAGGTTCGTTGTCAATCGATTTAAAAGGTGATGGTAAGTACAGTACATATTATGCATCTACTTTTAACTTATTTGAGCAAGACTTAAAAGATGAACTTAAGACTGTTGTATCGAAAGGATACAAGAATTTAGGATACAATGGGGCACGTGATGCGATGTACGGTTCTATTGATAATAAAAGCGGGAAGGTAGAATGTGTTTATACCGGAAGAGTTGCCACATTTAACTCTAGATCAGGGGCCAACTCCAATAGTTTTAATTGCGAACATACATGGCCGCAGAGTTTGTTCAACAAGAACGAACCAGAACGCGCTGATATTCACCATTTGTTTCCAACTGACGTAAATGCCAATGGTCGTAGAAGCAATTATGCTTTTGGACTTGTTTCAAACCCGTCATGGTCAGAAGGTGGGTCCAAACTAAGCGGTAATACTTTCGAACCTCGCGATGCTCAGAAAGGTGATTGCGCACGAGCGATGATGTACTTTGCCATCAGGTATCAGAATTAAGCCTCGTTTTTAACCAATCAAGAAGCCTTATTACGAAACTGGTCTAAGACACATCCACCAACACAAACCTCCATCGATCGAAATAACGCCATTCATAATTATCAAAAAAACCGTAATCCGTTTGTTGACTATCCAGAGTATTTAGATCGTATTACTTCTATAAGCAGTGCTTCTGCAGCAGCTAATGTAGCTCAAGTTACGCCATCTGTAAGTGCAATAAATATTACTAACCTAGCAACGGCTGGGAGTTTTGTCTATCAATTGGTGTTAACCAATACGGGTAATCAGACTGTTTTATTTACTGGTTTTAGCAACGGGAATACCAATGTAACCTATCCCAAAACAGCATTTGAATTGTCGCCTGGAGAATCGCGTGCTTTTAAAATCACCATAAAACCGACAGGTAAAGTGATTTCTGATGCGATAAAGTTCAGTTCTAGTAATGTGACTTTAACTGTTCCATTATCTATAACGGGTCTTTCATCCGTGACAGATTTCGACAACAACGGTTTTGCTGTCTACGTGAACGACCATGTGCTGCAAATACGAAATGCCAATCAACATCACGTCAGTGTCATCGATATAAATGGTCAAGTTGTGTACTTCAACGAAATTCAGTCCGATTTGACCGAAATACAAGTCTCAGATCTTGCAAGTGGTGTTTACTTCGTGCAAGCGATTGGGAAGGGTCTTTCACCTCAGGTGATTAAAATTCTAATCCCGTAATCGCGGATCAAGAATTTTAAATATATCATAAATGAAGCAGTTCCTTAAGTACGTGTTAGCTACCATCACTGGTATTTTCTTATTAACGTTCATCTTTTTTATTGTGTTTGCAGGTATCATATCAAGCTCATCCAAAAAGCAAACGGTTGATGTGAAAGACAATTCAGTATTACATTTAAAACTGAACTATCAAATCAATGATAGACCACAGGATAATCCATTTGAAATATTTGCTGCGTCATTAAGCAGTGACATGAACAAGCCAGTTGGTCTGTACGATATCGTTACAAGTATTGAGCACGCCAAGACTGACGAAGACATTAAAGGAATCTTTCTTGATATCTCTGTATTAGGTGCAGGATATGGGAAGCTAAGTGAAATCAGAACGGCCTTAGACGATTTTAAAACTTCAGGGAAATTTGTTTACGCTTACAGCGAGGTACTTTACAATCAGACATATTATTTTGCTTCAGTAGCTGATTCAATCATGTTAAACCCAAGTGGAACCATGTTGTTCAACGGGATGGCTGCAGACGTAACCTTCTTGAAAGAAACCATGTCCAAATTGGGCATCGAAATGCAAGTGGTGAAGCGCGGTAAATTTAAAGGAGCCGTTGAACCATTTATACTAGACAAATTAAGTCCAGAAAATCGCAAGCAAATCACAGAGTATGTAGAATCTATTTACGGTGAAGTGATATCGAAAATATCTGCATCAAGAGATTTGTCTGAAGAGGCGCTAAGAAAAATAGCCAACGATGTAAACGTAAAAACATCTGATGATGCTGTAACCTTTAAACTGATAGATCAGTTAGCGTATAGAGATGAAGTAATGGATATGTTAAAGGCTGCTGCAGGAGATGAAGAATTGAATTTAATCAGCTTGCCAAAATATAACAGTGTTGTTCATCCAGCGGGCAAATCAAAATCCAGTAAAAAAATTGCGGTGGTTTACGCCAGTGGATCAATCGTTTCTGGCAATGGACAGGCTGACGAAATTGGTTCAGAAAAGTTTGCAAAAGCACTTAGAGAAGCAAGAGAAAACGATGACGTAAAAGCTGTTGTTTTAAGAATCAATAGTGGGGGAGGAAGCGCATTGGCGAGTGAAGTGATTTGGAGAGAAACTCAACTGCTTAAAGCGGTGAAGCCTTTGATAGTTTCTATGGGAGACGTTGCTGCCAGTGGCGGGTACTATATTGCTTGTTTGGGTGATACCATATTAGCGATGCCATCAACCATTACAGGTTCGATTGGGGTGTTTGGTTTATATCCAAATGCGGAGGAATTATTTGGCAAAGTGGGCTTACATTCTGAAATCGTAAAGACATCTGAGATGGCTGATTTCGGAAGAATCGATAGACCGTTGAATCAAAATGAATTAAGCTTTTTAGATGCGATGATTGGTCAGATTTACGGTAAATTTTTAACGCGTGTTGAAACTGGACGTAGCCTGGATAGAGCACATTTAGATACAATTGCAGAAGGTCGTGTTTGGACTGGTACTTATGCAAAAGACTTAGGTTTAATTGATGAATTTGGTGGATTGAAGGATGCCGTAGAAATGGCAGCAAATAAGGCTGGCATTGAAAAGTATAGTGTGAAAGCTTATCCAAAATCAGATAATCCTTTCGAAGCGATAATGGGTAGTTTCGGTACAGCTTCCATCAAAGACAAATTGATGAAAGAAGAACTTGGAACCTACTATCCGATTTACAGCAAATTGCAACGTTTGAAAAGCTTATCAGGTATTCAAATGATTATTCCTATTGAAGTTGACTTGAATTGATATTTAATTGTATTTCTACCTGGTATTCGATTAAGCTATAATTAAGGATGCCTTCGAAAAATAGATGATCGTATAAATAGTACGTCATTCATAGAATTCGATGTTAGGAGAATGCGAAGAATCTGTCGAATTGATTCAACAGATGCATCAGTCGTTCCTTTGGTCACTTCCTCTCAATGCCGGCGTGATTTCACCTAGTCCCGAGTCATTACGTCCTGCGTCAACCAAGCCTGCCAACAATTAGGCACACCGCCCATTATTTTTGGCCAACCCACTCTGTCTGACGTCAGACAAATCGAATGGTATAAAGCCAACTATGAATTAAATATTGAACACTATGTTTCTTTACGATTCGTATGCGCTTTTGTCATCGCAGAGCGAGTGCAGGCCAGATAGAAATGCGGGCCGGTGTACGGGTGAATTGAGGATACCTTAGAAAATCAATAAAAGTGCTTGAATTTGTTCGTCTTAGCTGAACTCCCTTTTATTAGCTTTTCTTGGTATCCGAAAGAGCGTGATGGAAGCATATTTCTGTCAAAGGCTTTTTGTTTAGTTTTTGGCCCACAAAAAGTGAAATGGGTTAAAGGGCGATAGCCCTAAACAACTGAAACGTTTGCGTTAAAAAAAATGCTATTAAATCTTTCTTATCTTTGGGATAGATGAGAAAATACCTTGTACTACTTTTTATAGCATCGTTTTACTTTAACGCCTTTACCCAATCTACCAAGTCCTTGAATCAAGAAGTCAGCTTAGATTCCTTGGTTAAAACAGTCCGAGAATTTTCTGGGGAAGACTCCACAATTGTCAATGGTTCTAAGGTGCGTATAGTCCATCGTGTGAGTAGAAAAGGCAATAACCTAGCATCAGATTATCTAGCAGAGCAGTTAACAAAACTAGGACTTAGTGTCGAACAAATAGATTACCGTAACGGTGGGAGAAACGTTGTTGGTACCTTATTGGGCAAGACGAATCCTGACAGCATTTATATCATCAGCGCCCATTATGATGCCGTGGCCGATTACTGCGCGGATGACGACGCCAGCGGTTCAGCTACTGTGTTAGAAGCGGCTCGAATCATGACGAAGTATTGTTTTAAAAACACCATCAAGTTTGCTTTTTGGGATGAAGAGGAACGTGGTTTGGTCGGGAGTCATTATTACGCCGATACTGCTGCAGCTCATGGAGACCATATTTTAGGTGTACTAAATATGGATATGATGGGCTATGATAGTGACAGCAACAAAGTGTTTGACATTCATACCAACGCTAATCCAGAAAATCAGATTTTGAAGGATACGGTTTTGTTTGTGTTGAATACGTTAAAGATCGACCTTATACCTAAGGTCATTAATCCTGGAACCACACGTAGCGATCATGCTTCATTTTGGAAACGTGGTTATCCAGCTGTTTTTTGTGGCGAGTCTTTTATTGGAGGAGATCCAAATCCAGCCTATCACACGTCAAAAGATAGAATAGATTTATTTGATTTAAACTATTACCACAAGTTGGCACAATTGGCTATTGGTACGATAGTGGAACTCACTGGTGTGATTCCTACCGCTGTTGAAAGAGATACGGCTACGGTGTGTCACGAATACAAGTATAAAGACTCCACATTTTTTGCATCAACAGTGTACTACGACAGCTTAAAAACAACAAATGACTGTGACAGTATTTTTGTTTTAGATCTGACCATCTTGCCCATTTACAAAACAATAGATACGATTCAAGTTTGCTATAAGTATGTCTACAGGAATAAAGATTATTTCAATTCGGGTATTTACCATGACACCCTAACTTCTCGAAATGGTTGCGACAGTATTTATACCATGGACCTTACGGTATTGCCAATCTATTATGAAACCGACACTATAATCGCTTGTGAATCATACCAGTACAAGAACAAAAGATTTTTCCTATCTGGTTTCTATAACGATACGCTGACCTCACGGAATGGATGCGATAGTGTATATACAATAGCCCTTACGGTATTGCCAATCTATACAGTGGTTGATGCGATTGACGTTTGTGGTTCCTATACGTATAGAAATAAAGTAATAACGTCAACAGGAATTTACCGCGATACTTTAGTCTCTAGAAATGGTTGTGACAGCTTTTATATCATGCACTTAACCATACGACCATTAGCATCTAAAAGAGACACCATATTCAAGTGTGGCGATTATACCTACAGAGGACAAGCGTTTACAAGTTCGGGTATTTACCATGATACACTCACTGCTGTCAATGGATGTGATAGTATGTACACGTTTGATCTCAGGATTACAAGAATCAATGATTCTATCACTCAACAGGGGAGTAGCTTAGTCGCGTTCGATTCCCAGTCGACATATCAGTGGGTGAGATGTGACTCAGTGCGTTACAAGGAAATTGTTGGTGCCACCGCTCGGATCTACAAAATGCCTATTAATGATGCCTACGCTGTGGTATTAAAGAAAAATCAATGTGTCGACACATCTGATTGCATACCTGTAAAACTTGCAGGTATTCAACAGCATAAAGTAAAGGGATTTACGGTTTATCCAAATCCATCAAATGGGTTGCTGAATATTAGCACTAACAGGCTTTATGAAGACATAAAAGTCGAGTTGTATGGGTTGAATGGAACGAAGTTAGCGACATACCAATTCCACATGCAGCAGTTGATGCAATTGAGATTACCTGAACAAAGTGGATTGTATTTTGTAAGACTTCAAAACGCAAACAGAACTGAGATTTACAAGGTCATAAAAATAGACTAAGCCAAACAGATGTTTATTTATTCATCAGTACTACGCTGTCGTAGTAAGGCGTATCTGTTCTTTCAGTAAAAGTTAACTTAAACTCCGACTTGGTCAATGCGTCAATATTGAACTTATCGCCATCAAAGATGATATTTTGATCATCGACGATTTGATAATCTGTCGTATCAAAATCTCCGTTTAACGTCATGTAGGTTTTATTGTCAGCTCGAAAATCTACAGTTGAACTTGTCCCAACGTCAAATGTGTCAATATTGTCAAGTGTTGTTGTGCTGCCCACATAATTGAAATCAATAATGCTTGTTAGGTTCCAAGTATGTTGGATTTTCTCAGCAGTCGTTAATCCGGTTGTGCCATCAGGAGTCGTGTCATCATCTTTACAAGAAGCAAGAAGACTAGTTGAGAGTGCTCATAATGCAAATATTTTTTTCATATCACTATGTTAAAGGTGCAATATAGCACATCGATTAATTTTCGCAGTGCGTAGAATGATAAGTGAACCGATCCAGTTATTTACGACTGCCGATTGTACTTAAACTGCATCCAGCCTAAGTAACCAATCCAAAAGGAAACAACTAAAATAATGATGTAACCGATTATTGAGAGGCTAAACAACTGACCCAAAACAATGATCAAACTGCCAATGACCCAGGCTAGGTCTAATGAAGTGATTAGGTTCACCAAAGACTTATTTTTCAATTGACGCACCGCGACGTAATAAACAAAAAGTGAGAATACCAATAAGTTAGCACCTACAAAGGGTAATATGAGTGTGTTGGATATGGCAAACAGGGCATTAAGAGAGGAGGCAGCAAAAATGAGAAGGATGCCACTAAAGCTTGAAAAAGCACTGTTAATGATGAGGTATTTCTTTAAATGATTCATATCGTTTCATTTGCATTCAAAGCTACTATTCTAAAACAAGAAACGCATCGATACGATGCGTTTCATATTATCTAGTGTGCTTGGCACAATGTTCTGTTTGATGCTTGTGTTTGTAGCGGTGTTTTTTTGCATTAAGCGCCGTTAAGGAACCAAAAGTAAAAAGCGCAATAACAAAAGCTATGATGATGTGTGATTTTTTCTTTTTCATGCTGCTGTATCACTGGTTTCTGGGTGCTGGTAGCAATGGTGTTTACCATAGTTTGATTTAAAACTTTCGTAATCGTCTGTGTCCATGTTTCTTACATGATCTACGAATGCGAGCTTTCTCTTGCGCCAGTGGTCACGCTTCCAACGTCCTTTTCCTGATAGTTTAAAAATGAGTCCGAGTATGGCCAGTACAATAATAAATCGGAAAGCTACAAAGGCCAATAACCCAAGAAGTAGTCCGATGCCGATAGTTCTAAAAATTGATGTTGTCATGTTGTTTTTATTTGTTCTATTTATGTAGACGGATGAGGGATGGATTTACTTTAAATGAAGTAGTTTTATTATTAGATCGTGCGAGTTGCTTTTTATTTATATCAGATAATTGCTCTTTAAACATCACTCATTGATGAGTTTAAGACGATTATATTCGTATAATTATCATCCTCAGTAGATAAACACATAATTAACTAATCATGATTAAGAAAAAATTCACAAAATTGATTGGTCTTGCATATTCAGACTTTATCGAATTCAAGAACTCTGG
>JBLHOC010000150.1:0-7672 GCA_047620825.1 Bacteroidia bacterium | reverse complement strand
TCAAGTGATAACTGGTCACAGACGCTATTTTGCTCTTATTTATTCGAAAGGATATGGCTCTGCATCTCAGTTCAAAGTATATAAAAGCAAGCCTCTACTAACTAAAACAAAGCAGTTTTTAGAGAACTCAAGCAGGGAAGATTTACCTCAACATGGTAAGCTATTGGCATTCTTAAATGCGTCACATGAATTGGATACGTTGAGTCGAGCCAGAGTCAAACTAGGCTTTAGTAAACTCACTATTAGAGATTCCGTTACTAAGCTAGGTATATCGATGGGGACTTATGATAACTACAATGTGTTGACGCGTTACCCCTCAGTGCTCAAGGCATATGAGTCAGGGTTAAAAAAGACTTTTATTAGTAGTAAAAAATTGATACTTGATATTGAAACTGACTACAAATTGAAGTTCAATAAATCCACACTTGGAATTATTGACAAAAGGAAAATTGATTCAGACATAGCAAATTCGCTTGAAGGAGTGAAAAATTTAATTAGTGAACAGCCCAAATTATTTAAAGTTAAAGCAATAAAGTCAATTGACACTATTAGAAAACTTCTAACTTGTAACTTATCAGAAATAGATATGGGTATTGATTGGGATAGTATTGATTGGGAGGATCGTGAAGTAGTTTCGAATACATTTAAGGCAGTCATCCAATTTCTGGATAATTAGTTACTAGTTTTAGAACATGCTAAAAACAATAGAAAATTACCTTGCTAGTTTGATTTATTGATTTGACACTTTCACAGAACGGGTAATTATCCACTTTTCCAAGTGGATATGTCAGGTTAACTTAGGACTAAAACAACTAAATTGTACTGTACACAATTCGAGTTCTCCTTCAGTTGATACCTTGCTCGCCATTGCAGTCATTATTGCGAAACAGTTTGATATAGTGTTTTTTTAGACCATGTATGCGGGTTAATCCGTAAATTCAATTTTTGTGTGTTGCAGTTTCATATGCCTAATAAACGGAGCTAGCCATTTTGGACATTATAAAAAAGCCTAAAAAGCGTTCACTTTTTTCAAAAATGTTTTTTGTTATATGCGGAGTGATTTGCGTTGCTCTTATTGTCATCCAACTTGTGACTCAATCATTAGGTCCTCTAAGAGTTTCAAGAGATCAGCTCGTAATTGAAGAAGTTAGAAATGGAGACATTCAAGTTACCGTGTCAGGCTTCGGCCAGTTGATATCTAACAAACAACGATTAATCACAGCCACAAGTGACTCAGTGGTCACACAAATAATCCTAAAACCAGGCGCACAAATCACTGCTGGAAGCGTGATAGCAGTGCTTGAAAATGCAGAGTTAGTTCAAAAACACGAAGATGCAAAGCAAGAGTTGGTTCAAAAGCAAGCCAACCTCAAACAATTGATGCTATCCAATAAAAGAGAATTATTGGCTGAATCGGCCAACATTGAAGAAGTAACTGCACAATATGAAATGTCAGCCTTAAAGCGTAAAGCCGAAGAGCGACTTATTAAAAATGGGATTGTTTCTCAATTGACGTTTCAGTATTCTGTACTGAATGAAAAGCAACTTAAAAAACGTATCTCAATTCTGGTGGAACGAGTTAATCAACTAAAACTCGTTCACCAAGAAGCAATCAATGTACAACAAGAGCAAATAAAACAACAAATCGGGCGGCTTAAATTAACCCATACTCACCTAAAAAAGCTTGAAGTTAAAGCGGAGTTTGAAGGTGTACTCCAGCGTCTTTCGGTGGAACTTGGTCAAAGCCTTTCTGCAGGGCAAGAAATAGCTTTAATAGGAAGTGCCACAGATTTAATTGCAAATATCAAGGTACCGCAAAACCAAGCACAACAATTAGTTATTGGACAGTCAGTAACAATTGACACCCGAAGAGACAAAATACTGGGAAGAGTATCTCGTATTGACCCCATCGTTGAAAATAACACAGTTAAGGTTGAGATTGCGCTGCCTAAAGTGTTACCACTAAGTGCGAGACCTTACTTGGATGTGGATGGTACGGTTCTCATTAAAACATTAGAAAAAGTAAACTATATTAAGCGACCAGCAAATTTAAATGCAGACAGTGTAGTCAATATCTATCAAGTAACTGACGATAATTCTCAGACAAAACTACGTACATTAAAATTTGGCCAAAAAGCAGGTCACTTTATCGAGATAGTTTCAGGAGCAAGAAAGGGGCAGCGTTTCATTATTTCAGATCTGTCAGATTTGTCAGAGTCCAAAACAAAAATCTATATAGACAATTAATAATAAACTATACAGGAGTAACGTATGCAAACAAATGCTAAGAGCCTCAAAATTCAAATGCAGGGAATTACAAAAATATTTGAAACAGATGAACTAGAAACGCACGCATTGAAGAACGTTGGGCTTTCCATTTACAAAGGTGATTACTTATCTATTTCTGGTCCATCTGGTTGCGGTAAATCAACGCTATTGGCAATTTTGGGACTACTGGACATGCCTACCGACGGCAAGTACTTCATTGAGGGAATCGATGTTACTGATTTAACTATGGACCAGGCGGCAGAAATAAGAAATAGTAAAATAGGGTTTGTGTTCCAATCTTTCAACTTAATTGATGAACTATCAGTTTTTGAAAATATTGCCCTTCCATTACGCTATCAACAAAACCCGGTTTCTAAAAGTGATGTAATCACACGAGTCAATTACTGCTTGTCGATGGTTGATATGTCTCACAGGGCTAACCACAAACCAAATCAATTATCTGGTGGTCAACAACAAAGAGTCGCGATCGCACGCGCACTTATCGGAGACCCTGCAATATTATTAGTAGATGAACCAACCGGTAATTTGGATTCAGAAAGCGGCGATATGGTTATGAATTTACTTGACTCACTAAATAAAAAGGGTACGACGATTTGCATTGTTACCCACGATCACCGCTATGCAAACATGGCCAAAATAAAACTTAATTTATTGGATGGCGAACTGACAACCACAACTAAAATGTCGGAGGCAGTATGAGTCAGTTGATTGACTTGTTTAAACAAGTCTGGAAAAGCCTTAGGAATAGGCCCGGCTTTGTCGCTGCTATAGTGAGTACCATGGGGTTGACGTTAGGCGCATTACTTTGTGTCCTGACTCTCGTTTATATAATATTGATAAAGCCTCTACCATACCCAGAACAGGAAAGTTTGTATGTAGTTGAGAAACAAACAACAAGTCAGGCGGGAGAAAAAAACAACCAGTTTTTTAATTATCCTGAAGCTATTCAACTTTACAATAGCCCCAGTGTTTTCAGTTCCGTAGCTTTGAGTTTCTATGAAAAGAACGTTCTCTTATCACACCCATCACAGCCAACACTCACAACAACGTACATAACTCCGGAGTGGTTTTCGTTTTTTAACGTAAAAATGTTGCTTGGCAGGAGGTTTGATACAAATGAAAGTATAGACAGCCATATTCCTGTTGCTGTTATAGGGTATCAAACATGGCAGAATGAATTCGGGGGTGATGAATCAATTATCAATAAAACACTTAGATTTCGTGACACCAACTTCCGTATTATCGGGGTTGTTGACAAGGGTTTTATAGAACCGCAATTATTCAAAACAGGTCAAAACACTCAAGTGTGGTTGCCTTGGGATTACAACTTAGTAGATACGCCTCGAAGATTATTGTGGGAGGATAACTATCAAGCTTTATTTATAATAGGTAAAATGTTACCTGAGTTATCTTCTTCCACTGCCGAGCTAACACTTAGCCCTTATCTTAATGAATTCTGGCAAAATGGTGTTTCTGATTTACCATTCTATAAAGGATGGAGCACAGAAGCCAAATTAAGATCAATCAAATCAATTGTCGTGGGGGAAACGTCCGGAATATTGTATTTATTGGTATCCGGGGTCATTGGATTGGTTCTGATTGCCTCTGCTAATATAGCCAACTTGTTCATTTCGCGCGCTGCTGAACAACAGCACAACCTCGCAGTAAGTGCTGTCCTTGGTGCAAAAAAGAAGCATATTTTTAAACAATTAATGGTTGAATCAGGTCTTCTAATGTTCATTTCAGGACTGTTAGCTCTGATGATTTCTTCGGTAGGCTCGATGTTAATCAAAGTCCACTTGAATCAAATATTTCCTCGATCTACTGAATTCTCATTCAATGTTTTTACTCCAATTGCTGCGATTTGCATTGCAATTGGTTTTAGTTTTTTCTTTAGCTGGCTAAGCATAAAGATGATTAACTATAATTCCCTGAGTAAAATGTTGCAGTCTAGTGGCAAAGGCACTGGTGTCCAAGTTTCAAAGCGGATTCGAAATGTACTTATCATAAGTCAAGTTGCAATTACTTTTACGTTAATATTTATTAACGTTGGTTTATTCAGAGATTCTGTATTACTGATCAATAAACCAACTGGTATTGAAACCAAAGGTATATACGATGTTGGCTTTGCTGTTGCTAGGTTGCCAACGTTGGAAGAAATTTCAGGCCCCTCTTTAGGTGATAGCATACGCAACAATTTGTCTCAACTTCCACAGATAGAACTTGTCTCAAGTGCTAAGTCACCACTAGATGGCTTTGCAAAAATAATACTAATGAGCACACAGGGTGGTACGCCCTACACAACTGATTCCAAACGCATTGATGGCAACTATTTTAAAATAATCAAACAATCATTACTTGAGGGAGACAACTTTACTCAAGCGGATATAAAAAATGAAAATGCAGTGATGATTGTAAACGATGTTTTTGCCAACATACTAGCACCTACTGGCTCGGCTATTGGGATGAGAATGGAGACAGAGCAAGAAAAAATATTTACGATTACAGGTGTCGTAAAGAGCGTGAATCTTCCAGGTCAGACAGAGGCTCCTGCGCGTATATATACTCCTTCTTCCGTGCACTCGATTGAAATGATGCTTAAATTGATACCAGGTACGTCTATCAGTCGTGAGGAAGTTATTGAAAACGTGAATGAAATAACAAGTCTTTTTTCACTTTTTAATATGAAAAAGGTTGATGAAATTCATGCAAAAATGTTGTTTAGTCAATATGTGACAGCGGTAACTAGTGCTGCATTAATGATACTGTCTTTTTCCCTAGCAACAATAGGACTTTATGGAATTTTAAGCTATAGCATACAAATGCGTAGAGTCGAATTAGGAACGCGCATGGCTATCGGAGCAAAACCTTTTGACCTAATTACAATGATAGTCTTGGAGTATAGTAGAGTGGTGGGGTTCGGTATTTTAGTTAGTGTCCTCATATTATTAGGCGTTTTTTCTCTAGACTCTGCGCAACTCCAAAGCTATGTGAGTACAAATTTGATTTTGGTGAGCGCGTTAAGCTTTCTTGCCGTTGTATTCACTACGTTATTTTCGTGCTATTGGCCTCTTCGTAATTATATAAATAAACCTGTAATTTTTTCTTTAAATAGAGTTGACTAAAGACTGAGTTCCTCCTTATTTGGAGTGCTAATTGATAGCATTTCAAATGAGAAGTCCTGACTGAAATATTCAGTGTCATCACTATGTTGATTAACTCGAATTCGGTTTAAGAAATTGAACTAAATGTCTGTTCCAAGATCGGATGTTTCGAAAAAGACGATTCGAATTATACAAGGTACAGGCATGAAGAATTTAGTTGAGTTGTACTGCGATGTCGATGATTTATGCAAAGTATTTCTCCCTTAATGGCGCAAACAACTGCTCGCAGACAGTACGCAAAAACGTCAAAGAGAAAGGCAAATGACAACCAATGAAATTATGATGATTGTCGTTAGTTATCGTATGTCACATTACCGTGATTTCAAGAACTACTATCTTGGGTATGTATCACTTGTGTATAAGGATGAGTTTCCGAACTTACTGAGTTACACATGACTCCTAGCTGTCATGCCTAGGGTCATCGTGCCTATTCACATCACTTAAAGGAAAGCCCACAGGTTTGAATTCATTGATTCTACATGCATCAACGTATGTCATAACATCCGAATACCAAGACATAAAACTTTCGATGGTATCGCTCAACGAAGTAAAGGCACAATGGTCTTTGTAGCTTAAAGCTGCACTTAGCCGTCAACCATCAAGGTAAAATTGTTGCTGCAAAAGTGACAGCAGGAAATTCGCATAACATCCAACCTGTGCGTGAATTAGCAAAAAGTTTGACAGATAAATTGTATGGTGACAAAGGCTATTTGAGTAAAGCTTTGGAAGCGGTATTATTGGACAAAGGTGAGGTTCATTACAACCGTTCGCAAAAATATGAAAGCAAAAGCCATGTCGTTACGGGACCGGGCCATGCTTTCAACTATTTGCAGATTATGAAAAGAAACTGTTTAGTCTTACTATTAGCTCTGGATTGTTAATAACCGTTTTGTGATCTCCTTTTAGCGAATAATAATCAAAATCACTTGTACACCAGCTTTCAATTCGTTCGATTATTTCTCGTTTGTCATTCGCAATATTGATACCTTTATTTGCCATTACTAGTAAAACTGGCGCCGAAATTTTTTGGCTTTCACTAAATTTGTGCGACAGTTCAAGTTGTTTTAACATAGCTCTAGCATAGGTTTTCATTTCTATGGCACTAACATCGTCCAGTATATTTTTGGTACCTAGTGAAAATTGACTCAGGAGTTTGCTGAGCAACTTAGTGCTATGGATTTCATTGTCTGTATTAGCTAACTCAGTTAAATATTGGAAATTTTGATCCTGATCTTCTTTGAAATCCTTTTTGTGAGGTAAATCTAGTAATGAATCAATAAGTACAATCTCAACCAATTTTCCTTTGCTTTCGAGCATTCGTGCCAAACCAAAGACAACATCCCCTCCCCGAGAATGCCCAAGCAACCTGTATATACCAGAATTTTGTGTTTGTACAATTGCATTAAACCATTGCTCCAGTCGTTGATCAAAGTCGTAATTCAAAATAGTGTTAACATCGTTCGTATAATCATCTATTCCAGGAGTCGTCAGAAGGAAAGGCTGAAAAAAAGCCGATAATTTAGAGGCAAAACTATGGTACGAAATTCCCATTACACCTAATGCCGGTGCTATAAATATTGGTGGTTGTGGGGTGTCTAGTGCTAGAGTTGAAATTCCATATTCACAATGTTCACAATTAACTTGATCTATGTAATGGGCAAGCGTTGTGATGGTACCATTCTCAAATATAACTCTAACGGGAACTGAAACTCCTAATTTTTGCCTTAATATTGCTCCTAACCTAACGGCCAGTAACGAATATCCTCCTAACTCAAAAAAGTTTGCCTTAGCACTGATTGAACTCACATCTAAATCCAATAATTCTGCCCAGATTTGAACGAGAATTACTTCAGTTTCTCCTTGTGGACTGATGTATTCTCCCTCAACCCACTGTTCACTTGGCGAAGGTAATCCTTTGACATCCATTTTCCCATTTTGCGTAAGTGGCCATTTTGTCACTTCTATAAAGACATCTGGCAACATATAAACAGGTAGTATTTTCACCAACGAATGTTTGATTTCTGTCAGGTTCATCTCACGCGTGAGTGATAACTTCACGTATGCAATCAACTGCTTGTCAGTTCCATTGTCTCTGGCTAGCACCAAAGCTGAGTCAACCGCTTCTAACTGTAACAAACTGTTTTCTATTTCCCCCAACTCAATACGAAAACCACGTATTTTAACTTGATGGTCAATTCGTCCTGAAAATTCTAGGTTGC
>JBLHOC010000149.1:0-7677 GCA_047620825.1 Bacteroidia bacterium | reverse complement strand
TGATAGGGAGTTTGCCTCCAAATTCAGATAAGTTTTTGTCTTTCGAAGACATGAGTAAGCTTACTTAATTGCAGCTTTTACGAACGCAATTTCTTTGTCTACGTTAATCGCATATTGCGACGATTTGTACTCTTTTTCTACAACTTGTAAAGACTTCAAAGCACCTGCCCAATCTTCTATTTTCATTTGAAGTCGAGCGGCTTTCATATAACAGTATGGTGTTGTGAACGTATTGTCGCGCATTTTTGCAGCCTTCAAATACATGCTCAAACCAGCATCAAAATTTTCTAGTTGCACTTGGCAATCGCCTTCAAGACAGCGTGCCAAAGGAGCAACCATCTCATCATCGAACGATACAGATTCTAAATATTCTAAAGCTTCATCAAATGAACCTTTCTCCATTAAGGCACGAGCACTTAAAAACTTAGCCCGCTCTCCAGCAGGTGTACTGCCATATTCGTCTGCTACATCTCTTAAGCCTAAAATGTTATCACCATTGCCATTCAAAGCTAGGTCTAATGAATCAGACTCAAAAAACGCTTCAGCTTGATATAATTCATCGTTTGCTGTACCATTTTTCTTTGGCGTAAGAATAGAAGTGTAATACCAAAAACCAGCAGCAACTACTACTAAAGCAATACCCGCATACATCAAGTTTTTCGAATTGTCTTCGATATATTGAATAACGGAAAATGGTTTGCTTTTTACAACTTCTTCGTTATTCTGTTCCTCGTTATTCATTTCTTAAAATTTTTGCAATTATAGGTCTTAAAAATGTATTTTAAATAATCGTTACTCGACAATAAACGGATAGTCTTCTACATAAACGTCTGTGTACAATTCATGCACCTCCGGATATGGAGAATTTTCAGCAAACTCAACACTCTCGTTCACCACATCAACAATCTCAGCTTCCATGCTGGCTAAGTCTTTTTGAGTCGCCCACTTTTTGCTGATTAAAGTTTGGCCAATAACCTCAACGGGATCAATGGCTTTGTACTTGGCAACTTCCTCTTTAGTTCGATATTTAGCAGGGTCAGACATTGAGTGACCTTTATATCGATACGTTTTAATCTCGAGGAATGTAGGTCCATCTCCCTTTCGAGCTCTTGCTGCTGCTGTTAATATAGCATCATGCACATCCTCACAACGCATGCCATCCACTTGGAAGTTTGGCATATCATACGCTAAACCAATTTTATGAATGTCTAATACGTTTGTTGTTCTTTCAACAGATGTACCCATGGCATATTCATTGTTTTCTACAACGAATATCACAGGTAACTTCCATAACATGGCCATGTTGAATGTTTCATGCAGGGCACCTTGTCTAACTGCTCCATCACCCATATAACAAACCGTCACATCCTTATTTCCATTGTATTGATCCGCCATAGCGATACCAGCTCCTAATGGAATTTGACCACCGACAATACCATGTCCACCAAAAAAGTTATGTTCTTTGCTAAACATATGCATGCTGCCACCTTTACCCTTTGTGCAGCCAGTAGCTTTGCCATGCAACTCTGCCATCACTTCATTGGCCGGTATGCCACATGCCAACGCATGACCGTGATCTCTATAAGCCGTAATTAGCTTGTCGTTTGACTTAAGTGCCGTCATCGTTCCAGCGATTACTGCTTCTTGGCCAATGTACAAATGACAAAACCCACGAATCTTTTGTTTACCGTATAATTGAGCTGTTTTTTCCTCAAACCGTCGAATAAGCATCATTTGCTTAAACCACTTGGTATAAATCTCTTTTGTAAATTTTACTTTTGCCATAATTATCAGAAGGAAATAAAACCAACTTGAGTTGGTTTTAACCGGCTGCAAAAATACAATTTCCGTAACATACAATGTATATCCAAAAATTGAGTTTGACCCAGTTTAAGAATCACTCGAAATCGGTGTTCGAATTTTGTGATGGACTGAATTGTTTTTTTGGAAAAAATGGAGCAGGTAAAACAAACGTGCTGGATAGTTTGCATTACGTGTGCAGTGGGAAGTCATATTTCAGTAGAATCGATTTCAATAGCATTCAGTTTGATGCATCATTCGCATTGGTGGAGGCAGAAATCGCTAAAAAATCCAACCAAATTAAAGTGAGTATTGGCTTACAAGCAAACGGAAAAAAAGGTTTAAAAAAAGACGGTGCGGTTGTAAAACGCTTGGCAGATTATGTTGGCTTTCTTCCTGCCGTAATGATTACACCTGGAGATATTTCCATGCTAACTGGAAACAGTGAAGAACGCCGGAAGTTTATGGATAAAGCCATTGGATACTCAGATAGACCTTATCTCAAGGCACTTATCAAACACAATAAATTATTGGATAACCGTAACGAATTGTTAAAGCAGTTTTACTTACAACAGAATCAAGATTTATTGGCGCTTGAGGCCATTGATGCACAATTTATACCGCTCATAAATGAAATTCATGCCAAAAGGAAAGCCTTTTTAGAAGACATTATCGAGCCATTAACCCAAGTGTACATAGCCTTAGTGAATAAAGAAGAGACCTTAACAATTCAATTAGATTCGCATTTAGACGAGATGCCCGCTGAAGCCATGTTGAAAATGAGTCTGAATCAAGATTTGATGGCCCAGCGTACTACAGCAGGTATACACAAAGACGATATTGACGTATTGATTAATGAAGTATCGGTTAAAAAGTTTGGCTCTCAGGGGCAAATCAAATCTGCAACTATAGCCATGCACCTTGCTTCATTTTTGTATATGAAGTCGATATTAAACCGAAAACCACTGTTGCTGTTAGATGATATCTTTGAGAAAATCGATGACCTCCGTTCCACCAGGTTGTTGGAATTAATTTCTGGGGAAGATTTTGGTCAAATTTTTATTACAGACACAAGTGAATCGCGGCTAAAATTGAAACTAAAGGAAGTGGCTACCGAGAAAAAATTCTTTAATATTGAAAGCACCTAGGTAGAACAGTTTAGATGGGCGGAGAAAAGTCACTTAAGGATTTGATTAACAGCATGATGGATTCATATCATCTGTCTGATAAACTAGTTGAAACAAGATTGCGGAAAGAGTGGGAAGCGTTAATGGGAAGAACAATCGCTAAAAACACAACTCGCTTATCCATCCACAGAAAAACCCTTTACTTAGAATTATTATCAGCCCCTTTAAAAAATGATTTATACTTTCACGAAAAAACCATCGTTGAGAAAGTAAATCAGCATATTGGGCAACGTGTTATCGAAAAAATAAAAATTAAATAAATGAGTCACCTAATTGCACCTTCTGTCTTATCCGCAGATTTTAATAATCTTGAACGCGACGCTGAAATGATTAATGCCAGCGAAGCCGATTGGTTTCATGTGGATGTGATGGATGGCGTTTTTGTTCCTAATATTTCTTTTGGATTCCCAGTTATTAAAGCGTTGAACAAAGTGGCCACAAAGCCTCTAGATGTGCATTTAATGATTGTGCGACCAGAAACATACATAACACAGTTCAGAGATGTCGGTGCATCAGTATTGACTGTCCATTACGAAGCGAGTCCACATTTACATAGAACGTTGCAAGCGATAAAAGCTGCAGGGATGAAAGCTGGAGTTGCACTGAATCCACATACCCCTGTTGCGTTATTAGAAGATTTAATTTCTGAAATTGATCTAGTCACTATTATGAGTGTTAATCCTGGCTTTGGTGGTCAAAAGTTTATTGATAACACATACAAGAAAATATCAGATCTTGTTGCTTTAAAAAACAAAGCCAATACGGCGCTTCATATCGAAATTGATGGCGGTGTAAATCTTGACAATTATTCAACTTTAGTGAACACAGGCGCTGACGTCTTGGTGGCAGGAAACACAGTTTTCTCCTCTTCAAACCCAACACAAACTATAGCAGACCTTAAAAAACACGTTGGTTAAATCATTGATTACCATAACGAAATTGATTATTGCTGTTTCAGCATTAATGCTAACCGCTGTATTTTCTGTTACGGCTCAGGTTGAAATGGCTACGATTACCGGCGTGGTGACAGACTATGAAGACAGTTTGTTGAAGGATTATCCAGTTTATATTGATGGACAGCCAATTGTAAAGACGGATAGCAAAGGTGCTTTTTCTGTTCGCGTTGAAGCCAATGTGGACCACATAGTAGTTGTAAAGTATTTCTCAAAAACATTTAAAAAATCTGTACGAAAACCCAAACCAAATTCTACACGTCATCTGATCATTGAACTGTCCAGTTTTAAGCTCCCCTATGTGAATGTACCTCCACCACCCAAAGATGTTCGGCCACCTAATGATATAAATGTCGTTGAAGTGGATCCAAGGAAGTTGGTGAGGTTCTCTCAATTTCAGATTGAAGATCTAATTGCCAAAGTTAATTTGGGTGTATCCAAGCGAAACGAATTGAGTTCGTCATACAACGTTAGAGGAGGAAACTTCGACGAAAACTTAATTTATATAAACGACATTGAAGTATATCGGCCATTTCTTGCTAGAAGTGGTCAACAGGAAGGCCTAAGCTTTATCAACCCCTTCATGACGAACAATGTTAAGTTCTCTTCGGGTGGTTTTGCTGCTAAATATGGAGACAAATTGTCGTCTGTGTTGGATGTCGAATACAACAAACCAAAAGATTTTGCTGGAACTGCTGAGCTTAGTCTATTGGGCGCAAGTGTACATGTGCAGGATAGGTTGGACGTTGGTAAGAGAAAAGACAATTTAACTTACGTTATTGGAGCGAGATATCGGAGCTTACAGTATATCCTCGGTTCCTTAGATGTTTCCGGTGATTATAGACCTCAATTTGTGGATTTTCAATCCTTATTGAGCTATAAAGTAAACTCTCAAGTCAAGGTCAGTTGGTTTTCTACGTACGCCAAAAATAAGTACTTGGTAGAGCCACAAAGCAGGGAAACAAACTTTGGAACTGTTCAACAAGCAGTTAGATTATTTGTGGCATTTGCTGGGGCGGAACGAATTGAATATCAAACATGGTTAAATGCATTGACCGTGGAATTTAAGGTGAATGATTCAACTGAATTTAAATTGCTTGGTAGTAACTATACGAGCGACGAAACGGAGCAGTATACCATTGAAGGCGCATACAGGTTAGAGGAATTAGACAATAATTTAGGCTCCAGTAATTTTGCACAAGCAAAGTCTGTGTTAGGATATGGCTATTTCATCAATCACGCGCGAAACAAATTAAACATTAATGTTTCAAGTGTAAAAGGTTTGGGTAGGTGGAAAAGAGGCAGACACAATGTGGAAATTGGTGTCAAATATCAAATGGAATCGATCCATGACAAACTCCGAGAATGGAACTACAATGACTCTTCAGGATATAGGATCAATGCGGGCTTGTATCCACCTAACGAAATACACTTGGATAATTTCGTTAAAGGAACAAATACATTAACAAGCACTAGGGTAATGTCTTATGTGCAAGACAATATCATACTCAATGAAAAGCGGAACGTAAGATTAAATCTAGGTTTGCGATCGCACTATTGGAGTCTAAATAATCAAAATCTTATTTCTCCTCGAGTACAGTTTTCTATTGAACCAAATAAGAAGTTCAATGAAATCTTAAATGACAGAATAAACGAGGCGTTTATCGAACGCTCTAAGATTGATTCTGTTGACTTAAACTATCTTGATGCGAGAGCTGAGTATGATAGTTTTAAAAAACGCGATTGGTTAATTACAGCCTCATTCGGGGTTTACGGGCAACCACCTTTTTACCGAGAGTTGCGTGATAGTAAAGGGCTGTTAAATAAGCAATTACAAGCACAGGAATCAATTCATTTTGTGGTCGGTAGCGATTTGCAATTTACAGCATGGAATCGACCATTTAGACTCATCAACGAGGTGTATTATAAGCACATGACCAATCTGGTGCCGTACACCATCAATAACGTAAAATTGAGGTATGACGCTGTGAACTCAAGTGAAGGTTATGCTATGGGGTTCGATACCAGGATTAACGGGGAGTTTATATCAGGATTAGAATCATGGGTGAACTTGTCATTACTCTCAACGAAAGAAAACATTTCATATGTTGACGACAATGGGGAAAATCAGCAGACCGGTTTTATTAAGCGTCCAACAGACCAACGTGTAAATTTCTCAATTTTATTTCAAGATGAGTTGCCAACAGATACCACTTTTAAAATGCAATTGAATCTGGTGATAGGCTCACGTTTGCCATATTATTTCAACGGACCTTTTAGGTACAATGAATCTTATAGTTTACCGGCGTACCGTAGAGTTGATATTGGCTTCAGTAAAGAAATTGCACGGTTTACAGAAACATCCCAAAAGGGAGGGCCGTTTAAATCCTTATGGGCTAGTATCGAGGTATTTAACATACTTCAGGTGAACAATGTGGCTTCCTATTTTTGGGTTAAAGACTTGAATAACAATCTGTACGGAGTACCCAATTATCTTACAGGTAGACGCTTAAACTTAAAGGTTATAGGCAGGTTTTAGGCAACGCATGAATCATTGAATGTCTGAATTATGCCTTCATAAAGGCCTTTCATCATTTTTTCAATTCAGCATTATCGCATTGACAATTGGTCATAACGCATAGGTAGATTCGCTAAATGTGGATATGTGCCCAACCTTTTTGAAATTATCAACGTCATGTAGTTGATTTATAGATTACTTTAACTTTAATTTGTGCCTTTACCAAATGAATATGCGTAAAACTTTACTACAAACTCTGACATGCGGAATTTTCGTTTTTCTTGCTTATTCTGCTCAGGCTCAGCAAGATCCATATTATTCACATTTCAAATTTGTAAAGCAGGCGTATAACCCGGCAACAGTTGGAGAAAAGGATGATTATATCTGCGCTAGTGCCATTGCCCACAGGCAGTGGGTTGGTTACGACGATCAAACTTGGATTGACAGAACAACTGGGGATCCTATAGAAGGTGGGAAATTGATAGAAAACGTTGCTCCTAAAACGTATAACTTTAACATGGGAGGACAAATCTATAGTAAGAAAAGACAAAGAGGTATAGCAGCGGCAGGGGTTTCGATATATGATGATCAACTTGGTTTTATGAAAACCACATCATTTAAAGGCCAGTTTGCTTACTTTATTCCAATTCAAGGAAATTTTGCAAGATTATCAATAGGAACAGAATTTGGTTTTACACAGTTTGGGTATATTGACCCACAGTGGAGACCAAGAGATCCAGGAGATCCACGAATTCCTGGAACAGGTGGTGCGAACATTACTGATTCTAAATTTGATGTTGGCTTAGGGGTATATTACAAACAAGGCAGATTAGGGACTGGTATCGAAGATTTTTATTTGGGTGCATCTGTAACGCACCTGAATGGTTCAACATTTGATTTGTCAGCAAGTGGGTCATCTGGTAATCTTTACCAGCTTGCTCAACATATATACATCCAGACAGGAGCAAACATGCCTTTAGGCTCGGGAGCCAATGTGTTAGAGCCAGCTATTTTGATTAAGTATAATTCTAAACCTCAGATTGATTTAAACATTACGATGTTGAACAATGGGACTTACCGAGGTGGAATTGGCTATAGACAATGGGGAACAATTGACGCGATAACACTTTTATTAGGTTATGTAAGCGGTCCGATGCAATTTGGTTATAGTTACGATGTCACAACCAGTAAGATTCAAAGTGTGTCGAATGGGACACAT
>JBLHOC010000148.1:0-7770 GCA_047620825.1 Bacteroidia bacterium | reverse complement strand
GTCAATGCCGAAGCGTCCGAGAATATTTTGTTGAGTACAATCAGTTTGTCATTTGCAGAAGCAAGTGGATTAGACATTAAGCTTCTTAAGTCTGCACTCGCCGAAGCGAGTTCACTAAAAGCGGCCATCTCCTCATACACCTTGCCATCAACCGATTGAGTCTGGGCTAAGTCTATTAGAGATTTTGCGTATCGTGTTGCTACTCTACTTGACATATTAGGATAATTGAGACTGTTTCAAGTGTTCTTCAACAATTTCAGTCTGCTTATCTTTATTTGACAATTCCGACCGAAGCACTTTTTCAGCAATATCGATTGACAACGCGGCTACCTGAGATGTAATATCAGACATGGCATTTGCCTTTTCTTTTTCAATTTCCTGACGTGCGTTGCTCACTAATCTTTCACCCTCCGAAGAGGCTATTTTCTTAGCTTCAGCAATAATGCTTTCTTTGGTTTCACGAGCCTCTTTGAGCATTTTTTCGCGCTCAATTCTCGCATCAGCCAACAATTTCTCGTTGTCTGACTTTAACTGACCCATTTGAGCTTGCGCTTCTTCGGCTGACTTTAATGACTTTTCAATAAAATCGTTTCGATCTTGTAAGGTCTTCAAAATTGGCTTCCAAGCCAACTTTTTAAGAAGCACTAATACAATGATGAATGCCAAAGAGGTCCAAATGATTAGACCCAAAGGAGCTGCTAATAAATTTAGAAGAATCATAAATGCTTAATTTTAATTCGTTTAAAACAAGAAAAAATCCTGGAGCCGACTATCGGCTCCAGTATATATTTTTCTATTTTAGCCTAAATGATAACAAGTAAGCAAACGATAACGGCGAAAAGTGCAACACCTTCAATAAGTGCAGCTGCCAAAATCATGTTTGCTCTAATGTCTCCCAACACTTCTGGTTGACGAGCGATAGATTCTAAAGCAGATCCACCGATTCTACCAATACCGATACCCGCACCAACTGCTGCGATACCTGCTCCTACACCTGCCCAACCTGGAGCCGCTGAAGCCGCTTCTTGTAATAAAACTGTAAGTAATTCCATTTTGAAATAAAAATTTGTATTGTATTAAATAAAAATTTGCTTGTTAATGTCCGTCTTCAACAGCTGAACCAAAGTACAACGCTGATAACAACGTAAATACATAGGCTTGCAAAAAGGCAACCAGCAGTTCAATTAAGAACATAAATACCATAAATATCAATGATCCAACACCTACCCCATAACCCGCAACTGCACTGGTTTGTCCGAAGATAAAGATCAACGCAGTAAAGGCTAATATGATAATGTGTCCCGCAGTGATGTTCGCCGTTAAACGAACCATCAAGACCAAAGGTTTAATAAAAATTTGTAATGCTTCAATAGGCACCAAAATCAGCTTAATGGCAAATGGAACCCCTTCTGGTGCAAAAATGTGTTTCCAATAATGTTTGTTCCCATTAATGTTTGTTATTACAAACACAAAGAAGGCCAACACTAAAGTCACACTCATCGACCCCATCACGTTGTATCCACCTAAAAAACTCATTAAACCAAGTAGGTTCGCTATCCATATAAAAAAGAAAACGGACAATAAAAATGGAGCAAATTTCTTTGCCTTCTCTTTACTTCCTACTGACGGAACTATGATTTGATCATGTGCAAATTCCACCAACGGCTCCAGTAAAGATTGAATACCTGAAGGTGCTTTTGTATGACCACGTTTTTTGTATGCTCTTCCAAGAGATATGAATAACCACAATAGTATGATAACTGATATGAACAGCCCTACAACGGTTTTGGTAATAGACATGTCCAATGGTTTTGAATTTGCAATTGAACCATCTTCTGCTCTTAGAATACCATGATCAGCGCCTGCATCTTTTTTATAGATGACTTCATCAATCATTATGTAATCTCCATGAGCAAAAGCATGTCCATCTTCAAGATGCACTTCTTCTCCATGGTAAAAATGCTTTGAACTCATCACCTTAACTGCGCCGTCTCCTATCAAAATAATTGGAAGTGGAATAGTTAAATGACGTTCATCCTCTTTACCTGCATTTAAGGTTAAGAAGTGAATCTGATGTGCATCAGCGATGTGGTGCATAATCATCTCCCCAGCATCGAATCCCTTCTTTTCAGAATCATCTTCGTGCGATTCTTCATGCTCTGCACCTGCAAATGCAGTCGCAAAACAGAAAAACAGGCCAAACAATAAGATTTTTCTTAATCCAAACACTTTCACAAAGTCCTTATTTTCAGTGGGTTGAAACATCAACAGCTCCTTATTTTTCGGTGCGCAATTTAGCAACTAAATGATATAATTCAAAAGTTGTGAATAATAAATATAAAAATAGAAAATTCACTATTACAATTTTATCTCTTACCTCATTGACCATCAGGTAAATAACTATAAAAAATATGCTAAAAATAAATCTCATTGCAATGCTCCCATACATAAATGTTAAGAACGATTTCTGGCTTGATTTAGCCATGTTTTCAGATAGAAAATGAATCAATAGATTTAGACCAAAAAAGAAGCCCATTGCGCCCCAACTCCAATTGGAAACAGGAACACTGAATGCACTATGAATTAACTGCATTGCTCCAGCAATTACAGCGGCCATAATTATCAACTTGGTGAGATACGATTTCACTGACAATAAATTCAGCCGCAAAGGTGAACTTATTGTATGACTATGCCAATAATTCAGAACAAATTATTGCTATTTAGATTTGGTGACCTTTACGATCAAGTAAACCATTGAACCTATTACACCTAACACAGAACCGAATAAGGTAAACCAAGGCGTTTCGTTGCCTACATACGCATCAAGCTTACCACCTAAATAGACTAGAAGCAATATGGTTACCACAATTTGAAAAGCCAGTCCTGAGTATTTCAGGTAGCCCTGATTTTTAGATTTATTGACCAACAGCTCCTTTGGTTTGCTTTGTTGAATCAATTGGAATAGCCGTTTTTCCCATTTCGCATTTACCATTAAACTCGCCACCTGACTCCACAACAAGTTTGTTTGTAAAAATGTCACCAACGATTCTTGACGTCGATTTTAAATACAAAATTTCAGAGACACTGGCATTACCAGATATTTTCCCACTGATATCTGCCGATTTCGCATGCACATCACCTTCAATTTTACCAGAAATGCCTAACACCAACTTCGATGACGTCGTCACTTTCCCTATCAATGTCCCATCAATTCTTATATCACCATTTGAGGTAATGTTTCCTTCAATCGTGGTGTCTGCTCCAACAACATTGATTGAGCCGCTCGGCGATGATGATTCTTTCTTTTTGTTTGATAACATAGTACAAATATGATGATTCTAAAACTTAATATAATCTGCTGGGTTTACAGCTTGACCATTATGCCACAATTCGAAATGCAAATGTGGCCCTGATGTTAATTCACCTGAATTACCCATTAAGGCAATTACTTCCCCTACACGTACCCTTGCTCCTTGTTTTTTTAACAAAACAGCATTGTGTTTATACACCGAAATAAAATTATCGGTGTGTTGCAATAACATGATGTGTCCAGTCTCTGGTGTCCAAGAACTCAACACCACAGTGCCATCCAAGGTCGCTTTAACGGCGGCGTTTGGATACGACGAAATATCAATTGCGACATGTTTGGTACGCAGATTAAAGGTATCGGTTATGATTCCTTTTAATGGTGTATAAAAGGAATAGACCCTTTTTAAAGGCAGGCTTTCTTTATTATCTTTATTATCAGATTTGTTTTTTGCACCAGTCACTTGACTTGCACCGGCAGATGCAGTTGGAAAAAACGTCCATCCACTGCTATTTGCGTCATCCGGTTGATGCATCTGATAACTTGATGGCAATGTATCCACACTCATCAGTATGCGATACAAATTTGAATCTCGTTGATCTCTTAACTCCATTGTTCGTTCAATTGAGTCAAGTCGATTTTTCATCACAGTAAAATCTCTGGGATTAATGTCACCTCCGCCAGGCATCAAATACCTTAAAGGTGTTATAGGTAGCAAGAATATAGCGATTGCTGTAAAAACAACCAGCAAGCCGCTGAGCAGCAACACAACATTTAATGGTGTTAATACCATAGAAATGCGTTCCTCTAAATTGAGGTCATTTCGAATAATTAAGCGATACCGATTCCGCAGTTTTTTCGTTACAAATTCCTTTATTCGAGATACTTTCATTTCAATTGTGGGAAGTACTTAGCTAAAAATACCCAGTTATAAAATATTATTGCAGTTTCAAAGTTATAACTAATACCAATATTAATTTGAATCGTGACAGTATTTGCACCTAAAAAACTTCTAAGTTTATCCTTGTTAATTCTCATTCAATTCTCTGCATTCGGTCAGCAGAAGGAAAGTTGGGTGAAAAAGAATTGGCACAATATGAACGCTAGGTTCAATGGGCTTTACATTGCCAAGGTACAATTAAGCGAAACCAAGGAAACCCTAAAGGGGCAGAATGCCGACGATTACAATCAAATATTAAGAGTATTTCCATATGGTTCTGCTGAACAAAGAGTAGCGCAGAAACCGAATCTTGAAGAAGTTTATAAAAAGTGCTCTCAAGTCATCAAAAAGCACCCTAAGAGTAAATGGGTCGATGATGCCTGGTATTTAATCGGCCAGTCTTACTTGTTACAAAATGACTTGTTTACAGCCATTGAAACATATCAATATGTGGCGAATCAATTCCCTGACGGTGAGCGTAGGTATGATGCAAGGCTTGGAATTTTAATGTCATATATAGCCCAAGAAAAGTTTTATGACGCTGAGGCCATCATGAGTGTCATTAAAAAAGAAGGCGAATTTCCTGAGCGTTTGCAAAAGGATTTCGCTGCAATTTCTGCCGAGATATACATTCAACAAGAGAAATACCTACAAGGCATCGATGCGCTTCAAACCGCATTAAATTTGACAAAAGACCGAGATGAAAGATCTCGATACAATTTCATCCTCGCTCAACTGTATTTAAAAAACAAAGAGATTGAAAAGTCAAAAGGTCATTTCATTAAAACCATCAAGCTAAATCCACCTTATGAACTTGCGTTTCAATCTAACTTAGGATTAATTAAAACGATTGGTTTAAGTGACGAAAAATCTCTCAAGACGCCACGGAAGTATTTAAAGAAAATGCTGGCTGACGATAAGAACATAGATTACTATGACCAGATTTATTATGAACTAGCAAATCTGGAGATTCAGGCCGAAAACGAAGCAGAAGCCATTCGATATTATAAGCTTTCAGCAAGCACAAGTGTTAAAAACCAAGATCAAAAGGCCAATAGCTATTTAGCCCTGGCCACCATCTATTTTGATCGAAAGAACTACGAAAGTTCTCAGAAGTATTTCGATAGTACATCTATGTTTATGTCAAACAAACGTGCTGATTACGAATACATTAAAGCGAAACAAATTGTTTTAACTGACTTGATTGAAAACCTGGTTATGGTTTACACGCAGGACAGTCTTTTGAAATTGGCCGGATTGCCCAAAGCTGAATTGGATAAAAGAATTACGGCACAACAAGCATACGACCTTAGACAGAAGCAGATTGAGCAAGACCAGGCAGACCAAAACAAGCCTTTAATTGATGACTTTGATCCATTCAAAAAACCCAACAAAGTAAATACCACTTCAGTTGTGGGTGGCTCATGGTATTTTTATAACAAAGCGGCTGTTGCCAGAGGGTCAAACGATTTTAAACGTCAATGGGGTAATCGACCAAAATCAGACTTGTGGAGATACGTGAGTATGCAAGCCGGTTTGAGTAATCCTGACAACCAGGACTCAGACTCAACGGATGCTGATGCAGTTGACTCCTATGACCCAGATCAGGATTCAGATGCGCAAGATGCGGTTAAAAACGTAGCAGAGGATAAAAAGAAATACTACCGAAACATACCTTTTTCTAAAGAAGCCAAAGCGGCTGCGTTAGCAAAAATTGAAGAGGCTTTGTTCAATACAGGCAAAATATATTATGAAGATTTAAAAGAGTTTACTAAGTCTAGGTCGTATTTAACAAACTTGTTAAGTCGCTTCCCTGATGGCAGAAATGAACCTGAGACATACTTCATCCTCAATAAAATTGAAACTGAACTTGAGAACACAGATGAAGCCGATCGTTATTCAAAACTGTTAGACAAAAAATATCCAAAAAACCCGTTCAACTTGGTGCTTAACAACCGAGAATTGGCGGAGCAGATGGGTGGGAATAATGAAGTTTCTAAATTATACAAAGCTGCGTATAATGCTTACAAAAATGAAGACTACGAGAAAGCACTTGCCTTTAAAAATGAAGCAAATGAAAAATATGCTGGTAATAGCCTAGGGGCCAAATTCGATTATCTGCAAGCATTAATCGTGGGCAGAACCAAAGGAAAAGAGGCATATATCATAGAGCTGCAGCGTATTGTAGAAC
Source organism: Bacteroidia bacterium (assembly GCA_047620825.1). Lineage (GTDB taxonomy): Bacteria > Bacteroidota > Bacteroidia > NS11-12g > UBA9320 > UBA987. Next base: position 1,332 of record JBLHOC010000148.1, on the reverse strand, counting down.
TTTATCCAGGCACACGAATCTCTAATCAAGCAAGTTACACCTTGCAATATTTGAGAGAAATTGGTTCTGAAGATGAAAATGAAACTGAATCTAAGAAGTATGTTTTTGATCCAGGAGAGAAACACTATTTTGTAGTTATATATGATGGTGGTTCGAAAAATGATATTCTAGCAGGGTTTAGTGACTACAACACTAAAAACCACAACTCCGATCAAATTTCGGTAAAAAACTATTTGGTTGGAGAAAAAGACGCGATTGCTGCACAAACCTTCTCTGACAAGGATAAAGCCGAAGCCTATTATGTCGAATTTATTAAAAACGACAAATTCTTTAAAGACCTTGGCATTCGTGCGTACGACTTATACATCATCTCTCAAAGTAATTTCCGTACTTTGCTCATGGACGGTAACGCTGATGCGTATACCTTGTTCTTTGTAAGAAATTATATCCAATAATATGGCTGGTAAAAAAACGCCAAAAAAATCTACTAAAAAAAGTCTCGCTAGATTATTGTGGCGCTACTACCTATTAGGGTTAAGCTTATTCGTCTTATTCATGTTTACGGTAAGCTGGGGTTGGTGGGGGTACATGCCAGATGTAAACGAAGTTGCAAATCCAAACACAACGCTCGCCACCGAAATATACTCTGAAGATGAAGAGTTACTGGGTAAATTATATCGCCTTGAGAATAGAACAAACATTGAGTTTGGCGACATCCCACCTTACATGGTGGAAGCCTTAGTAGCCACGGAAGACGTTCGATTTTACAGCCACAGCGGCATTGACATTAAAGCGCTTGTAAGGGCTGTCACCAGACTTGGACGTGATGGTGGTGGGAGTACGATCTCGCAACAACTTGCCAAAAACCTATTTCACGACCTGGAGGGAAATAATAAAATTCAGCGCGTTATTCAAAAATTCAAGGAATGGATTATAGCCGTCAAACTAGAACGTCAATATACCAAGGATGAAATCATCACTTTGTACTTTAACACCGTGAGGTGGGGTAACAGCTCGGGCATCAAATCCGCAGCAAAAACCTTTTTTAACAAACCGGTCATTTCCCTTAAGAAAGAAGAATCAGCTGTTTTAGTTGGCATGCTACGAGCGCCTTCTAAGTATAATCCGCACAGAAACCCTAACAATGCAACGTTGGTGCGTAATGTGGTTTTAAATCAAATGGAGAAGTACGATTACATTCCTGAGTCGGAGTGCGATAGTTTAAAGAGTCTCAAATTGGTTTTGGATTACAACTTCTCGTCGCACAACAGAGGCATGGCAACATACTTGCGTGAACGTGTACACCGCTTTATGAAGAAATGGTGTCGTGAA
>JBLHOC010000147.1:0-7938 GCA_047620825.1 Bacteroidia bacterium | reverse complement strand
TATTGGACAGAAACTTGCTTCAGTTGGCTTAGGTGTCATTACTGGCGGCGGACCTGGTATCATGGAAGCAGGAAACAAAGGTGCTAGTGAAGAGAAAGGGGCATCTGTTGGTCTGAACATCGAATTACCATTCGAGCAGACTTCAAACCCATATATAGATCAAGACAAACTCATTGACTTTAATTTCTTCTTTGTAAGAAAAGTAATGTTCATGAAGTATGCGCAGGGGTTTATTGTATTGCCTGGTGGCTTTGGTACTCTTGACGAGTTGTTTGAAGCATTGACGTTGGTACAAACGCAAAAGACAGCAAAATTCCCAATCATTTTGGTGGGAACAGATTACTGGAAAGGACTACTAGATTGGATTAAGACCACCATGTTAGAAGAAGAAGGCAATGTGAGCCGTCAAGATTTAGATCTATATAAGCTTGTAGATACGGCTGATGAAGCGGTAAATGAGATCCTCGAGTTCTACACCAAGTATAGCATGAGTCTGAACTTCTAAATCCCCTGTGCTATTGTACTTTTGTACCATAGCTTATGCTCAATTTACAAGATACCATTGTTGCGCCTGCTACACCTGCTGGTGTTTCGGCTATTTCCATAGTCCGGTTGTCTGGTAATGACGCTATTTCGATTGTAGACGCATGTTTTACCAAACCATTAAAGGATCAACCTGGATACACCATTCATTATGGCTTTATCAAAGACGGAGATGCTGATGTGGACGAGGTCCTTGTGAGTTTGTTTCGTAATCCACAATCCTACACAGGAGAAGATTCTATTGAGATATCATGTCACGGATCACCATTTATTGTCAGACGGGTTATTGAGACCATGATTAATAATGGTGCTCGTATGGCAGACCCAGGTGAGTTTACACTTCGTGCATTTTTAAATCAAAAATTGGATTTGGCTCAAGCGGAAGCTGTTGCTGATATGATTCATTCCAACAGTGAAGCCAGTTTGCAAATGGCCATTAGTCAAATACGTGGTGGCTTTAGTGAAGACATTAGTTATCTCAGACAAGAACTGATAGATTTTGCAGCGTTAATTGAATTAGAAAATGACTTTGGCGAGGAAGACGTAGAGTTTGCGAATAGGCCGAAGCTTCGGGCATTGGTAGAGAAGATTATCACACATATTGAAAAACTGCGGACGTCGTTTGTGGCTGGAAATGCCATGAAGAATGGTGTTAATACTGTGATTGCTGGAAAGCCAAACGCAGGAAAAAGTACGTTGCTTAATGCGTTGCTGAATGAAGACCGCGCCATTGTATCAGAAATTGAAGGCACTACGCGAGACACTATTGAAGAGATGTTTGTTTTAAAAGGTGTTCAATTTAGGTTGATTGATACGGCTGGTTTGCGTGAGAGTACAGATCACATTGAGCAAATAGGAGTGGGGAAGGCTAAGGCGGAAATGGACAAAGCCGAATTGTTGATGTATCTATTTGATGTAACGAAAACAACGCCAGAGTCATTACACGACGAACTCACTGAACTTCCAAAAGTGGATACCGTGGTGTTAGTTGCCAATAAAATAGACGCAATAGATTTTAAAGAGAAAGACTGGCCTTCAAATACAGTCGCTATATCAGCCAAGCACAAAAACATAGATACACTGCTAAAGCGTTTGGAAGACATTGTTGACACCTATGAATTCGGTAACGAAACCATCGTAAACAATGCACGGCATGCAGATGCGCTTGCCAAAAGTTCTGATGCGTTACAGACGGTATTAGAGGGCTTGAGCAACGACATTCCAAGTGACTTGGTTGCGCTGGATATTCGAGATGGGTTGTATTACCTTGGTTTGATTACCGGAGAAGTGACGAATGACGAGGTGTTGAGCTCAATTTTTGGGAGATTCTGTATTGGAAAGTAACCACCACGAAACAATCAAATATAAAACAATCAACAATTACACGAATCTATTGTTCTAGCTACTCATCTAGCCATTACTAAGTTATTCTTAGTTTGCGTTACTATGTGTTTGTTTCGTATCTATTTGTACCTTTGTTGTACCTCGAGCGGGTGAGGTACAAGTTTTGCCCACTCGAGGGCGAAATTATGGCACTTATTGTACCTTGTTACTTCTTAATGATACTTAAAGCTACCTAATGAGTTCAAATATTCAGGTACAGCGTATTTGTGAGCATTGTGGTGACGAGTTCACTGCAAAGACTACTGTAACTAGGTTTTGTGGTGATACGTGTTCTAAACGTGCCTATAAAGCTCGTCTCAGAGCTCGAAAAATAGAAAGTAGTAACCAGGATACAAAGAGTATCAAAACACGACCTATTGAAAGTTTAAAGGCTAAAGAGTTTTTGAGCGTTCGAGATGTTGCTACCTTACTTGGCTGTTCTCTTCGTACAACTTACCGATTGATAGACAATGGGACAATTGAGGCGGTTAACTTATCTGAACGAATGACTCGAGTTAAACGGTCTGAACTTGATATGGTCTTGCAGCAGTCCAAACCAATCGAGATTATAGTTAACGAGGTACGATACGAGATTTCCGAATGTTATAATTTAAAGGAGATCAAGAGTAAATATGGCGTTTCAGAAAGTATGATTCAACAATTGGTTAAGAGGCATGATATGCCAAAACTAAGACAAGGAAGGTATGCCTACGTTCCTAAAGCCCTGATTGATGAGGTGTTAAGCAAAAGGATCTGATTATGACGACTAAGGTTACACTACGACAGAAATCAATATCTAAGGGACGTAAAAGTCTGTACTTGGACTTTTATCCCGCTATACCACATCATGAAACAGGTAAAGCAACACGGCGAGAATTTTTAGGGCTTTACATCTACGATAAACCTAAAACACCCATTGACAAAGAACATAACATTGAAACACTCAAGATTGGTAGTAGTATTCGCCAGAGACGTGAGAACCATCTGAACAAACCTGAGATATACAGCCAGTACGAAAAAGATCAATTGAGAATTACGGAGCTAGGAGAAGGGAACTTTGTTGAATACTTCCGAAAACTGGCCAACAAGCGTAAGAACTCCAACCATGACAATTGGGTTTCTGCTCTTAAATACATAGAATCATTTACTGAAGGGGTCTTAAAGTTTGCTGATCTAAACGAACGAGTTTTGGAAGACTTGAAGGAATACCTGTTGACTACGAAAAGCAACAAGAGCGATAAAACCACGCTATCTCAAAATTCAGCCGTTTCGTATTTTAACAAGGTAAAGGCCGCGTTGAAACAAGCGTATAAAGACGGCATAATTCAAACCGACCTAAATTCTAAAGTTAAGCCTATCAAGACGGCAGAAACAAGACGAGAATACTTGACTATGGAAGAACTTAATAAGTTGGTTAAGACACCTTGCAACAATGATTTATTAAAGCGAGCAGCGTTGTTTTCTGCATTAACTGGCCTTCGTTTTTCCGATATACAAAAGATGACATGGAGGGAGTTGGAATACGTTGAAAATCAAGGGTGGTATTTGAATTTTGATCAGAAGAAAACCAAAGGTGTGGAAGTGTTGCCTATTTCAGATCAGGCATACAATCTATTGGGTGAGCCTAAAGAGTCTCAAACCAAGGTCTTCGAAGGACTTAAATATTCGGCATACGGCAATAAACATTTGTTTCAATGGATTGGTGCAGCAGGAATTACCAAAGACATAACCTTCCATTGTTTCCGACATACGTACGCCACTTTGCAGTTACATAGTGGTACGGACATTTATACCGTTTCAAAAATGCTTGGCCATAAGGATTTAAAGACAACTCAGATTTATGCCAAGATCGTTGATCAGGCAAAAAGAGAAGCAGCAGATAAAATAATATTGGATTTGTGAAACCTAAACTGAAAACTTATGAATGAATTGATTGACAGGTTACACTACTTTTCCACCTTTATACAAAATATAGTCCTTGTTAATAAGAAGGTGCAGTCTCTTATATATATTGATAACGAGGTCTTATGTGAGGAATTCTTGGAGCGTGATAATCTCTTGTATCAGAAACAATTATTAGAATCAAACCCTCAACTTATTACACTTATCTTACAGAATTTGTCAAATGCAATAGTTAATAAGTGTGGTAACGTTATTGATGTAACTGAATTTTCAAAAAATGACGATTTTGATTATAACTGCATAATTAATGAAGATGAAGGTAGTATTGTTAAGCATTATATAATAACCGAACTTGTGCCTAAAGACGAGAAATTATTCAAAAAGTTATGGCTATATCATTTCATTCAAAGTTTGAAAAACGTTGATTCCATAATAAGGGAAATATTGAGCCTGAACCAATGGGAGGCAAAACCCGCCTCTTTTGAAAATGAAATGGATAAAGCTGATTTTATAAACAACTTTGACCATGTTTCATCGAATATCATTTACAACCACTTCTATGAAGGTTTAGTCAAAAGTGGTTACATGTCTGAACCAGATTTACATAAGTATTTAACAGCTGCGTTCGAGTTAAAGGAAAGTCCGAAAGTGTTGTTTAAAATCAGCAGGAAAACATCTAAACAGAGAATTTACAATGTATTTTATAAGTACTATAAAGATGAGTCAGGGAAACATCAAGGCACACAGAAAAAATACGTTGCTCTATTGGGTGATTTTTTTGAAGGATACAATAACAAAATAATAAGTACTAATTGGTCTAAATAGTTTCAAGAGGAAAGACCTAAGGGTTACTATTTCATTACTAATTTTACGAAAACACTACTAATATTACTAACCTATTTTTAACGGCTTAACGTCAAATTACGTTTGCTCAGCGTTTAACTAATTGCGCAAGTAAATGGAACATTTGACACAAGAATTAACTCTAGAAACATTGCCAAAGGCCTTTTCTTACCTATCTAATGAGGTAGGTGAAATTAAAAGGCTATTGCTTGAAAAGCACAATGGAAATCAAGCCATAAGTGACTGCTGGCTTAATTTATCTCAACTATGTAATTATCACCCAGACAAACCCAGTAAACCAACAGTTTACCGGTGGGTTAGTCGCAGGACTATTCCAGTACATAAAAGCGGCAAGAAATTAAGGTTTCTGAAATCGGAAATTGATACTTGGTTAATGTTGGGTAGAAGAAAGACTCATACAGAGATATCGATTAGTGCTGATAATTACTGCAATTCTAAAAAGGGATAAGCTATGCGCGAACATAACATTACCCCTAATACTTTGGATAAGTGTAAAGATACAGAATTAACCTCTTTTAATCCAGTTTCTGATGAAGCCCTAACTGACAATATCAATAGCAGTATTCAACCAGAGGATATTTTGGTCGAAGCAGAAAAACTAACCAATTCCAAAGATGAACTTGTTGGTTCAAGTAATTTAAGATTAGTATTAGAAACCCGTAAAAAGCTAAAAGAAAAAAAAGCAACTGAAATAAAATTTTCCAAGCCCGTATTGAAACATGGTGAAAATGCAGTAATATTTCCACATACCATAAACGTAATTCAGGGGCAAGCTGGTGTGCACAAAAGTAGGTTAGCCGAGAATATCTGTTCTGCATTTCTAAAGCTGAATGGAAACCAAAACAATCTTCTTGGGTTCACAAGGACAAATTTTGAGGCTGACCATACAGTTGTCTATGTTGATACTGAAAGAAACTTGTCAGAACAGTTGCCATATGCATTGCAATCAATTCAAATGAAAGCGGGGTATAATCGCGCAGATCATCCTAGCAACTTCGAATACATAAGTCTTTTGCAAATTGGTCGTAAAGGACGTTATGAAACCTTGAATGAGTACTTAAAACATCTCAAGAAAAAAACTGATAATCCACTGTTTATTGTGCTTGATGTTTCAACAGATTGTATTGAAGATTTCAATAAAACTGATAAGAGTATGGAGCTTATTGATCTAATGAATGTGGCTATAAACGACCTTAATGTAATATTCTTATGCCTTATTCATGAAAATCCTAAAAGTGACAAAGCTAGGGGGCATTTTGGAACCGAATTAATGAATAAAGCAAGTACCGTTATGCAGGTAGCTTTTGAGAAAGATGCAAATCAAAACGATTCGAATATTATAAGGGTGAAATATTTGAAATGTAGAAGTACAGCAAGGCACACACCATTTTATATAACTTATAGCAATGCCGAGAAAGGATTGGTGTTGGCTGAAGAAAGTCAGATTAAAGGAGTAATGAACAGTCGAAAGCGTAAGGCTACGAATGTTGAAGCGGTTGAGCTTATTACAATGTATTTGGGAGATGGGTCGACTATGACACGGAATGAGTTACTCGGTAAATTATGTGATGATTTCAACGCAAGTCAAAGAACAATCGAAACCCGTATTAAAGATATAATTGATTCGGGCACTGAAATACCTAACAATAAGGGTGTGATTTTTAAATTATCCAAGCAAGCAATTGATAAGAAAATTTACTATAAGTTAATTCCCCATGAATCCAAGTAATACTATAAATCGACAAGCTTGCCAATCAAGTTGGAAGTGCTTTTTTAAGTATTGTTTCACAATTGCAATTTGCATGAGCTTATATAGGGGGCTGCAACTTGCAAACATGATCAAATGATGAATAATTACCGTTTTCAATTAGAACCGTACAAGACCATGAAGACCCGATATTATTGTCCTGCTCCCCATTGTGGTAGGGAGAAAACATTCTCACGTTATATTGATAATGAAACTCAGTCACATCTGCACAACAACGTTGGTAGGTGCAATCGTGAAATAAAATGTGGTTACCATTACACTCCAAAGCAGTATTTTCAAGACAACAAGCTCCATAGGAATTATAGCAATAGTATACCACTCAAATCGAGGTTTACTCAACCTATATCAATTCCGGTTTCTTTTATTGACTCTAAAGTATTTAAGGCAAGTCTCAAGGGATACGAAACAAACCAGTTAGTGAATTTTTTAATTCAACGTTTCGGTTATAAGATTACCAAAGAAATGATAAGTCGTTATTTTATAGCTTCCTCAAAGTACTGGCCGGGGTCAACTGTTTTCTGGCAAATTGATGCTCAAGGCAGATTAAGAACAGGAAAAATTATGCTTTACGACTCACGTAGCGGTAAAAGAGTGAAAAAACCGCGTAACCATATTTATTGGGTTCATAAGGCTCTTAATAACTCCGTATTTGAATTAAGCCAATGTTTGTTCGGAGAACATTTATTAAAAGACAGAACAAGACCGGTAGCAGTTGTGGAAAGCGAAAAGACGGCAGTCATTGCCAGTGCATATTTGCCTCAGTTCATTTGGGTAGCGACAGGAGGTCTGAGCAATCTGAGCAAAGAAAAGTGTAGTATATTAAAAGGGCGTAATGTTACGTTATTTCCCGACCTCAACGGGTTTGAGAAATGGAATGATAAGGCAAAAGAACTTTCCCTAATTGCATCGGTTACCGTTTCAAATTTATTGGAACTTAAAGCTACAGATATGGAAAAGAAGCAAGGGCTTGATCTCGCGGATTACCTTGTCAGATACAACTTAAATAGATTTTAAAATAAAAAGTCAAAAAAATCTGTGAGAAGTAGTGGAAATGCCCCCCCGCCCTAATTATGGCAATCCGTTTTCTTTCTTGATAATGTTCCTTGAATCATGTATGTAACCCAATATATGAATATGTGTTAAAATAATATAACACTGGAACACCAGTAGTGGTAGCTGTATGTCTCTAGTAAACAGTGGTTTAGGTGTAAATTTTTTTAATGTTTGTCAGGAGACAAAAAGGAGCTGTATAGGTGATGCGGTTGCAACATGTAATAGGATGTCATTTCCAGTTAAAAGCTCAAAATTAATGGAGTAACTAATAACACATTTTTGATTTCCTTAAGCTATTGCAACATCGTATATTGCATGCAAACAATATAATATATAGTAACACTGAGGGATAATGCATTTGACGGTAACCATATTAGATGAAGTTTTACACTCAATTGGAAACTGTGATTCCTCTAAAATATGAT
>JBLHOC010000146.1:0-7965 GCA_047620825.1 Bacteroidia bacterium | reverse complement strand
CTAAATGGCCTTCTGCTAGCATTTTTAAACCGATGTTTATGCTTGAATTTCGTTTTTGAGAAATTGCTCTTGTAGGATGTTCTGCCATACCGATGACTTCATCTGTATGCACAATGTCAACACGATTCAAGACATTGCTGTCTTGCAATTGCTGTTCTATAATGGATTTGTCACCTATTAACGTAAGATGAACATCACTTAAATCAGGCGTAGAAAGTGCGCTGACAACACCAAGAAGTGTCTCTTGCGGGGCGAAATCCCCTCCCATCACGTCTATCCCAATCTTCATAAAAAAGTTGTTGAATGAAGGCTTAAGCCTCTTCGTTTACATCAATAACTTTCATGCCTCGGTACATGCCTGTCTCAAGGTTCAATCTGTGATATTGAGATACTTCTCCGGTCTTCGGATCAGTGATAAGTTGCTTGTAGCCTAACTTGTCGTGAGTTCTTCTCTTGTCTCTCCTAGTTCTGGAAATTTTTCTCTTTGGATGAGCCATACTATCAGTTTTTAAATATTTCTTTTAGTTTTTGCCATTCTGGATGATTGGAATTGTCCGTCTCACCTTCAGAATTGCTTAACATTTCTAACACTTTATCGTCGCACGCTTTTCGATTTAAAGAATCCTTGCATTCAAGCTTCATTGGTAAAGACAAGACTATATAATCAAACAAATGATTGGTTAAATCCAATTCATATGCATTACTAGCCAAGCTTATCAAATCCGGTTCATCTTCAATTGCTTTATCAGTTATTTTGATATGCAATGACTGAACACTTTTTACCGGATATTTCAAATCACTTAAACAAACATCACATGTCTTCATAGCCCAACCAGTTAAGGTAAAGTCACAAGTCATATAACGCTCTGAACGCTCTAAATTTAAAAGAACACTTATTTCCCCTTTGTGAATTAAATCTTGCTCTATTAATGCAAAGAAATCGTCATTTAACTGGTACTTAAAGTCATGAAATCCTTCCTTTAATGCACCGAATACAACTGTGAAATCTTTACGTAACATCTCCACTCCCAAAAGGGTCGGCAAAATTAGTATATTTTATGGGAAAAAAGAACTTTATTTCAGATTGGGCACACCAATACTAAATTTTTCCCTTCTATGTGTTTTGTAGGCCAGTGGTGACTTGTTTAATTCGTTTGATTCTAGCCTATTTAGATAGATTTTTTTTGCTTCAAAAATGGCACTCACAAGTGATGTTGGATCTGCCAAACCTTTACCTGCTAAATCGTATGCAGTTCCATGATCAGGTGATGTTCTTACGATGGGTAAGCCCGCAGTATAGTTGACTCCGTTGTGAAATGAAATTTGTTTGAAAGGTATCAGACCTTGATCATGATACATCGCTAATACGGCATCAAATTGTGCGTAAGCCTTGGTTCCGAAAAACCCATCAGCCGAATATGGTCCAAATACTAAATGACCCTTATTTGTAAAAGTCTCGATGGCTGGTTTAATTATCTCCAGTTCTTCTTTCCCGATTAAACCGTTGTCTCCACTATGCGGATTAAGACCTAAAACGGCAACTTTTGGCTTTCGTACACCAAAATCGAAGTACAATGACTCCAATAAAATCTGAATTTTATTGCTGATGATTTCCTCAGTAAGCTTTTTGCTAACCTCAGTAATTGGAATATGCCCCGTAACAACACCTACCTTTAAATCATCGCTGGTTAACAACATCATATAGTCGTCAACCTCAAATGATTTTGCTAGATAATCGGTATGTCCGGCAAATGCAAAACTGTCAGACTGGATGGTGCTTTTGTCAATTGGCAAAGTGACTAAATTCTCAATTTGCCCAATTTTGATATCCGCTATAGCCGCATTTAACGATTCTAGGGCTAAAGCACCTGTATCAGTACTTGGCTCTCCAGGTGTTACTTGAATATTTCCGTTTCCAACTTCTTTTAAGTTGATTTTACCCTCAATACAGTCTGCGGTATCCGTTATTAAATTGTACTGCAGATCGTCTAATTCCAACGCTTTGCAATAAAACTTAAACACTTCAGCATTCCCGTATAATACAGGTGTACAGTGGTTGAAGAGGTATGGCGACAAAAATGCACGCAACATAACCTCCATCCCAACTCCGTTGGCGTCTCCTAAGGTAAAACCTAACTTGGTGTCTTTAAAATCCAATGCTCTTGTATTAGCTACAAAAATACATTGGGAATCCCAAAGGACCGACGTTTGAAAAGGAATAAGTAATTGTGGTAAGACTAGCTTATTAGCTTTTGTCTTAACATGAATTCAAGTTTCTCGTTTGTTTCGATTAACTCCACAACTTCCATTTGACCCTTCTTGTCTTCAAGAAACTTAGCATAAGCCTCTTGCACAGTTTTGCGAACTAAGTCCACACTCATAGGCTTGTAAAGGTATTTGAATATTTGACCTCGATTGATACCATCAATAACGACGTTTAATTCAGAACAACCTGTTAACAAGATTCTGGCAATTGAAGGATGCGTCTTACACAAGGTTTCGAAAAACTCAATGCCAGTAATATGAGGCATCTTGTGGTCAGACAATACAACATGAATCTCTTTAGACTCAATGATAGAATACGCTTCATCGATACTGTTAGCAAGATGAACATTAAATTCTCTACGGAAGTTAGCGTTAAATGAATTCAGATTTTCAACCTCATCATCGAGGTACAGAACAGAAATTTTCGTGCTCATGAGAAATAATTTTAAAAAGTAGTAATAATTAAGTAGTAGTAGTAAAAAGTAGAATGCACACCGCACATCCTTGAGCAAATGTAATACAACATTATTAATTTATCAACTTTTCTTCAACAAAAGTTGAAAATCGCCTAAAAAAGACTACTTAAATGTTGTCTACAATACCCTACATAATTAAGGCGCTCGTAATGAAGGTCTTATAGACATTCTCTAACATCTTATTTATCTTCACAAGAAAGAAGATTAGTATTTGCATTTACACAAAGCACATATAATTCCCCTACCACTGAGCGGTTCTGACGTTGATGTACTAGATAGAATTAGACAAAAACCAGGAATTCAGATTTTCAATACAATTGAAAATCAGTTGAAGGAATTGGTTAAATGCAGAAATCCTAAGGTCAAATTCAAAGAGAATCCTGAAATATATCAACATTTAATTGAGGATTACTTAAGGGGACGTTCGATAGACAACATCGGTAATTGGGTTTATTACCCATGGAATAACACGTTAATACGACTCTTAGAGCACGCTGAATTTGCAGAAATTCGAACAAATCGTAACAAATACAAGATAACCGAAGCTGAACAAACAGCTTTAGAATCCAAAATAATCGGTGTTATTGGCCTTTCTGTAGGTCAAACTGTTGCAATCACCTTGGCAATGGAGCGCAGTTTTGGTGAAATTCGTCTGGCCGACTTTGATGAGTTGGATCTAAGCAATTTAAATCGAGTACGGGCTAGCCTCACAAATATTGGCGTTAACAAAGCCATTTTAGTAGCTAGAGAAATAGCTGAATTTGATCCATACTTGAAAGTAATCATCTACGAGGATGGCATTACGGAACAGAACATTGATGACTTCTTTACCAAAAACGGCAATTTGGATATTTTAGTTGAGGAGTGTGATGGTCTGGATATAAAAATAATCGCTCGACAAAAAGCACGTGACTTAGGTATTCCAGTAATAATGGAAACTAACGACAGGGCAATGTTGGATATTGAACGTTTCGATCTTGAACCACATCGACCTATTCTACATGGTTTGGTTCAGGGACTAAATATTGAAAAACTAAAAACCCTTAAAACAAACGAGGATAAAGTTCCATATATGTTGGATATGATTGGTATAGACGATACCAGTACCCTGCTCCGGGCGTCAATGCTTGAAATTGAGCAATCCTTAAATACATGGCCGCAACTTGCAAGTTCAGTAACATTTGGTGGTGGAATAGTAAGTGACACCGTCAGAAGAACTTTACTTGGCGAAAATATTAAATCAGGTCGCTTCTATTTTGATATTGAACATAAACTAAAGGAAGCATCAAGTATCCCCGAACCATACGTCAACGCTAAAAGCACGCCTCTAAGTTTCGTCGAAATGACCAAACTAGCGAACGAGTACAAAATATCTAGCGGTGCTTCATTAACAACATCACAAGCGGAAGAGCTGGTTGAACTCGCCCATACCGCACCTTCTGGTGGGAATATGCAACCGTGGAAATGGTTGGTAAAACACAATCAAATATTTGCTTTTGTAGATGAATCTCAAGCCAACTCTTTTTTAGACTATAATTACCTTGGAGGAATGGTAGCCTTTGGTGCTGCTATAGAAAACATCATACTTGGCGCCAATAAACTAAGTTTAAAAGGCCGCTACAATTTCGTTTTTGATGATAGTAACCCGTTAGTCGCGGTCATAGATTTTGAACCAGTCACAGAAACAAACGCATACGACCTTAATCTATATACTCAAATAAGAGAAAGAGGTACAAATCGGATGTTAGGTGATTTAGTAGCTATTGAGCCACAAAAATATGACCTGATACAAGAAGCTGGTGAACACATTCCTGGAGCCAAATTAACCTGGATTACAGATCAAAAAGAAAAACTTGGTTCTGTTTTGAGTTCGGTTGAACGGATACGTTTGATGACAGACCGAGGTCATACGGATTTTATTGAAGAAATACGCTGGACAAAAGAAGAAGCTGAATCTACCCGTGACGGTATCGATTTAAGAACAATCGACCTCACTGAAACCGAAAAGGCCGGATTGTACGTCTCTAAAAACTACAATGTGGTTAAGCAGTTACGTGATTGGGGATTGGGATCTGGTTTTGAAACCATGATGCAAAAAACCATTGAAAACACGGACCGTATTGGTTTCATTTCAATGCCTTCCGGTTCTAGAAGAGATTATTTTGAAGGTGGTAGAGCACTTCAACGTGCTTGGTTAAAAGCCACCGAACTGAATCTTGGTTTCCACCCGATTAGTCCATCTACTTTTATATTTAATCGATTTGTCCATCATAGCGATGACGAACAATTACAACCATTTAAAGAAGAATTAACGGAAATACGTGAACAGTTTAAAAGCATCCTGGCACTTGACGATGATAGAGGAGAGATCTTCCTATTTAGGATGTTCAAAGGAAAAGACATACAAACACGCTCGTTGAGGAGGAACCTCTCGAAGCAATTATTTTTTGCAAAGAACTAATGAATATAGGGTTAAAAAACGTAAACACAATCCAAGCAACAACGTTTGAAATACATTCGTTTCGAGCAGTTGATCGACCTGATTTGTGTAAAGAATATTTGGAAGGTCATATCAACGTATTACAGGACTATGGCGTGACCTCAGTAAAATCGAGTAATCCAACTTGGACCAAAAATCCAAATGCCATCTGTATTGTCGCTATGCGAGATAATAAGATGATGGGTGGTATCAGAATTCACAAAGCTGATGGCGTTCACTTGTTACCTATGGAAGAGGGTGTGTCTAAAATAGACCCTTCTGTAAGTAAAGAAATTACCGATCACACTGAATCCGGTTGTGGAGAACAATGTGGTCTTTGGAATTCTAAAACAATCAGAGGATATGGAATCAGTTGGATTTTGGTCAACGCTTCTATTGCACTTTTACCTCAACTAGGTTTACGAAAACTGTATGGCCTTGCTTCAGACTATAGCATGTTTCTGTTTTCGCCTGCAGGATTTGAAATTCAAAAACAATTTGGGGACAAAGGAGACTTCAACTACCCAACAGAAAAATACATTGCAAGAGTGGTTATGATAGGAGATTGTATCGATTTACCGACTACTGGTAAAGACGAGCAAGCTTTTATTAACTTATTGAGAGATGACACTACGCTCAAACGAAAAATAGTAGTAAACCAGCTTAAATTGAACTTATCCTTTGATTTAAATATCGAATCATGACTAAACGACTTCTCTATCTATTATTGGTTTGTTTACTGGCTCCAAACGTTAGCGGTCAGTTCCTAAAAATAGAAGATGAGTCTTCCTATGCCCTGAGATGTCGAAGTTTTGTGTTTCTTGAAGATCAAGAAAGCAAACTATCTATCCAAGATGTAAAGGCAATCACTACGGATCAATTTCAGAAATACGACTTGGATGTATTCAACTTTGGATTTACATCAAGCACATTTTGGCTTAAAACCGTAGTACAGAATAGTACTACTAAAGAGGAGTTAATGCTTGAAGTAGGTCAAACCAATACCGATATTGTAGAAATGCACGTCGATAACGAGGTGCAATTGGTGTCAGATCTTACCAAATTTTCTGACCGCGCTATTCCTGATCCTAAACCAATTTTTTTACTGAAAATTCGTCCTGGAGAGACCAAGACCGTATACTTTCGAATTAAAGGACAGGACGAATTGGTGGTTCCGATTCATGTGAGTTCAAGCCAAACGATTCAAAGTAAAGGTCAATTAAGAGAAACCTTATTTGGTTTGTTCACTGGTATTCTGGCGGTTATGATATTATATAACTTGTTCCTATTCCTATCCCTTCGAACGAGTATTTACTTTTTCTACGTCATAAATATTTTACCACTTTTCATTGGTCAATCCTCTTTGGTGGGTTATGCAAATAAGTTTTTCTGGCCAAACTCAAATTTTTGGCCCGACCATGCAGTCGTCATATTTCCCTTACTGTCCATCATATTTGGTTTGACCTTTATGTCAAGGTTTATCAATCTTAAAAGACATATGCCATGGTCTATCTGGGCCATAAACGTATTTATCGGTGTAAGTGTTATAGGTATAGGTTTTTCATTAATAGGTGAAACCGCAATTGCTTCAATTATTCTAAATGCGAATGGAATGGTTTCGGCATTGGTGATCATTACTATTTGCGCCATATTAACTAGACGACAGGTAAGCTCTGCTAAGTTCGTATTGGTCGCATGGACAATCTTCCTTATTGGTGTAATCCTATATGTACTCCGTAGTTTAAACATATTGAGTTATAGTCTTCTTACGAATTATTCTATGCCGATTGGTGCAGCGATTGAAACCCTATTACTTTCATTTGCCTTGGCTGATCGAATTAACATACTGAAGAAACAAAGAGAGGAATCTCAACAATTGATGTTGATGGAGGTTAAGAAGAATAACGACTTAACAAGGAACCAAAACAAAGTGCTGGAGGAGAAAGTAAAGAAACGTACGGAAGAACTTGAGGTTATGAACCTAAATCTACAAGATACGTTATCAAACCTTAAATCTACACAAGGCCATCTTATGGAAGCAGAAAAAATGGCATCACTTGGTCAAATTACAGCAGGTATAGCACACGAGATTAACAATCCAATAAATTATGTGTCATCTAACGTAGAACCACTAAGACAAGACTTGGGCGATATACTAACGATTTTGGACGGCTATAAAACAGTAGCGAAAAACAGCGACTTACCAGAACTTAAAGCATTGCTAACACAAGAAGAAGAACTTGATATTGACTACGCCATTAAGGAAATGCATGAACTACTTGGTGGCATTGAAGAAGGTGCCAAACGGACGTCGGAAATTGTAACAGGACTTAAGAGTTTCTCAAGGACTGATGAAGACGAGGCTCAAAGTGCAGACATAAACAATGGTATACGATCGACCATTACTATTCTGAAAAGTGAACTGAAAGATATTGAAACAGTTGTTGAATTAGGCTCTATTCCACACATAAAATGTTATCTTGGTAAGCTGAATCAAATTTTTATGAATTTGATTGACAACGCTATCGATGCAATAAAAGACCGTTATGAAGACCGTACCAAAGGTGTTTTAACGGTTGTTACTAGTCAAGTCGATAACAAGGTTATTGTTAAGATTACCGATAACGGATGTGGCATGCCAGAAGACGTTAAAAATAGAATATTCGACCCGTTTTACACGACCAAAGACGTCGGAAAAGGCACGGGGCTTGGCCTTTCCATTAGTTACGGAATTATGGAAAAACA
>JBLHOC010000145.1:0-7993 GCA_047620825.1 Bacteroidia bacterium | reverse complement strand
AATTCCTCAGAATCTTGGTCAAGTGGTGCTTTTAATCAGCAGTTAGCGAAAGGGAATGGTTTTGATCTTGGTTGGGGTATATACAATGTTCAAACTCACATCATCACTGGAGACAGTGTGTTCCTGCTTCAATTGGCAGATCAATCCTACAAAAAAATATACATCAATAGTTTAGAAACTGGAACCTATACATTCACTTATGCGGATATTGATGGTTCAAACGAAGAGAAAAAAGAAGTAGGCAAAGACGACATGAAAGGTCAAAACTTTGGTTTCTACTCAATCACTAACGGATCAGTTGTGACAAGAGAACCTGTTACCGAAGCTTGGGATTTGGTTTTTACGGAATACATCATTCCAATTCCTACTGGTCCTGGTCAGTTTCAAAACTACCCTGTAACTGGAATTAAAGTGAACAAAGGCATTGAGGTTGCACAGCGAGATGGAATCGCAGTAACAAGTGATGATACAACCAATTTGACTTGGGGTACGAACATTTCTGAAATTGGGTCGGATTGGAAGTCTTACAATCGCACGTCCATGCAATATGAATATGCGCAAGATCGCACATATTTTGTGCGATTAAGTGGTGGCTCTGTATGGAAGATATTCTTTACGGCGTATGTTGGAGGTCCTGTTGGATCGTTCTATTATACATTAGAAAAAATTGAAACGGGTGCTGGCATCAATAAACTAGAAGAGAATCTTATTGCAATTTATCCTAACCCTGCAAGCAACCAGGAAGTAAACATAAGCCTAAAGCAAACAATACAATTGAAGCAAGTAACAGTTTACAATGGTGCTATGGAAATGATTGCTACTCAAAACGAAGCAACAATCAACACGGCGAACTATGCTGCTGGTTTGTACTTTATTGGTATCGAAACGACTCAAGGGTCGACAGTCAAAAAGCTTATAATTAAATAATTAGTTGCGGTACGCGTCACTCTTTATTTTGTCATTGGTTCTATGTCACTTCAGTGCGGCACAGAACCAATTGCGTTTTGAGATCTCGTCTTCAAAAGACGATGCTGTTGCTAGTTATGCTGAAGTTTTGGTGTCAGCTAGTGACAAGTTTGAGGCTGTAGATATTCTGGCTTATGCAACGGCCAATGAACTTGGAGTTGCCAAATTAACATTGAAAAAGGGTCTATATTATGTGAAGGTTGTGTCTGTTGGCTTTCATGACTTGATTCAAGAAATTCGAGTGAATGGGGCTTCAACATATCCGTTGTTGCTGAATCCATTAGATGAAATGTTGGGACAAACCGTGGTCACAATTCAATCTCGACCACAATCATCTACCAAATCGGTGGAAAAAGTATTGGTGTTGACGCAGAAAGAATTGGCCAGTCGTTCTGTCTTTAATCTGAAAGATGCTTTGACGCAGCAAATGAATGTCCAAATTAGCAACGATAATTCTACTGGAAGCTCGGTGAGTTTGATGGGCGTTTCTGGACAAAACGTAAAAATATTAATTGATGGAGTTCCTGTTATTGGTCGATTAGATGGCAACATTGATTTGTCTCAAATCAATATCAATGACATTGAGCGTATCGAAGTGGTTGAAGGTCCTGTTTCTACGGCTTACGGTAGTAATGCCTTAGCAGGCGTCATCAACATCATAACAAAGAAAAAAACATCCACCTCTGGCGAACTCATATTAGCGGCCTATCACGAGACAAATGGACAGGATAATGTGAGCCTGGTTGCCGGAAAGCAAGTGAAGAAGTACAACTTTAGAATTGGTGCCTCCAGAAACTTTTTTGCAGGTTGGAATCCAACTGATCAAGGCCGATATGATTTGTGGAAGCCCAAAGAACAATATAACGGCCGATTGCAAATTAGCCGCAATGGGGAAAAAACACAATTGTTGTTGAAGTCTGAGATTTTTAGAGAGGTATTGCTTAATAAAGGGCGACCACTTCCATCATACTTAGAAACTGCATTTGATGAAGAGTTTTATACAAATCGTTGGGATCAGAAAATACAATTGGTCAGACAAATTGATACGAACAAACGGTTCTCAGGATATTTAGCGTTCAATAGTTACACGCGAGTCCGTAATAAGTATTTCAAGGATTTAATCTCGTTAGAATCCAATCAGGTGCTTACAGATGGAGGGGATGATACCACTGCCTTTCATGCATTCATGGCCAGAGGAACTTATAACTACTTCTCACTGAAAAACCCGTTCACGTTTGAATTAGGCTACGACATTATTAGCCAGACAGGTGTTGGGTCGAGGATAGAAAAAGGGCAACAAACCATTTCTGACTTTGCGTTATTCTTTACGTCAGAAATGACGATAAAAAAGAAAATTATAATTAAACCTGGTGTGCGTGTTGCCTATAATACGAGCTACACTGCGCCTATCGCACCAACGCTTTCGGCCAGATACAAGCATAAAGATTATATCTATCGACTGAGTTATGGTCGTGGTTTTAGAGCACCTGACCTCAAAGAATTGTATTTGTCTTTCGTTGATGTAAACCACAATGTGATTGGGAATGAAAACCTGCAAGCTGAGCGATCTCATAACATTCAAGCTTCTGCAACGGGTTTCCATAAAGTTAAAAAAATGTTAATCCGACCTTCAGCCTCAATATTCTACAATGATATAGTAGATAAAATTACGTTGGCCGGTATTCAAGGCATTGAATATACGTACGTGAATTTAGACAAATTTAGAAGTGCAGGAGGAAATGTGCGATTAGGTATCGCTGGGAATAAAACGAAGTACAACTTTGGGTATTCGAACACCTTTATTCGTTCGTACTCTAACTTAGAGGACGGTCAAAAAAGTTCGTTTTCATACAGCGAATTCAACGGTAATATTTCTCATAAAGTAGGTAAGCTGACCTTTAATTATTTCGCCAAATACAACGGACCAAGAACGGTGTTTAATATCGATTTAGTCAATGGATCAGTAACGGAGAGCCGTATTAAGAGCTATATATTGAGTGACTTCCAGGTGGGTAGGAAATTTTCGGCAAACAGAATTCAACTCAATCTAGGTATAAAGAATGTGTTCGACGTTCAGAATGTAAACAACGAACTACCAACAGGTAGCGTGCACACTTCGGCACCAGCAGATTTATCCATAGGTACAGGGAGAAGTTATTTCGCAAAAGCCATTATAAGACTTTCAAAATGAGACACGGGATATTAAGTATACTTACAGTAATCATATTGACGGGTTGTTTTGAAAAGGACGAACCGATTCAACCTTTCCCACGAGGTGAAGTAGAACAAATTACGTTGGAGGTTGGACCGAAATACACCCATCAATTGTTTTACAATTTTGCGCAAAACGAAGTGGTTAAGAGTGTCTTGCGAAACGAGTGGGATATTGCATTTACCTCTTTATCAAACAACAACTCTATTTATTTGAATACAGGAAACACGATATATGGTGCCATATCAGATAAAAAGGAAATGTCAGAAGTGAATGACACAGTAGGATTGGAGTTTAAATGGGATTGGAGTAACGGACGAGACGATAGTACCGTTCTATATAACTGGGAGAAAAACAATACAGTGGCGGTTTTTGATCTTGGTTATGACCTCAGTAATGTGCATCAAGGTTTTGTTAAAGTGAAGTTTAACATGCAAAACGACAGTTTGGTGATTCAATATGGATTCATCGGTCAACGTACTGAGCGGACAGTGATAATCGGTAAAGACGATCGCTACAATCGCGTATATTTCTCATTTACAAAAGGGGAACAGGTCAACATCGAGCCTGTAAAGACAAGTTACGATCTTATCTTCAGACAATACATTTATTACTTCCAAGCAGAAGTTTTGTCTTACAGTGTTGTAGGTGCCTTGTACAATCCAACCAATACCAAAGTGATGTCGATAACGGATAAGGACTTCAGTGATATCAGCCTTTCAGATACGGCGAACTACACCTTTAGTGCTAATCATGACGTTGTAGGATACGACTGGAAATCCTTCAATATTGACGAAGGTGTTTATATAGTTTATCCAGACAAAAACTTCATCATACAAACCGCAGAAGGGTTCTTCTATAAATTTCATTTTGTAGACTTCTACAACAGTTCCGGTGAACGTGGATATCCAAAGATGGAATCCAAACTACTTTAGACCAATAAAAGCTTTCGGTTTCTTTGTTAACTTCGTAAGGAATGAACCGAGCAACCTTAACTATATGGGCGATATTGAGTGCATATGGTTTATCTATTGCACAGTCAACCGGCAACAGTACGACGATATCATCATATAAACGATCATTTGCGATTGGTTATTCCTACCGTTTACCATTAACCAAGTCTATTGAATGCACCTATAGACCTATAAAAAAGTTGGAGATTAAGGCCGGTTTTGGTTACGGGGCACACGATGTTGACAATGTTATGTCAATAGATGAAACAAATTCAACAGGTAGATACAGCGGTTTGGGAATTGCATTTATCAATACCCAACGGAAAAAAATGAAAGACCGGTTAAATAAGAATGGGCTTATTGTTGCCTTTTTTTATGGTCAAGGCGTTACACATTTTAGTGGTACAAAAGTATATCCAGGAGGCTTCCATTTAAGTCGTGTAGAAAAGTTTGAAATGCCCAACGTTAAGTATTCATATTTCGATTTTAAACTTGGTTTTGAGTTTGTAATTATGGACATGGTGAGATTGGAGTTTTTCCCTTTACAAATCGGAGCTGTTCAAACGACGTCAAGTACAACCTGGCCAGTTCGATATTTTCCAGCGATGGGTCGAACGTTCGGAAATGTAAATGTTGCTGCAGGCATGGCTGGCCACGTTCAGATTGATAGGTTATTTGGCAAAAACAAGATATGAAGACGCTATTTGGTTATATCGCAATATTTTTATTGATCGGTTGTTCAACGGATGAGGGACCACCGTGTTTAGGACATGCAATAGAACCAAATGTATTTGTCTCGAGTAACAGAGATACTTTCCAGATTGTACATAGCAACAGCTCTGGAGTTTCTGGCAGGATTAACATTATAAAAAATCGCAGTTCACCTCCGGTGCCTATTGATATGAACGATTCAATAATGACTTATGAAGTCTTTGCACATGACACTTTATTTGGTTCTTTTAGATTGAAATATGAAATGAAACCAAAACTATGTGGGAGTCGTCAATATATTCTACTGGTATTTACGAATGCAATTTTTAGTCGTATAGAGAATCAACATAGCATAACCTACAGTTTTAATGGTAAACCATTTGTAGATTCAACCGAGAATGTGTCCAGTAGTCTTGATCAATTTGGGTCTAATGTTTCACTAGAATTTTAGTAATCTTGAAAGAGAACCAAATCAACCGATACTATTACTGGATTAAGTGACTATAATGGGGGCTTTAATCGTATATTCATTTCATTCTAATCCATCCACAGCATAAGCCAAATAATGCTTTTTACAACATGTCACCTTTTGCGACCTTTAAAGCAAACTGTGCTTTGTTATAAGAACTTACGGCACCTAGATAGTCAAGTTGAGCTTGCAAAAAATACTGTTGCGCTTGAAATACTTCGTAAGGTTTCGCTGTACCTAATTTTTGGCGTTGGATGCTTTGATTCAATGCGGAAGATGTAAGATCAATGGATTCCTTTGCAATCTCTATTTGTTCTTTACCCGTTTCAATATCCGTAAGGGCATTGGCCACTTCGTTGTTTATTTGGGCGTGTAATTGCGCTACGGCTATTTCGTTCAGTAGGATTTGGCTATTTAATTCCTTTTGATTGCCTTGGTAGGCTAATTCACCAATGGGAATCTTCCAAAGTATGGAGACATTTAATGCGCTTGTTGGGTAAAGTTGATTTGTTTCTGGGTATTGCGCCGGAAACATAGGAGACACATTACCATTGATTCTACCAGAATAAGACCCATATGTGCCAATACTTATTTCTGGATACCACATGCCGGTTCCATATTTTTTGCGTTCGGTTTCAAACATTTGTTTACGCAACGAAAGGGCTTGAAATTCTGGTCGTTTGGTTGCACTTGAATCAGCGGTCGTATTTGCATCAACTGTATAGTCGAGTGGTAATAGAGATGGATTGCTAATAACCAGTTTTACATGCTGGTCTATATTAAGTAGTTTTTTCAATCCCGCTGACAACGTATTGTATTGTATCTTGGCATTCAGCATTTCTACTTTCAGGTGGTTTTTATTACTCTTCGCAAGCAACAATTCTGATTGATACAGCAATCCAGCATCCACTTGAATTTGTATTTGTTGCACAATGCTGTCAGACTGCTTTACTAAATTTTGATAGGCCGTATAGCTAAGTTGTGCCGTTTGTAAATCATAATACGCTTCAATCATTTTAAAAAGCGTCTGATTCTTTTGAGCCTTAGAGTCGTACTTGGATGCTTCACTTTTCAATGCGGCAGATTTGGTTGAATAAATGCCTTCTGCCAAATCCCAATTGACTTTTAGCCCTAAACCAGACCAAAGGTTTTGTCGTTTCACATCTAAGAAAAAGCGACCGTCCGAATTCATCGCGGCTCCCCACAACTGAAACGTTTGAGCACCAGCATATACTTCAGGTAACCACCACTGCTTCGCCTTGGTTAATCCTGCCTGAGATAATGCTTGTTTCGCCTTGTACTCTTGAATAGTTAGATTGTCGCTACCACCAATTTTTAATACTTGCTCTAAGGTGATCGGAATCAAGTCTTGGCCAACAGAGAAAGTGCTTGTTAGCATAATCAACAACGATAGCGTGATTACACGTCTGAAAATTGTAGTGTTCATTCTGCTCTTTTGTTAATTGGTTCCACAATTTGACCAGGTGTAACTAAACCCTTACCTTCAATAATCACCTTTGTGTCTGCAGTGATTTCTGCATTTAATACTTCAAAGTAATTTCTATCTGAAAGGCCAACTTTTATCGGTAGCCGTTTGACTTTATTGTCTTCAACCACCAACACGTAATCTTCATTTTTGTGGCTCGTTTTTGCGATGACAGGTAAAGAAAGAATATTGGAACGACTTGTCAAGCGTAGTAATACTTTGGCGTACATACCAGATATTATTTTACCGTCTCTGTTATCTAAATCAATCTCAACCTGCATTGTTTTTGACAATGGATCAAGGGTGTTCGACACACGACTCACTTTTGCCTCATATACTTCACTTGAAAGTTCCGGAAAGGTAATTTGAACAGGCATGCCTTTTTTGATGCCTACAGCATCCGATTCAGGAACAGGAAGCGTTAACCGAATACGATTGACGTCCTGAATGTCGACTATGGCTTGAGGGTTGGACTCATCTAAGCCACTCTGAATCATGGCGCCTTTATCAACGTAACGTTTAGTTATTATACCAGAGAATGGCGCTTTTATACTTAGATAACCAATCCGGTTCGACACAGCATCTAAACTGGCCTTAGCCGATAGGTAAGCTGCTTCTGCTGTTTCTACAAGGTGAATTGTAGTCAATGCGGGAGTCTGTTTGTAAATCGAGTTTAATCGATCAAATTGATTTTTTGTGGCTTGAACTTCTGCTTTCCATTTAATCTGTTGTTGCTTCAATGCTGGGTTTTCCAACACAGCTATAGTTTCGTTTTGGTAAACGCGATCACCAATGTCTTTTTGTATGCTGATCAGCATACCGCTTTCCATAGCAAATAAAGTGACCATTTGATTGGGTTTAGCCGTTCCAGTAATTGAAACCTCTCCAATAAATGAACGTTGAATAGGTACAACGACTTCCACCTTTTGAACTTTCTGGTTTGGTGCGCCAGGTTTTTCTAACGCTGCAGTTTTTGAATCTCCGCAAGCAACAAGACAGCCTGCTACGAGTAAGAAAATGAGGGTCTTATGTATATATATTGATTTCATTATTGTGCTGTCTTTGCTATGATTGAGTAAAAAATAGGGATTATATAGAGTGTAATAAACATGGCCATAAATGTTCCGCCGATCACAACGATTGCAAGTGGAACGTTGGCTTCAGAGCCGGGACTTGTTGCCATTGCTGTTGGAAGT
>JBLHOC010000144.1:0-8105 GCA_047620825.1 Bacteroidia bacterium | reverse complement strand
CAACAGCAGGACATGGAAGTATTTTGCGACGAACGTGTAGAAGAAGTACTGCGTAAAGACTTTGATTATGTTTTTACCGATTTAAAATATCCAGGTGTACCAAGAGCGAATTTGCATAGAATTAATTGCAGTCCTTTTGATATTGGGGATATCACACTTCAACCCATCGATTTATTACATTACAAATTACCTGTTTACGGTTTTCGTGTACAGGATTTTACTTATATCACAGACGCCAATTACATATCTGATACTGAAATTGAGAAAATTAAAGGTTCCAAAGTCCTTGTGATTAATGCACTAAGACGAGAATCTCACATCTCTCATTTCACACTAGATGAAGCCATTCAATTAGCTCAAGAAATTAACGCTGAGCAGACGTATTTCACACACATCAGCCACCAATTAGGCTTGGCTGATGACTTGAAAAAAGAATTACCATCAAATATTATGTTGGCTTACGATGGCCTACAAATTAATGTTTAACACGATTCCCTATTGAGTAAAGAACAGCAATATCAAGGTTTGTTGAAACAAGCCGCCGCACTATTCGAAGGTGAGAATAATACGATTGCCAATATGAGCAATCTCTGTGCATTGTTGCATCATAGCTTCGGGTTTTGGTGGACCGGGTTCTACTTGGTTGAAAATAACGAGTTGGTTTTAGGTCCGTTTCAAGGACCAGTGGCTTGCACCCGAATTGGTTTCGGCAAAGGTGTATGCGGTACAGCATGGAAAGAGAATAAGCCTCTAGTTGTCCCAAACGTTCATGAGTTTGAAGGACATATAACCTGTAGCGCCGACTCAAATTCAGAAATTGTTTTACCGGTTTACAATCAAAACCAATGCATAGGTGTTTTTGATGTTGACAGCCGCGATTTCGACACATTTGACAATACAGATGTCGTTTATCTGCAAAAATTGTTATCATTGATTACAAAATGAAGATGGTTAATGGTTACATGAAGTTGGTCAGACGGATACTACCGTCGCCGCTTTCTATTGCGATTATTTTGACCCTAGTCACAGCCCTGCTCGCCTATATTTTTACAGAACCAACATCTAACGAGCATAGTGTTTTAAGAATCTTAGATTATTGGCATGGCGGTTTTTGGACTTTCTTAGAGTTCACCATGCAAATGATGCTTATGTTGGTGTTGGGTCATACAATTGCCTTAAGCAGTGTTGCAAACAAGCTTATCCGCGTTATTACTGGCTTGTGTAAGTCAAATGTGCACGCCGCTGTATTCGTTACTCTATTTTCTTTATGTGCGGGTTACTTCAATTGGGGGTTGGGACTCATATTTGGAGCCATCCTTGCGCGTAAAGTTGGTGAACATGCTCGAGAAAAAGGAATTGAACTTAACTATCCACTAATTGCCGCTTGTGGTTATACC
The DNA here is from genome assembly GCA_047620825.1 of Bacteroidia bacterium. Classification (GTDB taxonomy): domain Bacteria; phylum Bacteroidota; class Bacteroidia; order NS11-12g; family UBA9320; genus UBA987. Next base: position 6,708 of record JBLHOC010000144.1, on the reverse strand, counting down.
TCTTTAATGGTTTGGCACGGTGGCTTATCTGGATCTGCCCCAATGACGGTTAATACACCTAACCATAGCTTGGTGGATGCGATGGGTGTTTTACCGATTACCGAAACCGTTTTAAGCACAAGTAATTTGGTGGCAATCGCTGCAACATTAATCGTATTACCCTTATTTGCCTGGGTATTGGCTAAAAGATCTTTTAAGAAATCATATCCAAAATCAGTTACAACCAAGCCGATAAAACCAAGTGACGTTGAAGGCGCTGAACGACTAGATCATTCAAAGATTTTTGGGTTCTTATTCGGAGCTGTTTTCATTTTTTACTGGGTCTATATGTTTTGGCGTGGTGGATTTACACTTAATTTCTTAAATCTGAATACCATCAATTTCATGCTGTTTGGATTAGCCATAACGTTTCATGGTTCGCTTTTTAAATTTGTTAAAGCCTCGGAATTAGCGATTCGAGGCAGTACCGGTATCTTGATACAGTTTCCATTGTACGCGGGTATCATGGGCATCATGAGTTTTAGCGGCTTGCTAAATGTATTCGCCGACTTTTTTATGGAGATCAGCACGACACAAACTTTTCCGTTTTTCGCTTACTTAAGCAGCGCTATTGTAAACGTAATGGTGCCAAGTGGCGGTGGACAGTGGCAGGTGCAAGGCCCTATACTCATTGAAGCTGCAAAGAATCTTAACGTACCATTTGGCAAAACGGTCATGGCACTGGCTTACGGTGACCAGCTCACCAATATGCTACAACCCTTCTGGGCATTGCCTTTATTAGGCATAACAGGATTAAAAGCCAAAGATATCCTACCATATTCCATCTTGTTTATGTTGGTTGGAGGAACCATTTTCTTAAGCATTCTTTATCTCTTTTAATGAGCAAGAGCAATTTACTTGCACTGGGATGTGCAGGCGTTATGCTTTTTATAGTGCGCATACTTGTGCACGTTCATTTTAATTCCGTTTTCGTTGATGGAGATCAGACCATTACTTGGCTAAGTGCTGTTGACAAAGCCAACGGTCTATGGTATACACCCTATTTTTACGGACAGTTCTATAACATCTCAATGGAAGCGATATTGAGCGCGCCATTTATCGCTCTTGGGGGGAAAGTGCAGCATGTAGTTCCGATTGTTTCAAACATTATTGGTGTTCTGCCGTATTTCATTGGTGCGTTTTACCTTGTAAGAAAACAAGCTGTGGTACCTGCCATTGGACTCATTTGCTTGGGCATTATACTTCCCGCTCAATACCATTTTGTCACCGCGATGGCTCGTGGCTTTTCAGGCGGACTTGCTGTGTTTTCTTTTGGATTTCTGCTTACTGGATCAAAGCATTCCGTTATACGTATCATAGGATTTACATGTTTATTTTCATCCTATCTCGTCAACCCCAATGTGCTGATTATTATGGTACCATTGGCGTTACTTTGGTTTTACAACTTGATCTTAATCAAACAGTTAAGAGGAATTAAAACCATTTTGCCGATCGTTTTAGGTTTGGTTGGAACCATTTGCGTTTATTTCTGGATCCAACAATTTAACAACCCGATGTATTCGGTTCACAATCTCTGGAAACTACATGTAAGCTGGGACTATTTTGCCAAAAGCATTAAAAGTTTAGACGCACGCTTTCTGTATTTGTTTCCTTTTCTACCTAAAATCGGCAGCTTGGTACTTGGTACCTTGGTTCTGATATTGGGATATCTCATATTCAAAAAGAATCGAACAGGTGTCGTTGTTGTAGGGTTAACCATCTTGTTTATACTCAGCACACTAGCCTTAAATAAGACCATGGACGGTACAGACAGCACGTTCTTTCCTTATTCCAGAATGTACTTAGCACTTCCATTTGTTTTATCGCTTGGTTATTACCTGTTGCTCAAAGAAGTCAAAAACAAAAAACGGCATGTTGTGGTGTTAGTTGTAATTGGTTTGGTTGGATTAGTTTATCAATTTAGTGACGTACCTAAAAAAGCGATCGTGAGTGTGAGAAAGAATTCAGGTGTTGTACAAGTACTTAGAATTAATAAGTTGTGCGTTGAATGTGAAAAATTAAAATCACTTCAACAAAAATTTAACGCAGATGTAATGGTTTTCCATTCGAAGACTGACGAATACTTATACGGATGCAAAGCCTTGGAACCCTCTATTTCAACACTTTATCCTAAATATGATAGACGATACTGGACCTTTGCAAAGCACGCAGATACAGTTTATAACACGGTATTGTTTTTAGATTGGTCTTTGCAGTTGGACGAAAAGATGATTGAATACACTGGTACGTTTAAGCACTTAAAAAACTTACCCTATCCAGCATATTTATTATCAAATAATACTGAATCTATCATAGATCTTTACCGAAATAATAACTTTGCCTTACGGCCTTACACTGAATAATATGCTTGGTTTAAAACTTGCTACAGACCCCCGATGGGTCAATATCGCAGAAAAAACAATTGAAGAGATTTTAGTAGATCACGCTTTTTGTGAGCAAAAGGCGGCTACTTCTTGTATTTCCCTCATCGTGCGGTTCTCAAATTATCCAAACATCGTAGAAAAGGTGTCACCGATTGTTGCCGAAGAATGGGGACACTTTCGTAAAGTGCTTAAAGAGCTAAAGGCTAGAGGATATGACTTAGGCAAAGCACGAAAAGATAACTATGTATTAGAGTTACAAAAGTTTAGTCTTAAAGGTGGCAGTATTGAAACACATATCGTAGAAGCACTCTTGGTTTGCGCCATGATAGAAGCACGCAGTTGCGAACGTTTCCGATTGTTATCACTCCACATATCCGAAGAAAACCTAAAAGGCTTTTACCATGAATTTATGGTATCTGAAGCAGGGCATTACAGGCTATTTGTTGATTTGGCACAAGAATTTGCAGACAAAACCTATGTACAGAAACGATGGGATGCTTTTTTAGATTTCGAAGCAGACCTGGTATCACGTTTGGAATATCGTGGGGATAGAGTGCATTAGTTAATGATGTAATGTGATACTGCAAGAATGAGTTAATGTTGATGAAGACATGAACAAATGACTTAAACTTACCCTTCCTCCGGCATTCTCCTAAACACCCAATATCCACCTGTATTCTGGATGAGTTCAAATCCAGGTGTTTTTGCCAATTCTTGCGCTTTTCTTGGTTGCGCTATGAGGTACACTGGTTTATCAATTTTCCCGTTTAAGAACCAGCTCATTTCATGTTGGCTATACGCCTTACGCTCGTTTTCATTCAGTTCGATTCGAGTCGAAACTTGAAATGAGGCAAGCTTTTGCGCACGAATCTGAACCAAAGCATCTTCAAGTTTTAAGGGCTGTATGTCCGTATAAAAATAATGGGCGTAACTCTTAAACTTATAGACATCCACATAACAATCTTCATGCTTGATTGACTTGTAAAAATCAATTACTGATCCCTGCGTGTACCGTTCTACTTGAGGTACCGTTTATGCCAAAAAAACGACAAGGTATAAAGCGAACCCCAAAACCATATTAGAAGCCAATAAACGCTTATTTCGAACCAAGCCGACCATCATCGTAATCAAAACAATACCCGCTATTACACCCAATATTACGTGCAACACTGACCAATTCGCATCTACAGAAAGGTTTTGCAAAGTGAAAGTATCCTTGATTAAATTAGGATACAACTCCAGCAATTGGCTCAAGTTAGCCCCAACTATAGGCAAGGCAATAAAGATTAAGATCCACAAACAAGAGATAGTCCATAAAAGGCCTTTCTCAAATCTTCTAAGCACTTCTCCGTGCTCCCATTGTGTAAGTCGAATTGCTGCTAACCCGGTAAGGGAGAAATAGCAGAGAGACGAATAGTGTACAATTTTGGTCGTAACGATTGAAAACAGAATCAGTACAACCCAAAATAAGTATTTAAGAAACAGTTCAAAATCGTTTGTCTCATTCACTTTCGTAAATCGGTTAATAGCCAACACACCGGCGGGAAAACAACCAATGAGTAATACAACTGGATGGTAAAACCAAGGTTGTCCGTGCGACGCAACTGGAGTCTTGATTAAATCTAATTGATAGGAGATGAAGTTGTTAAGAAATCCAGGACCATTTTGGATGATCTCTGGTATAAACCAAATGCTTGCAATGGCCAAGGTTAATAAACCAAAGAGCAAAAATTGGCCTACGTTAAACCACAATTTAAATTTATTTCTAACCCATATCACACCCAGAACCAGTAGAATGATGAGTCCAGCCGCAGGGCCTTTTGTTAATACGGCTAGGCCTAGAAAGACACCAGCATAAATCCAATGGCTTGTAGCCTCATTCTTTTTGGCTAAAAACAACTGAATAAACGATAAGAAAATCAGTAGGTTAAACAGTGGATCGATTATACCAGAATGAAAATAGAAATGAGGTGTGATAGATCCTAGATACAGCAATATCCACCATCGAGCAGTCTTATCATTTAATAACTTACGTCCATAGACATAGATTACGTTTAGGCTCAAAACACCAATAATCGCATTCGGAAATCGTGCACCAAACTCGTTTACCCCAAATATTTTCATGGATAAGGCTTGAAGCCAGAAAAAGAGTGGTGGTTTTTCCCAAAAAGGTTCGAAGTTGACCATTACCTGCCGGTAATTTCCGGTGATTAGCATTTCGCGAGCTGATTCAGCAAAGTTTATTTCATCCCAATCAAACAAATGAACACCACCAAGAAACGGAACGAAAAAAATAATTCCGACTACAGTAAGGGCAATTTGAAATGATTTGGAGCTAAGCTTTTCCATGAAACAGCTTCTTGTCTAAAAAAGGCGAACTAAACGACGACTTGTAAATGACATAGAAATAGACCACGGTAGCAATGGCGACACCTAATGTTGAGCCGGCCAATACGTCAAGAACAAAATGTTGTGCTAGAAAGATTCTTGAAACACCAATTAGTAATGCTGTTGAAAAAAACACCATAGTAAATACGCGTTTGTCAGCACATAATGCGGCATAAAAAAAGTATGCAAACCCTGCAGCGGTATGACCTGATGGGAAACTAAATTTTCGATTTAAGGTTATATCAGACCTATTTAGTAAGTCGATGTTAAGTTGTTCAAAGAAAACGATAGGCCGGATAGAATCTGGGTACACAACATGCTTGAAAAAATACACGAGTATTAAAGTTGTTAAACCAACGAGCAGATGCCCGAGTTGAAATTTTACTGGTTTAAAGATTAAGAAATAGAGAAACGGAACTAAAAACCCCGCGGCCTCTCCCATTCTTGTAAAAAAGCTAAACACTGGAACAGTGAAACTGTTGTACCAATTGTTTAAATATAGAATGGTGTCGCCCTTCTCGGTAATTAATGCAATTACAACACCCACGGTAAAACAAATTAACCAAGTGGTGAATAATAACCTCCTTTTGTAAAAAAAACTTTCTCTCATTTGAAATCAGCGGTAAAAATAAGTAGCATTAGGCTTTTTTATTTGGCAAATAGTATTTAATTTGAAAAATCTGAAAGATCTAAATATGGAACGAGTAAAGTTGGAGTTGGAATTTGTAGTCAAATCGTCTCCAAACATCTTATTTAATTATATTTCTACCCCTTCTGGGTTAGTCGAATGGTTTGCAGATGATGTCAATATAAAAGGCAAAACCTACACGTTTTTGTGGGATGGCGAAGAGAATGCAGCTGAGTTACTTAAAAAGGTAAACGGGAAAAATGTGCGTTTTAAGTGGTTAGACAATCCTGATGACGAATATTTCGAAATGGAAATTCAAAAGGATGAGCTCACAAATGATATTGCCTTGATTGTAACAGACTGGGCTGACGAAGACGAAGTTGAGGAAATTTCTTTGCTTTGGGAAAGTCAAGTCCAAGGACTTCGGAACGCGTTAGGCGCCTAATTAGTCGTATTTCTCGTCGAGATTATCTTTCTTGTTGGTCATCTCATCAAGCTGGTTTTGTGCACCTTCTTTAATGTCTTGCGCAAATTGTTGTATTTCTTCTAAAAGATCATTGTCGATTGGTATCAAATCATTTTTAAAATCATCCAACGCTTTATCCGCATTGGCGTCGCCTAAACAGGCTTCTATTTGTGGTTTGACCGCATTAAAGCTTCTCTGCACAATATATAAGAGTTGGGCTCTATCTTGTTCAATGGCCACCAATTCTTTTGCCGTAAACCGGCTTTCTATGTCGTTTTTGATTGGATAAACAATGCACTAACAAGTCACAGTAGCTTCTGGATCATTGCAATATCTATCCTCCCATGTTTGAATTGAAATCGGATTTTTCTCAAATGGACCTATACCAAAGTGATACATTGCGTAAACTCCCAGCCCAATAATTAAAACCCAACCCACGAGCTTCATTAAATACTTCGTTGCAAACCGTATCAATAGTCCGGCAATGATTAAGGTAACTATGCTTCCAATGGTGATATTCATTATTCGAAAATACATTTTTACAGAAGTAATTGAAATTCAAATCATGTGGATAGTTTTCAGTATTGTAACTTTGGTTGTGTAATCTAACCTATGAAATTCCTCATAACCTCTCTTTTATTTTATTTATCGATTGTCTCATACGGACAAACCCGGGGAAACATAACAAACGGTATTGGTGCAATAACACAAACAGGTTTTGCTCCTCATAATATCACATCTTTATCATTTATCACAGATGTGAAAGAGAATTTTAGCCTATCGTTTGGTGCCAGTTTTATGAC
>JBLHOC010000143.1:0-8147 GCA_047620825.1 Bacteroidia bacterium | reverse complement strand
AGAAGGCTGTAGAAGCAATAAGCGTTCCGGGGCAGGGAAATCTGTTGAAGCAGAATTTGATTGTACTGTGACCTCTAATCTGGCTTCATTGATGATAATTCCTTTGCCATCCTGAACAAGGTCTAGGAGATTTGGAATTTCGATCTTCGTTTTGCAACCGGCCATACTTTGAATGTACGTTTCATTATAATGCACACCGGGGGTGTTGAATTGGTTGTCTATCGAAGCATTACGATTCGTAATCTGGTAGGTGGATAGGTTTTGAGATTCAGAATTGATTTCAAATTCTTTCCGCAGGCCTCCGTTGTAATACAAGATTAATTTGGAGTCATCAGAATATTTGTCAATGGCTATAAAAGACCCATCATCTGAACCGAGCCCTGATGTATTTGGAATTAAGGCAATGCCATTCAAATAATTTAGAAATACCTCGTTGCTTCCAAACTGTCCATTGGTGAAAAAATCTTCGCCAAAGGCATTATTTAAAGGAATTCGTAAAGTGTTTATTTTGTACTTGAGCGTACCATCTTCTTCGTACCAAGCGGTATCAAAAGGGACAAGTTCTCCTGTCCAATTGCCAATCGAAGCACCAAGAGATGGGGTATATCCCGAAAAGTATTTGTTCTCTTTAGCAATGATTTCGTTCATCCGATAAATGTCTAAATCAATAAGAGCGTTTGATTTTCCGTATGTCTCAACATCCATGTCACGGGCAAGTGAAAGTATCACGGAGTCGATGGTTGGGTTTGTGCCAAAGTCTACATTAATCTCACGTAACAATACTTGGGTGTAAAAACTTGCGACGCTTTTACCAAATGCAGCATCGTTAATCGCCCCTATTAGGTTTGATGAAAGGGAATCCACTTTCAAAGAATCTTCACGTACAGTATACGTGATCATGTCGAATGAATCGGTTACGATACTACTAAAGCTATTACCTTTAGGCAGGAAATCTACACCGACCTCATCGGTTGCTTTCTTGCAACTGGTTACAGATAAAAAAAGTACGGTAAGCAATAAGGCTGCCCTTTGGGCAGCCTTATTATTAATTTTGAGACAATATGGTGTCATAGAATTCGGTGTACTCTTCAGCGATGTTGTCGCCTCTGTGTTCCAAAACCGGTTTCGATTTATCATTATTTAAATGATTCATTACCTCAGGAGATAAAGAATCTTGACATTTAACTACTGCATCCGCATGGGTAATGGCCCCAATGTACATACTTGTACAATCAGCATTTGCAAAAGGTTTCATTTCGTCGTCTTGAATGTGATTCAAGCTGGCTTTTCTAGAAAAGTCTTCACCAAGTGATGCCTGGAACTCATTATCAAATACACTGTAAACAATTTTAGCATTTTCAAAAACAGGTTCGTTTTTGTAAATCGTTTTTAGATATAAAGGAATTAATGAAGTCATCCAACCATGGCAATGGATGATATCAGGATACCAACCCAATTTCTTAACAGTTTCAAGTGCACCTTTGCAAAAGAAAATAGTACGCTCGTCATTGTCTGCAAAAAATTCGTTTTCCTCATCGCCATAAACACTCTTGCGGTGGAAGTAATCCTCATTGTCTAAGAAGTACACCTGCATTTTTGTATTCGGGATAGAAGCAACTTTAATCGTAAGTGGATTGTCGTTGTCATCGATGGTGATATTCATTCCAGAAAGACGAACTACTTCGTGTAATCGGTTTCTTCTTTCATTAATAACACCAAAACGTGGAACTAGAATTCTTACTTCATTATCTTGCTCTTGAACGGCTTGTGGAAGCATGCGAGCGATGTCTGATAAAGCGTTGCTTTCTAAAAAAGGACTCATCTCCGAAGAAATGAATAAAACTTTTTTTCTGTTGTTTTCCATAAATAAACTGTGTTTTTACTATAATGCGACTGCAAAGATACCCCCTATAATTGGCAAATTTGCGTGTTGTTCTACTTGTATCTTAAGTATTTTTTTTGTATATGTTTATATTCAAATCATCTGATTTACTGCGTGCTGAGTTAAACCGGCGCCAAAAAATCGGTCAATCTATAGGCTTTGTTCCAACGATGGGTGCATTGCATTTTGGGCACCAATCATTAATAGAACGTGCCAGAGCTGAAAATGATACAGTCGTCTGTAGCATTTTCGTTAATCCAAAGCAATTTGACGAAAAAATGGATTTGGATAATTACCCCAATCCAATCGTTCAAGACATAAACATGTTGAGGCATGTCGGTGTCGATATATTGTTTCACCCATCCGCTGATGAGATCTATCAAGCCAATTACGACAATACCGATGTCGATTTAAACGGCATGGATTTAATACATGAAGGGGCCCAACGACCTGGCCATTTTCAAGGCGTAGCCAAAGTGGTTAAACGATTTTTTGATATTGTGTCACCGACCAGAACCTACTTTGGACAAAAAGATTTTCAGCAATCCGTGGTGGTTGCTCATCTCATAAAGCTGTTCGACTTCAACATAGAACTTTGTGTCTGTCCCATTGTGCGAGAGCCACATGGGTTGGCTATGAGCAGCAGAAACGAAAGGCTGTCTGCTAACTCAAGAGACAAAGCGTCGTTTATATACAAGTCGCTTATCAAATTTAAAGAACGCTGCTTTTTTAAGCCCTTAGGCGAAGCCAAAGCGACAACGGTAAAGTACCTTGAGTCGATAGAAGATGCTACGTTAGAATACTTCGTATGCGTTGATGGGGAGACTTTAGACGAGGTTAGTAGTTTGGACGATTCGAATTATGTAGCTGCGCTAACTGTCGTCCGTTATGATGGTGTTCGGTTGTTAGATAATATTATCCTCAAAGATGATCGTAACAATTAAATCCGGAGTTCGAAATCAAGGGCATGAAATTCTTTTCCATTGAGTATGATGCTAACTTTATGCAGACCATCGTGATACACTCTTGTTGAGATCGGTGTAAAATGGTGCGACTTACTTACTTCCAACATCTGAAGACCAGTCAATGTTCGTTCACTTATTTTAAACACTTTTTTGGAGTGACTTCCATTTTTCTTTAGAAGATATATCGCATATTCTAACCTGAGCATTTGAACTACATCCGCAAGATTCTCTAGTTTGAAATGAAATGTTAATCTATTTCCCATTTTTATCTCTTGCTGGTCAAGGCTAAAACGTGCTAAAGAGAGGTGATCCGAGCCTAATCCAAAAAGCTTTAAAATCCTGTCATTTCCTTGCTTCAGCAAAGTGCGACATCCATGCTTCACAAGTGCATCTGTTTCTGGTGTTTTTCCAAACCAAGCTTCAGCGAAGCGGATAGTGATATCAGGATTGTCTTTGGCAATGTCGTTTAAGTGATTGGCAACACTCCGCCTCACTACTTCGTCTGGGTCATTTTTAAGATTCTCGAGGACAAGTAATATGGGCGTCGGATCTGTTTTATATGCTGGTAGTGCCATTGCCCATGGTAATCTTGGTCGCGAGCCTTCTGAAGCCAAGCGCCTGACTTTTGGGTCGCGGTGTTTCGACCAGTGTAATAGCTGCTGAACCATTTGTGTAGGGTATTTAATGATAAACGGTCTTACAGCGAATTCAGAACTGGTAAAAGAAGTAATCACAGCCAAAGTATCAAAGGCAGTCTCGAATTGATCTATGCCATAAGTAGCCACATATTCAGGTAGAAACATGTACTCGAAGTTTTCGCCTATGCCCATGGTTTCTAGCGTTTTTATGGTCCTAGAAATCTGGGTGCAGGCGATGTTAAAATCAGCAGATAAATACTGCCTTAGAACAGTTGATGAATGAGTCATCCGTTGTTTAAGTTCAAAGCCTTCAAAGTCACTTGTGAATATGCTTTGTTTAAAACCTTCAAGGTTTAGATCCGGGTTTGCGGTGTGAAGTGCGAGGCAAAATGTATCATAGAAAGCTACATTGTAACGGTCTTTTAAAGCGGTTGACATAGTTTGATGACTACTGAAGTATTGTTATGTTTTTGGTTTAACCCACGTTGGTTCAGGTGTGAGCAAATATTGGTCTAGCAAGGGTTTTAGCGTGTTGGGTTTTTGCGTTCCTATCACAAATTTTTGTCCGTTTACCAACTCAATGGCTACACCAACCCGACCTGATACATTGTATACTGTACCATATTTTCGACTGTATCTAAAACCCCATCCTCCTAAAAACCCGTAATCCACAATTTCAGCAGATTTTATTTGATTCCAGAGAATCTGCTTTTTAAAGAAAGGAGAAAAATGAAATGTGATGCCGTCCCAACCTACCTCTGTTTTTAAATAAACGCGTAAAAACATATAAGCGATGAGAAACATAAAAATTGAAAAACCAATCAACACACCGTCTGGTGCAGGGTGGTTTCCGAATGGTTTACCAAGATAAATCTGCTGGTAAATACTAATAACCGGAAGTATTAAAATACATGCAACAAGAGCAATCATCCACCATTTGCGATAGCGTTGCACCTCAAAAAAGGCGTTTTCCATATTACTACAGTCATTACTAACTGGTCAAATCTCGTCATAAATTTTGGACTAGACTAACGTTTTGGACGGTAGATAGATCGTGGATAGTCTGAGCGTCTTACACTGTCTTTGGTGAGTTCTTTGAGGGCGTCATTTGCAATCCATTGTGCTGCTTTTGTTTTGATTTGAAAGATGGCATGTGCCGTGTCAATAGCCATATATTTCAGGTCAAGATTACGCTTACCAATATTGCGAAGCGCCCAATTAATAGCTTTGCGGACATACAATCGTTCATCCCATGATTCTCGTTGAATGGCTTTGAGGAATGGTTCGAACGCTTCGTTTTGAGCTTTTTTATCAGCCATGCAATAGGCTGCCATCATAGCGAAACCAGCTCGTTTCTCGAAAATGGGTTGTCGGTGAGACCATTCTAGCGCTTTAGACACAGCGAACGGACTACGCGCAAAAAGCTTCATTGAAAACGAATCACAAATCTCCCAAGTTGTAAAATGTGTGACCCAACTGTCCATTAACTCTGGGGTGAGATTTCTAGGAGTAAATATTTTACTACAAAGTATTTGAGCGTCATAAATTCCAGTGTCAAATAGTTCCAATGCAAGGGCATCATTTTTGCCAATTTCTTTAACGATTAGATTTAAGTCTTTCTGATAGACACCCAATGAGTTTGCTGGGTTAATACCAAACTTTTTGTTCTTAAAAGCAACCGTCTCGGGGCTGCCTAAAGTGCGCAAAGTGTCAAGGACATCTTCCAGGGAAATGATTGTTTGCTGTTTCAAAGTTGTTTTTCGTTTTGCCAATCGCTTAAAAGAATCCAATCTTCATGTCCGAATGTATGCCAATCCACTTTTGCCATGTCAACACTGGGGTCAATTGTTGGCTGATATTTTCTGTGATTGATACTCACCATCGCGTTTACATATATTTCAATATCGTCCCCATATAATGTTTTTATGAATTGACAATATTGCCATATCATATCGGGGTGTGTCGCCATGGTGTTGTATTGTTCCTTTGTTAGATGCATTTTTGGTTCGTGACCAATTTGTTTGCCATTTTTAAGAATTCGATATTTGATTGTGCCATATTTAACGCGCAGCATCATGCGCCAACTTAAACGGTGTCCTTCCTCGGTATAAAATACATTGCCCGGTATGGTAAGGTGCCTCAAAGGTAGGACAACTTGTAAGGCCATAAAGCAGACAAATACAATTGTGCCGAGCCTCTGAATTTTCGGAGCATACGGGGTGAATTCTTCTTCAGGTTCACGCACTTTTACTCTAAACAATTTCCTGATTGTGGCCGGAGGGAAAAACAACACCGACGCACCAATCATCATGTATGGAAACGTGCCAATTTGAAAGGTGATGGAATTAAACAGGTGAAACCCGATTGAGATGACTAGTGCAATTTTTCTGGTCGGTTTCCAAAGAAGTGCTGGTATAACCAATAAATCATATAAAATACCACCCCAACCAACAACAACAGGTGTTAGCTTCCAAGTGTACATTTTGCCAATTATAGGGATGTTGGACTTAGGGCCTAACATAATTTCCGAAACACGTCCGGAGGCCCAATCTGGGTACCACTTGGCCACACTGGCATAGGTATACACAATTATAAAAAGCGCTAGAAATTGCAACAAATAAATCGCAGGGATCGTTTTTAGTCTGGTCGTTCTGCCAGCTTTTGCGTCTCTACTTTGATTGACGTGGGCAGGCGTAAAACACATCATAATGCATAACAAAAGCATCAAATAGTGATGATTGTTATAGCTGGTTTTATGCATGAAATAAAGTCCAGCCCATCCCACAGTAAACAAAGCCATCATTAACCGATAACGCCAACCAATCGTTATGGCGATGGCTATAATACCCATAACGAAAAAGTAATAATACATGCCATTCCCAGGGAGTGGTTGTAACCATTCAAAACCAATAAACGAAAATGTAAATTCAGGCGGACTAACAAATACTTCGTTGGTCCAACCGACTAAGTTTGACCCAAAACATTCGAAGACTAAGACCAATCCAAATAAAATACGCCAAATAGTTATTTGGACGTGATCAATAGGTCTGTATAATGCTTGCTGCAGTGACATAGGTCTCGGCTCAAAGATATTAAAACAGGCGTTTGATTCACCTGAAATGTGTAATAGAAATCTATATTTGTTTTCTATGCAATCATATTACGACGACAATAAAGTAGCAGTTTTTAATGGCTCAGACTTTAAACTATCCGACTATAAAACGGATTATACAGGAGACCTTAAAAATAAAAAGGCAGGAAAAGAAAAGCTGGAACAAAATCGAACGAGGCTACATGAATTGCAACGCATGATGTACGCCAACGACAGTCATTCTGTGTTACTTGTTTTTCAAGCCATGGACGCGGCAGGAAAGGATAGCACCATTAGAAAAGTATTTGCAAATAACTTTCCGCAAGCCAGTCGGGTGAGCAGTTTTAAGGCACCTACTAAAAAAGAACTAGACCACGATTATTTATGGAGATCAGCCATGGTGCTTCCAGAAAGAGGCACATTTGGGATATTTAATCGGTCGTATTATGAGGAGGTTTTAGTCACTCGGGTACATCCTCAATATATACTAGGACAACGTATTCCTGGAGTAGATGCGGTAAGTGACATTGATGAAACTTTTTGGCATAAAAGATTCAAGGCTATTCGAGACCATGAGGAACATTTAGCGGATAATGGAACAATCATTTTGAAATTTTTTCTTAATGTTTCAAGGGAGGAGCAAAAGAATCGATTTCTGCGCCGGATTGAGACTCCAGAGAAGAACTGGAAATTTAATATTGACGATATTAAGGAGCGTGGACATTGGGATGAATACATGACGGCTTACGAAGATGCAATCAAGCATACCGCAGCACCTCATGCCCCCTGGTTTGTAATACCTGCAGACAATAAATGGTTCATGCAAGCCGCAGTAAGTGATGTCATTATTGGTGCCCTAGAGCGGTTAAATCTGACCTATCCAACAGTTGTGTCAAAGGATCAGGCCAATTTGATTGTAGGTAGAGATTTACTTGCTGCTGAGTGACGTCGTTTGCTGTATTGTAAGTTTTTTGTAATTTAGTACGCACTATTTCAAGCGATACGCCTTGAACATAGGACTAAGTAGTTTAAAAATCCATTATGAAACAGACGCTAACCCTTCTATTTTTTGTCGCACTTTTTGGTAGCATTGAAACCAACGCACAGTGCATTGATAAATTTCCATATTCGTATGATTTTGAAAATTTCGACAGCCTCCAAACAGACGGAAGTTGTGATGTCAAGATTAAAGGTGATTCGGCGAATGGTTGGTATCAAGACAATAGTGATGGGGGAGAGTGGCGTGCGGATTCAGCAGGTACAGTATCTTTTGGCACTGGGCCTGGCAGCAACGATAATAGTTCAGGATTAGGTGTAGGTAAAGACTACTCACCAGGCAAAACAGATGGAACTTATTTGTACGTTGAAGCTTCTGGGACAGGCTGTCCAGGCAATAGTATCAATTTGTTAAGTCCGTGCTTTGACCTCTCTGGGACTTCATATTATGAGTTAGAATTCGCATATAATATGCACGGTACAGAGGCAATGGGGCAATTGTTTGTAGATGTCTATCACAATAGCGCTTGGGAGACTGATGTTTGGAGTTTAAAAGGTGATCAAGGGGAAGGTTG
>JBLHOC010000142.1:0-8199 GCA_047620825.1 Bacteroidia bacterium | reverse complement strand
CCAGTAATTGTGGTGCATTCCGATTTATTAAATCTTAATCAAATCCGATGGGAAAAATTGAGCAAGAATGGTGACACATATATTGCCACTAGTTCAAACTCATTTGGGTCGGATAGTTTGTTGATTGAAATACCAACCATATTTGATAATGTCTTTACGGATTATCCATGTACCGTAACCATGACGGCAAACAAATTCGATGACAAGAAGTTACGACTCTTCAAGGATTACAGAACAACCATTAGCGTTGATAGTCGTTCTGATAGCTTAGTCATATATTTCTGTAGTGTATATGCAAGGACACAAATTGCAGGTCAATCGGTAAACGTTGAGTTTAGCACCAACCTCAAATATCCCAAATAACGATACTTTTATCTTATCGTATCACTTTCTAGCGTAGAAGCGATAAAAGCACCAAGTCCATTTTTAATGTTACTGTGAACGATTACTGCACTGCCAAAAGGACCTGCTTGTTGCAAATCGTCTCTATCTTTATATTGCTGTAAAGTTTTGTGATACTTATAGTAGTCTTGTGTCACTGACCTCAATTCTATCAAGTATAAAACGTCGGTATTGCCTGCAACTAAACCTCCAGGAGGTACCACTTCGATTCGTTTCTTATTTCCGTTAAACAAGACGTCGTTAAATAAAAATCCACCATCATCTAATTTCAATGTCTCAGGGGCTTTCAACGTTGCATCGTTATTCTTAAAATCAAATGGAATAAATAAACCTATCGTTTCACTGTAATAATAGAAATGAAGCATGTAATAGTTGCTTCCAGCTAGATCGTTCCATTCGAGGGACAGCAAGTCTGAAGGGGAGCCATCAATATCCACACCGCCATTTTCTATATATCCAACACGCTTATTAAAAACAATCTCTGGCGTAAATGTTCGAGCAAAAACCTTAGCTCTTTCACCTGCCTTATCTAGGACTTCGATGGTATATGTTTTACCTGGAACGGCAGCACTATTTGCTTTATAACTTTTCGTTCCACTGTTATAGGTCAAAGGCACGCTGCTGCCATCGGCCTTCAATGTGATTGTTACATCGGTATATTCCAAAGGTAAGTCATTGGTATAGGCACCAGCATTATCACTGATCTTGATTTCAAGTGGTTCAATATTGTTGAACGCCGCATTTACAACTAATTTTAGTTCGAAACTTGGCAATTCACTTTCTGGAATTGGCGTGTCTGGACCACAGGCTTGTAGTAAGCTGACAAAAACAAGTAATGAAGTAATCTTTATATACTTTCTCATGGTTATATCTTGATTCTGTAGGTTATAAATGGAAGAAAGGCGTAACTGGGTGTCGTATATGCCGTATACTTATAAGTAGTGGTCGTATCGTCTCTTCTACTAAATATGGAGCTTACGTTTCGCGTACCCATTAGATTGTATATGCTCAATTCTAAACTTTGGATTTCATCGGCAAAATGCCACTCAAATTTGGTATCTACCCTGGCATGATGTGTCGCTCGATAATTGTTAATTTCATCATAAGCCAATACTACTCCGCCTTCAATGTCTCTGTACTTAGAGGTTGGCAACGTGTAAGGGTTTCCTGTTGCTCCAACAGCTGTTATAGAAAAGACAAAGTTTTCGTAATTAATTACAAAACCCATCTTACCAACCAACCTTCTGTCATAGTCGAATGAGAATGCCTCTCCCCTATTTAATTCTTCGTATTTGCGCGTTGCTTTTGAAAAGGTGGCGCTCACCCAAAACATAGAATTTTCAGCAACATATTTAAAACTGTTTTCAATACCTATAACTGTTCCCGTTCCAACCAAAGAATTTGCAACCATATCTGCACGATCAAACAAGTCTGCGGCATAAAATATAGGTTGATTCGCTAAAGTCTTAACATAAGCTTCACTTACGAACCTCATTTTCGAATTGGGTTTGGTGTTATATCCCACGGTAAAAATATTACTAGCTTCAGGGAGTAATTTTTCGTTCGATGGTAAATACACAATAAAGTTATCTGTTGCCGTTCCATCGGTATTATACAGATGCATGAACTGATGCATTCTCGCATACGAAAACTTTATAGAAGCCTTATTGGATAACAGGTAACGACCTGAAATGCGTGGTTCTGGATATATATTAGTAAGCTTATGATAGCTATATAGTGTTGCTCTTAATCCTACGTTGAAAGATAATTTATTCGAATATTTGTACTCGTTTTCAACATAAAACGAAGTCTCAATACCTGTTTGTATTGTCGTATCTCCATATTGATCATCAGAAAGTAGCGTACTATCAATCGTATACCTTTTATCGATGAGTGAACCTGAATTATTCAGATGTAATCGATTTTGCAGACCAAAACGAAGGAGCATCTTTTTATCTTTACGGTATTCAAAATCTCCGTTGGCACCAACTTCTCCGGCTGAAAAACGCACCGAATAATCACTGATAGCGTTGGAACCAATTGGGGCCGTATAATCCTTTTCATGTAACGATATACCGTTTGAGTAGTTGGTGTAATACCCTGTAAATGAACCAGTTAGACGTTTGTTATAGATGTGAAATAAGTTAGCTGAAGTGGTTTGATTTTTCAACACCAAACTGATGGAATAATCCAACTCAACAAGCAGGTCATTTGTATCATTATATTCCACTCCGTTTATAGCAATTTTATCTTTTAAGCTAAAAAAGCTCAATGTTAACGAGTTTTTGGGATTCAGTTTCAAATGCAATTTGGTATTGAAATCTCTAAAAACAAGTTCTTGTCCATCCAAGCCACTAAACAACAAATCGATGTATGACCTACGAAAACCAATGCCTAACGAACTTCCTTTATCGTCGATCGGTAAACCAACATTGATATTACCTAACGCTGGGCTCACTGCCAGATTCACTGTTGCTTCTTTCGAATTTCCTGCCGAAGATTTAACATCCATTACACTGGCCAGTCTTCCTCCATATCTAGCTGGGAATGCCGCTTTATACATGGTCACCTCCTCTGTCATCGCAGAATTGAAGTTAGACACATAGCCATTGAAGTGACCGATGTTATACACTGGGACACCATCAAGCAAGACTTGATTTTGTCCTAATCCACCACCACGAACAGTCATATCGCTAAACCCATCATTTGCAAAGTCAATTCCTGGATGTATTTGCAATGCCTTAGATACATCTGCTTCTGAGAATATGAAAGGTATTGATTCCAATTCAGCGCGATCCATAATTATTTTGTCAGACTCCACATCATATATGATTTGATCTGATAATGAAGCAGGTGTGTAGTGTGTATACTCGAGATTAAATATGGGGGATAGTGCTATACTATATAAATCCTCAGAATCCGGTGTAATAGTCTTAGTATTAATTTTCCCCTTTCGACCTTCTTTTTTTTGTGTAACTATAAATGAGTTCCCATCTGAAGTTGGTCTAACATATAATTCCAAATTTTCATAGCCTTGTTTTTCAACAAAAATGGTAAAAGAGAAACTTGTAACTTCAATTGAGAAATAACCGTGTTCATTGGTCATCACATCGATAGAATCTTGTGGTATGGAGAGCCGGACATGTTGTAAAGTGCGACCGGAGAAATCAGAAACTGCAAACCCAGCAAAAATTTGGGGGTTTTGAGCCTGACTAAACAGCGCACTTACAAGTAGGGACCAAAGGAGGAAATGTTTTCTCATTGTATCGGATTGCGAACAAAGATATATAAGGGCTTCAACTAATGACACTCTTTGAGAAATTGTTAGATGAATTTTACGCTATGAGCGATAAAAAAATCTAATGCACAAAAACGCTGGATAATAATGTAAACCGTTTTATCTTTGCACCCGTTTAACGGCCCTGTAGCTCAACTGAATAGAGTATCTGACTACGGATCAGAAGGTTCCAGGTTTGAATCCTGGCAGGGTCACTAGGAGATCAAAGTCCATCAGCCATTTGGCAGATGGACTTTTTTGTTTCAAGAGAAATCTAAAGCGAGATTTTGATTGGGAACAAAAAAGCCGACATCGTAGATGTGGAGCTTTGATTTTGGAATTTGGAGCCAAACAGGATCTCGACGAGAACTGGAGCGAAACGGAGTTTAGAGGAGTAATCCTGTTCAATGCAAACACAATACTAGAATTGAAAATTTAATTTCATAACCCTTAGTCTCCTTGCTACAGGCCAAGCTTCAGACTACGGACCGTGCGTGTGTTAAAACAACTGCGAGAACCTACACTCGTGCATCGATTTATATTCAAGATTACATTCTATATACGACGTTTGGCGAACAAGTAGTCAAGTTGTAAATTGGCTTTTGAATGGAACTCTAAATAACTAACCAAACATGGAAAAACTATCTATCTTTTTTACACGCATAAAAGAAATGAGTTTTTGGCAAAGAATCTTTTCATGGTCAGCCATCAGGATACTGAGTTACGAAGCTTATGAGCAATTCAAGAGCCTTGAATCGAATTTAAACAATCGACAAGAACACTTAGACGGGTTGAAGAATAAAGTTATCCAACTCGAAACGGAGAATAAAGGATTAAACAAGAACGTTCAGGATTTCGAAAAGACAGTCTTGAGTAAAGACAATCAAGTAGAAAGTTTAAACATTAAGTTAGATGACCTAAATAAAAAAATAACGGAACTGAACAACAAAGTTTCTCGTTTTGAAACCAATGAAGAAAGCAGACATAAGGATTATGAAAAAAAGATAGCACAGCTTGAACAAGTAAAAAAAGACCTTGACGGTGACAGAACAAGGCTCAGCGATGAGCGGGTTCAAGAACAGCAAGATCAATTTGACAAAATGAAACGACAATGGACAGCGCACGAAACAGAGGTAGAACAAAAGATCAAGCAATTATGTCAAACTCATCTGATCAAATACGTTGACAAAGTCCCTTTTAGAGGAAACCCAGATAACACAATTGAAATTTGCGATGAGTTTATCATTTTTGATGCTAAAAGTCCAGCCAACGATGACCTAACTAACTTTCCGAAGTATATCAAAACTCAGACCGATAATGTCAAAAAGTATGCAAATCAGGACTCAGTTAGAAAGGATGTTTTTCTGGTAATACCGTCTAACACGATTGGAACCATTTCTCAATTAACTTATAACATGGGAGACTATAATGTGTATGTAATCACTATAGACTCACTAGAACCAATCATGTTATCACTTAAGAAACTTGAAGAGTACGAGTTTGCAGAACAGCTCAGCCCAGAAGAACGAGATAACATTTGTAGGGTTATTGGAAAATTTGCACATACGACAAAGCGAAAGATTCAGATTGATCAATTCTTTGCGAATCAGTTTATTGAGCTTCTTGTAAAATGTAAAAATGATTTACCAGAGGACCTTTTAAAATCTGTTATTGAATTTGAAAAAGCCGAGAAATTAAATCCTCCGCCTGAACGAAGGAGTAAACAAATATTGACCAAAGAACTTCAGGAAAAGAATGACTCAATAAATGCAGAAGCTCAAATTCGAGATATATCAATTCCCAAAACGTTTGATGATGTAAAAAAACTAGAGTAAGGTAGGCTCCTTCCTATAGGCCCTGCTTCTGACTACGGAATGTGCGTTAATCAAACAATATCCAAACTACATACCTTATTGCTTTGTTACATCATTTCATATTATCGTTGTAAACATATAAATGAATCAGAATTTAATATTACATATTAAAAACAAGGTTTTCCATAATGCATAAGAGGCATTAATAACGTCGGCAAATCAAAAACACAACGCCCAAAAGTCGATATCACCCCTTCACTCTAGTTAAAAACTCGTCTTTTTTGGATAAGCCATGCACTGACACACGAGCTAACTTGCAACAAACAAAAAAAGACTTAATGAAACGACTTTTAGTAGGCCTATGTTGCTGTTCGGCATTCTTTGCTGGATGTAAAGATGAAAAGACGACGGCCCCACCTCAGCCTGAGAACGTAAACACTATGCCAGCGTTCTATCTCCCCGCTGCTCAAGGCGAGTATGGCACAAACACACCTTATTATGAGGTGATTGCCAACTCATCAGACCAAGTTAGTTTGCCGTGGGATTTAGATTTTCACCCAAGTAGAGAAAACGAGCTTTGGGTTTTAAACAAAGGAACGGAGCGAACGGGAGGAAGTACCGTGACCATAACAAATGCTGGCCTAAGCAACCAAAAAGCAGAATTTAGGAAAGATGGTAATTCATGGCATTTTATGGCTTTACCAAGTGCTATATCATTTAGTCAAGAAAACGACAATTGGGCTAACGCAACAGAAATCTTAGATGCCAACAGGCGAGGAGGAAGTTTTACTGGTCCTTCTTTATGGAGTAGTGATATGAATGTCTATGCAAAACCTTCAGGAGGCAATGGCAGTCACCTAGATATGCTTCATGGAAGTCCTTATTGTATGGGAATTGAATCAGACAAAGACAATGCATTTTGGGTTTTTGATGGTTTTAATAAGCATTTATGTTGGTATGACTTTGCAGTAGATCACGGGCCGGGTAACTCAGACCATGATGACGGAAAAATTCACAGATATCGAGAGATTATACTTACACGAGAACCTGACGTTGCGAGTCATATGGTTTTAGATAAAGTTACAGGTTGGCTTTATATTGTTGACTCAGGAACTAAACGAATTCTAAAAGTTAATACTAAAACTGGAACAAAAAAGGGTAACCTGAACTTAACGAATGAACAATTATTAGAACATTGGGATATGGTAGGTATGGACTACAAGGTATTTGCAAGTAGCAACCTTCAAAAACCAAGTGGCATTGAACTTAGCAATGGGGTTATATATGTTTCGGACAATGAAACTGGAGAAATAATTGCCTACAACCTAGAGACTGGCCTTGAGCTAGGTAGACTCGACACAGGAAAAAAAGGAATAATGGGTATAAAAGCAGATAAAAATGGACTTCTTTGGTTTGTATGTGCTTCAACAAATGAAGTCATAAAAATCAACCCAAAATAGAATTTCATTTATATGTGATAATGTTGAATAGAAAAGGGAGCAATTGCTCCCTTTTTTGTTTCTTAAAATACGTAAGATGTGTTATCATTTAAACCAATATACTAGTTCATAATTAACACCTTTTTGTAATACGTCTTTTCTAGACTTATAATTTCGATAAAATATAAACCACTTAAACCGACAGGCATGTCAAGCACAATTTGATTAGGCCTAGTATCCATGTTTAGTTGCGTTATATATTGACCATTACTGTTGTAAAGATTTGTTTGGATAAAACCATTACCATTTTCTATGGACAAATATGCTTTCGACCCATGGACTGGGTTTGGGGAAATTTGAAAATCATTTACAATTGGTTGATCTGCTATTCCAGAAGTTAAGTTCACATTGCCTCTTCGATACATCACTTTTTTGGCCGTTAGATCTTGCCATACCACATGAAAATAAGTGCCATCAAAAGCGATATCTGGATTTTGCTGTACACCCAATGCATTGATATTTAATTGAACCAGCGATGACTGTATTAACTTTTCTGGTCCGTTGGTCGTCCAAGAGAATTGAATGTTTCTTGAACTGTTCTCAACCTGCTGCCAAACTACACCAATGGCTTTTTCGTTACCTGCAATTTTTGGATAGTTTTGGTTTCCATTCGTAAACTTTGGGGTTAATGCGCCGTTTACGCCAACACCCAGTTTGTTTAAGTCCGAAGTGCCCACATTTATCAATGAATTCCCTGAAGCGCCGCTCATCCAAACCGATACTAAGCTATCACCAATTGTGATTGCTTCTGGACCAGTTGAAGGACACCCGCCAATCATCCAATTATTCTTATCAATATCGGCAGACAAACTAAATGTTTTTCCTCCATCCGTAGATATTGTTGCCCAAATATCTCGTAAATCGTCATCGTTGTTTCGAAACAACACAGTAATTCTTTGGTTATCGGCCATAATAAAACCTGGACAACAATCACAGGCTTCCCCTGGCGCATTTTTACTTGCATTCACTGTTTGGCCAAAGCTCCTTCCACCATCAGTTGAAGCGGTTACCGCATACCTTGGTTCGGCAAAGTCTTCGTCAAATTCCATGAATGTCACAACAGGATTACCCCCTGGCATCACGGCAACTTCTGGAAAGCGAGACCAGTTATTGTCAGATACTCGAATCGTATCTCCAAAAGTCCTCCCTCCATCCACTGAGCGTACGACATAAACGAAACCGGAATGTTCAGGCTGAGACTTAAAAC
>JBLHOC010000141.1:0-8260 GCA_047620825.1 Bacteroidia bacterium | reverse complement strand
CAATATGTATTGGCAAGGCCTGTTTTGATTAAAGCTTTAGAAGGTTCCAGTAAGTATTGGCCATTGATTTGTGTCGTGTTGGGTAGCGTTGTGCGCTCTGATGTATATACCGTTGACACAAGGTCGTTTATGTCTACTGCATGTCTAATGGGTTTGTCAACTTCTTTATTTGTTAGGTGGATGAGAATCTCTTTAACTTCATTTTTGTAACCGATCACGTAGGTGTTAGATAGTTTTGGTAAAGCAGTTTCAAGGAAGGTGATGTCTAACATTGGACTTAGTTTGATTAATAAATGGTCGCAACGTTTGAGTAGTATTTCATGCCATTCTAAAATATTTGGAGAATAAGATGCCAAGTCTTTTTGCTGGAATTTTTGATTAACTCTCCGATCCGGGTCGAGATATATGACGTCGTACCTGCCCGAAAATTGAAAGGATTTTAAATCCTGTTGGATAAAATTGATGTTGGTAACTCCAAGTTTATTTGCGTTGTAAACAGCATATTGATGTGTTTCTAAGTCTCGTTCAACACTTGTAATTTGACTGAAAGACTTTGAGAAGTAAAAGGAATCTACACCTAATCCCGCAGTCAAATCTAGCAAATGAGTTCCTTTGAACAGTGTTGATTTAAACCTGGCCACTTCCCAATGGGAGCATTGCGCATAGCTTTTTGCATGCATAGCGCACATGTTTTGTACCCACAACGGAATTTTAGTAGCTGCTTTCTGATACAAATGTAAGATTTGGGTAAGTTTGGTTAAATCAAAATCAACCTTGCCTGAGTAGGTAAGCGACAAATGGTCAGGCTTTTCCGTGAAGTGTAGTGTTAAAAAGTCTTGAGCTGCTTTGTTTTTTAGTAACTCAATTATTTCATTACTTTGCACTAAATTATGCAGTGGAGCGTTGTTCATAAAAGGCGTTCACTAAAATAAGGATTATATGAAAAAGGCATTGAGTATCGTTTGTGTAACATTATTGATGGTGGCATTACTTTCATCTTGTGGGTCTCGTCGTGGTGATAGAGGTTGTCCGAATAACTTTGGGATGATGGAGCAAAACGATAACCACAACGAATAAGAGTTCTTTAGAGATATCTAAATTCTACATTCTGAACAATTGAACTGTGAAGGCTTTTAGCCACAGGACAGTTTAAAGCAATTTTTTGCATATGGGTTTTTTCTTTGTCACTCCAGTCATGGGTGATTTCAATTAATACGATTAATTCTGAGATTCTACGTGGGCCTGAAGCCATGATCTTTTCGACTTTCGCTGAAACGTGTTGGAATGCTATGCCACACGCTTCGGCAGATATGCCCATTACAGTCAACATGCAACTCGCAAGTGACGTTGCCATAAGATCTGTTGGCGAAAACAATGCTCCTTTTCCATTATTGTCGATTGGGGCATCGGTACGTACAATTTCGTTTGATTTTAGATGAATCGCTTCTGTTCGTAATCCTCCTTGGTAGTTTACAGCTGAAGTGTAGCGCATTTGTCGACTTGTTAATGATTTTTCAAAGTTGTATCTTTACGTCTATTAATTGCAATTGATTCAAAGATATTTCCATAACCTATGTTTTGCTGCGTTAATGGCTTTGCCAATTATATGTCAAGCACAAAACAGCGAGTTTTTATCTAAAACTAAAAGTTATGGGATGGGTTTTCAAGTCAAAAGCAATGGTTTTGGCTTCGCATATCAGCAACAAAATTTTTCTTATAAGCATTTCGATAGATATTATTATGTTGACTTTGGGTCTTTCAAACACACGAACGAATCTAAAATTGTCAACCATAAAGTAGAGAATAAAATGCCTTATGTATATGGCAAACTGTTTCACACGGCAGTACTACGAGCAGCCAGTGGTGTTTCCTTAACATTGGTCAAGCCAAATCTTCAAAACGATATAGCCATTGACATTCAAGGTGCTTTAGGTTTGTCAATTGGTCTGCAACGACCTGTTTACCTGAGGATTGAAACGCTTGAAAACGATCAGAAAACTGTCAAAACTATAAAATATTCACGTGGCGATGTACCAACCTCTGAAGACATCATTGGGTATTCTAAAAATGGAGAGGGTTGGGGCGCTTTGGAATATAGACCAGGCGTTGTTGGTCATTTTAATGTAGCATTTTCGTGGGACGAATTTGCACAAGTGTCTAAGCGAGTGAATGTTGGTGGTAGTTTAGACTATTTTCCGCAAGGACTCCCAATCATGGCTTTCGATCAAAACCCCAAACTAAATGCTACGTTTTATATTGGATTTATGTGGGTGATAAATCAAGGTTAATTTCCGTTGCTCAAATTGACCTCTCCCATGGTGAATTAAGTCTTGGATTAAACTAGAATCCTAATAAATTTGCATAGTTGACATTAAGAAGAACTGTATTTAAAAAGTAATATGAAGAAGAATATTTACTATAGCGTTTTAGCAGCTGCCGTTGTTGGTGTAACGGGTTTGTTGGCAAACTTTTCAGTTAGTCAGGAAACAGTATATCAACCTAGACAGCAAGAACAAGAAACTACCCAAACTTTCATAGGAGCTCAAGAGTATTTAAACAGTCTCCGCGCCAATCAATACACTGGTATAGTGGATCCGGCTGACGTTGCTCAAGCGAAAGCGGAATTAAAGCAGTTTTATAAGACACACGGAAAAGCTAGTTTCCCATTGTCATGGTCCTTTGCAGGTCCTGATAATAGAGGAGGAAGAACACGTGCATTGTTAGTTGACAGAAACGATAACAAAACCCTGTTCGCTGGTGGCGTTATGGGTGGCTTATTCAAGTCAACCAATAAAGGAGCATCCTGGTATCCAATCAACGATCAGTTCGAAGATATGGCTATTTCAAGTATATGTCAAACGCTTGATGGAACTATCTATTTTGGAACAGGAGAGTCATTTACCGGAGGCGGCGGTCAAGAAGCATTTACACCTGGATTTAGAGGAGGCGGTATTTACAAAAGTACAGACAACGGGAAAACATTTGATAAAATCCCAAGTACATCTGGATATGCGTATGTCAACAAAGTGGTTGCACACCCATCTAAAAACATAGTTTTTGCTGCTACCAACACCGGATTAAGAGTTTCTACTGAAGGCAATGACGCAATATGGACTTCGATGATAGGTGGTAATGCACGCGATTTTGTTATTGATAAAAATGGTACTGCATTGCTTTATACCAATACAGTATATCGTTCGGAAAACCCTACAACAACAGGGAGTTATTCAGCTGTTGATGGAATTCCATTGGGTGGCGTTAGCCGGATTGCAATTGCCGTTTCGGAATCAGACCCAGCCTATTCATATATCGTAGTTGTTGGTTCTGTTACTTTTAACGGACCTACGGGTCAGGCAACTGCAGGTTCTGGATTAGTTGGTGTGTATCAGTCGAAAGACAATGGTAAGAATTTCGCAAAAATAATTGGAAATGCCAGTTCATTCTTTGCACCTTGGTCTATACCAGGTTTGGCCACTGGACCAACTACAATTCATTCTCAAGGGGGTTACGATTTATGTGTAGCCGTTCATCCGAATAATAGAGAACGCATTTTTATGGGTGGCATTCAGTTTGCTGAGTGGACACCTGAAACAGGCGCAAGAATTGTTGGAAACAACAATGACAGTAAAGCAAATCCTTTTGGGATTCATGCGGATAAACACTATATAACATTTGATACGAAGTCGGATCCAATAATTATGTATATCACGTCTGATGGTGGCGTAAGCCGCACAACCAATGCAGAGCTATCTAATTATACAACATTATACAACGGATATGGTACAACCCAATTCTACGGGATTGCTGGTGGTAACAATGGTGTTGTTGTTGGTGGAACACAAGATAACAACTCTATGGTGATTGATGGTAAAGGAAATACACCACAATCAGCTGAAGACATTATCGGTGGAGATGGTTTTCAATGTGAAGTGTCTGAAATTAACCCTGACATTATCTTTGCAGAAAGTCAAAATGGTAACATGCGTCGATCACTAAATGCTGGTGGTAGCCCGTCTCCAATTTGGGATTCACGCCTCGCTGGAAGTGGTGAACCTGCATCATTAAATACAGATGGTACCATAAGACAAGGAAATAATATTTTTAATACACCAATGCGCTTGTGGGAAGACCTTGAAGATTCCTCTAGTAGATTGTTCTTCGCAATGGATAGAGGAGTATGGATGGCTAACGATGCCGTACTTTCTCCCAATCCACAATGGTTTAAACTTGCTGCTACGTCGTTTGCCCCACATGTAATGGAAATCACTGCAGACGGAGGAAACCTTTTTGTTAGTAGTACGAATTCGAGTTCACTAAGCCGTATTGATGGATTGAATATAACTCTTTGGGATACTGCAGCTTTAACCGGTGCGACTATTTCAGATAGTTTATCTATTCGTAATATCAATTCAAACCTGCCAACAGGAAGATCGGTAACAGATATTGAAGTGGATCAAAATGATCCGAACCGAGTTATTGTTACACTTGGTAACTATGGAAATTCAAGCCATGTGTATATCACACTAAATGCACTGGATGATGTGCCAACTTGGAGAAGTATTCAAGGCGCATTACCATCATTCCCTGTTTATGATGCAGAGATTAGCGTCGACGATCCATCTAACATAATATTAGGTACAGAGTACGGCATTTACTATGCACAAAACGGTACTGCTACAACACCAACTTGGACATACAATAAAGACAGTATACCAAGAGTTCCAGTATTCATGATAAGACAAGTGGAAGAGAAAATATGGAAGAGCGGCAAGAGAACTGGAGCTGTTTTATATGCAGGTACTCACGGTAGAGGTATTTGGAAATCATCAAGTATGTTAACGAGTGTTAAGTCTGTTAAAAATGATAACTCTGTTAGTATTAAGGCATACCCAAACCCAGCTCAAAGCAACGTAACTATAGATATGGCTGTTCGTGGCGCAGATGACTTAACTATAGAAGTATTGAATTATCACGGACAAGTAATACAAACGAGTAAAGTACGTGTTTATGGTACCGAGACTTCAATTGGCTTAGATGTGTCAAACATGCCTGCAGGAAATTATATTATTAGCATCAAAGGAAGCCAACACCAAGGGGCTGCTAAGCTGATAAAAGTTGACTAAAAAAAACAAACAAAATAATATTAAAACCCAGGTTAATAACCTGGGTTTTTTGTTTTGGGTCAAATGGGTCTGTTCTTTTGTATGGCCTATGCGTATAGTCAGCAGCGAGAATGAAGCGGAGTACATTGAGTTGGTTCTATACCAAGGTAAAAGATTGCTAAATAGTAGAAACGCCAACTATTCTAACGGCAATTTGCAGTTGGCTTTTAAGCGGTTATTTGAAGAAGTGGACCTGTCACTCAAAAATCGAGATAACGCCCTTGTAATGGGATTTGGGCTAGGAGGGGTTTCAAGATTGCTAAATACATCGAATTCTTCGATTAAACAAGTTGGGGTAGAGCACAACGGGACCATTCTTCATTGGTATAAAACATTTGAAAAAGCCATTCCGAATGTTGATCTTGTGCAAATAGATGCATCCGTCTTTATCGATTCAAATGAGTCAACATACCAAATGATTGTCGTAGACTTATACACGGATTTAAACGTGCCAACTAAATTTCAGTCCAAAGAATTTTTGCAAAAGCTGTCTGATCACCTAACAGAAGATGGTGTTTTGATTTTTAACAAGGTCGTAATTACGGATCAACAAAAAACAGAGGCTAATCAGTTGATGATAGATTTGTCAACCTTGTTTAAGTCGGTCTTTACAAATGAGCAATTGGGAATGAATCGATTCTTAATTGCCTCAAATCAGACATAGTGGCGCACGAATGGTTGTTTTCGATAGCGAATGAAGACATAATGGCGCAATTTTGTGATGTTTTGGAAATGGTACACCGTTTGAACATTGTCGAGTAACAATAAAAATAATACGACAATGACACTTACAAAATTTAAACCTACTCGAAGAAACCTGTTAAACGACACATTTTTTCCAAGCCCATTCGATTCTGTATTCTCTGATTTAATGAGAGATACAAGTTCTACGATGGAAACGTTTCAAACGCCAAAAGCGGACGTAATTGAGAACGATAAGGCCTTTAAAATCAGTGTAGAATTTGCTGGTTTTACTAAAGAAGACATCAAGCTAGATGTGAACGATAACGAACTCGTGATATCTGGACACAAAGAATCTAAAAAAGAAGAAGATAAAGACAAGTACCACTTGAGAGAATTTAGAAGTGGAAAATTCAAAAGAAGTTTTTACCTACCTGATACCGCGAATGTTGATAAAATCGAAGCGGAATTAAAAAATGGACTGTTGGAAGTTGTTATTCCAAAGAAAGCCACGACTAAAGTGAAAGAAATAGCCATAAAGTAATAGTTTCATTTTCATATAAAAAGCCTGGGCAATAGCTCAGGTTTTTTTGTTTTGTTAAATTCGGAAAGTGAAAAAGCGTATCTATGATTTGCTGCAAAAGGGAGAAGGCGCCACGCTTGATTATAAGCAGACGATAACCAGCTCATCTAAAATTGCCAAAACAATGTCGGCGTTTGCCAATCATGTTGGTGGCACGTTGCTGGTTGGGGTTCAAGACGATAGGAAAGTCTGCGGTGTTGCTGGGGAAGAAGAGGTTTATATGCTCGATATGGCTGCGCGGTTTTATTGTAAACCAGAAGTCAGCCTAATTATAAACCACCATACGGTAGAAGGCAAGACAGTCTTGGAGTGTCAGGTGCAAGCTGGCAATAACAAGCCATATTTTGCCAAGGATGAAGCTGGTAAATCGTGGGCGTATGTCCGGGTAAATGATAAGACTTTGTTAGCAAGTAAAATCGTGGTTGATGTCTTGAAAAAAAATGCCTCGGGCATTGGAACATTGATTCAGTATTCAAGTAAGGAAAAGGCGATATTAAATTATTTGTCTGAAAACGAGCGTATTACCTTAAATCATTATAAGCACATGATCAATATCTCGACTCGGAGAGCAACTAAGATAATCGTGAATTTAATCAGTGCCGGAGTTCTAAGATCACACACAACAGAAAAAACGGAATATTATACACTTGTGTAGGTTAGCTTTTAGTTGAATTGTAATTTTGTCTTATGAAATTTGGCGTTGTAATATTTCCTGGGTCCAATTGTGATCATGATTTAATAACCGTACTTGAAGAAATCTCAAGTCAGAAAGTTGAAGAATTATGGCACAAAGACGTTGACTTGAAAGGTTGTGACTTTATCTTTATACCTGGTGGATTTTCGTTTGGCGACTATTTGCGTAGTGGAGCCATTGCTAAGTTAAGTCCAATTATGGAGGCTGTTACTGCGCATGCAAATGCTGGTGGATACGTAATGGGAATTTGTAATGGATTCCAAATTCTATGCGAATCAGGTTTACTTGACGGTGCCCTAGTTCGAAATGAAGATCAACTATTTGTATGTGAAAATGTCTTTTTGAAAACTGCGACTTCCAACAGTTTGATTACGTCGAAAATAGAGCAAGGAGCCGTTTTGAAAATTCCAATTGCGCATGCAGAAGGGCGATATTACGCTGACGCAGAGACGATTAAGCGGTTGGAGAGCAATGATCAGATACTGTTTCACTATTGCGCACAAGATGGGGGAATTAGTCCTGAAAGTAACCCAAATGGTTCTGTCAATAACATCGCTGGCATAACAAATGCTTCAAGAAACGTATTTGGAATGATGCCGCATCCCGAACGTGCTGCCAATGCTAAATTGTTTAATACAGATGGTCGAATCATGTTTGAAAGCATATTGGCCTCCGTTACTGCATAGGTAACAGTTTCTTAATCAGTCTATTAGTTTGTACTATATTGTGTACAGTGTGGGAAGCTAAAGCGGGATAACACCATTAATTTCGTGAATTTTGTTGCATCAAATAAACGTTAAGATGCAATTAGAATTAGGAATGTTTCGGACAACAAAAGGGTTTCGTACCAATCATAAGTCGACAGAGTTGGTGTGCGAAAATTGTAATGCATCTTTTCTAGCCAATCGAAAAAATGCTCGATTTTGTAGCTCTAGCTGCCGATCTCAATTCTGGTTAAGTAAAAACGACAAAAAGGTGATAACCCTTGCCGTTCCTGCCGATATAGACGATGATTATTTAGATGACGTGAAAGCGATGTTGCTCAACTATAAAAAGGGAGATACGTTACACGCGATTGCAAACCAGGCTTCAGAAAAAGATGTTGGACCTAAAGAAGTTGTTTCTCTAATGCGTAAAGAA
>JBLHOC010000140.1:0-8274 GCA_047620825.1 Bacteroidia bacterium | reverse complement strand
CTTGATATTTTTTCTCGTTGGATTGGTTTGTATTGGTGCAGCCATAAAGTATACCGCAGGCAAAAATCCCTATGGTTATAGTTCATTAGGCGACGTAGCAGTTTTTATATTTTTTGGTTTGATTGCCGTTTTAGGCACCTACTATCTTCAATCCAATACTTTCGATTATGGCTTCATCATGTCGATTATACCTGCCAGCGCCATTGGGCTATTGGCAACAGGTGTTTTAAACATCAACAATATCAGAGACATCGATGGGGATACTAAAAATAACAAAATCACCTTAGCTGTAAAACTTGGAAAAAAGGGTGCGGAGGTTTACCAATTGATTTTAGTGGTTGGTGCCATGAGTCTGTTACTCTATTTCCTTCATCAGTGCACAGCGAACGATGGATTACTTGTCGTATTGATTGCCGTTTTATTAATATTTCATTGGTTGAAACTAAGGAGTGTGCAGAATATTCCTAAAAATCGACCTACTTATAACAAGCTTTTGAAATTTCACGTACTCCTTAACTTATTGATGGTGATTGTTTTGGCTATCATTTTACAATAAATGGAATATCGAATAATTGACCACCAACTTCGCTTCGTAAAACCGGCTAAAACCAGTCGCAATGTTTTTGAAGAACGACATATTCGATACATACTGCTGACTAAAAATGGTATCACTGGTATTGGAGAAGCAGCCCCATTGAAACTACTTAGCATTGATGATGTCGAAGATTACGATACAAAACTTGAAAGCTATTGCCAACAAATCTGTGATAGTGGGTCAATTCAAGACTTAAACTTAGACTTCGATTTCGACTTAAGCCCCTACCCTTCAATTCAGTTTGGATTAGAAACGGCGCTGTTAGACTTAAAAAATGGTGGCAAACGTCATTTGTTTGAAACCAATTTCATGTCAGGCAAAAGCATACCTATTAATGGTTTGGTTTGGATGTCGGATTTGGAGACCATGTATAAGGAAGCGATTACGAAAATAAAGTCTGGTTATACCTGTATCAAATTCAAAATAGGCACGCATGATTTTGATGCGGAATGTCGGTTATTAGAAAAGATTCGCAAAAGCTACAATGCCTTTGATTTAGAAATTCGTTTGGATGCCAATGGTGCTTTTCAACCCGATGATGCGATTCAACAACTTCATGAACTCAAGCGATTTGACATCCATAGTATCGAACAACCCATCCAACCAAACCAATGGGATGATATGGCACGGTTATGCCGATCGTCCAAAATAGACGTTGCCTTGGATGAGGAACTGATTGGGGTTGATGTGTTCAAGGATGGACAGCAACTGTTGTCTTTTATTAAACCAACCTATATCATCTTAAAACCGAATTTAATTGGCGGATTTACCAAAGCTGATGCTTGGATTAAATTATGTAGACAAGCCAATGTGGGTTGGTGGGCTACATCAGCTTTAGAATCAAATATTGGATTAAATGCTATTGCGCAATGGGTGAGTCAATATGATACCGACATGCCGCAAGGCTTGGGCACTGGGAGTCTCTACTCGAATAACATTCCGAGCCCGTTGGAAATTGTGAATCAGTCGTTGGTTTATGGAAAATCTAAGTGGAAGTTGAAGTCTAAGTTTGATGTCTAGTTAATTAATTTTACTCTTTTGTACTAGATCTTTAATTTTAGCTAAAAGCACATCTAATTCTTCTTTATCCAGGTCGGTTCCGACTCCATTTAACCAAGATTACAGATGATGGTTGGAATTAAGGTTTCCAAACATGTTCAAAAAAAAACTCCCGATGGTCATCCATCGGGAGAAAAAAAGTATAAAATAGAATAGTAAAAAAAACAGTTTTGTATTTAGTGCCTTACCACCAACCGCTCTGTTTTGGTTGAAGTTGTTCCAACAAATTGGATGAAATAAACTCCATTTTTAACAGTCGTTAGATCTAAGGTCAATGCATTATGTTCTCCTGGCAATTGCTCTGAAACCACATTACCGGTTAGTCCAAGCAAAACAATTTTGCCAGTTTCTTCCTCTTTACCCCATTCAACTCGAACCACGTTATCGGCAGGGTTGGGAAATAACTTTAAGTTGATATCCGCTTTTTGAACCAAACTGTTCACCATGACAACTTGAGAATAATCAAATTTGCCATCGTAATCCACTTGTTTGATGCGGTAATAGTTCACATCCATATATGGGTTTTGGTCTGTGTATGAATATTTTATAACATTGGATGAAAAGCCAGCACCGCCAACCTCACCAATGGTTTCCCAGCTGGCGCCGTCATGTGTACGTTCAATAATAAAATGGCTGTTGTTTTCTTCCATGGCTGTTGCCCAGTCTATTACATTTTCGTCTAAGTCTTGTTTCGCTTTTATGTAAAGGAATTCAACGGGTAAGGCATTTGCAGAACTTGTTGAACCCAAAGAGTAAGTCGCGTTGTTATTCACGATTACTCCAGTGTATGTTACTGCGTTTGTAGTGCTGTTATACGATCCAACCACAATTTGAGCGTTTGACATGTCTCCATCTCCATCCGTGTCTATTATCAATCTTAAATCATCTTCCTCAGTAATCGTAAAGTCTGATTGATCTAAATTGAAAATAACATCAACGGCGCCTACATCTCCAGTTTCGTGGAACTTAATGCCTCGATTCCATCTGTTATTAATACTGTCTGGATTATCAGTGGTTGAACCACCTGCACCATTATCGCAACCAAATAACAAATATTCACCAGCATCTAAATCTGTTGGGTTCGACAATTGAATTAGACCTCCACTTGCAGCACAAGCATTAATGTCAGCACTTGATTTACCAATACCTGCTACAAAATGATCGTACCCGTTAGCGTCAGATGTGTATTTATCGTTTTGAATGGCGATATCAAACTTAGATGACAGCCCATTTTCCAAAATTGTTCTTTGAGCAGAATCTAGTGCATAGTTGTATTCAATGAAGGTAGCAATGTCTCCCTGGTAATAATTTCCAGTACCATTACCATTTCCGTTTTCAAAAACAGTATTGCCGTTCATCGCACCTAAACCTATATCATCTCCATGTGAGTAAAGTTTTCCAACACCTGTGGCTGTGCCCATTAATGCACCGTTTAAGTAACCCAATATTTTCCCTGAGGTTGTATTGTTGGTACTTCCGTCATACACCATTGTAACGATGTACTCTGTATTTTTTGAAATACTAGAGTCTACACTTTTAAATACCCACGGGGCATCATTACCATCGTTCGCCTTGTTCCATCCTGCTACATACAACTTGCTGTTGTAGATGTAAATGTTAAGACCACGTGTTCCACCACCTTCTTCATAAATAACCTGTCGGCTTGCAATGTCAGAGCTAGTTCTGATAACTACAACGTACGTCCGGTCTGTAGAAGTTGATGTGTTTAGATCACTCTGATCTGCCATTTTCAAATAATCATTGGTTCCGTCAAACTCCAAAACCGGGTGACCGTTCATTGCATCGGCTCCCGTTTCAAATGAAGGTTGATTTGCAGTCGTTGTTTGTGACCATGCAGTTCCGTTTCCCCCAATATTGGTAACGGAAGATACTAAATCATTGTCTGTGTAATTTAATGAGTCCAAATCGTAGCAGAAACGATTTGTTGTGTTGTCTCCAACGCCAGCTGGTCCATAACAAGTAAACGTTGTAGTTCCTTGTGTTCCTGCAAATGTGTCTGGGGTGGAAGATAGGTTTGTGTACATAAATACACCAAGGGATAGTAATACGGCAAGAATTGTAGTGATTACTAAAGATTTTTTGAGGGTCAGTTCAAGACCCAACTTTGGTTGGTTTTGTAATTCCATGTTTTCAAGAAGTAAGTAATAGTAGTTGAAAAATAGTACTAGGACGCGCTATGATTCGGTTCAAATATAGACATATAATTCTTATATTGGGAGTTGTGACAATATAATTCACTATTTAGATTCACTCTTCCTTGTTTGCGTCTATTCAAAACAATACAAATGGCATGTTAACTTAAACTTACTTTTGCCGCGAATGAAAAACAACCTTCGTGTTCATTTATCCTTGCTGACTGTGGCTATCATTTATGGTGCCAATTACACCATCGCAAAAGGCGTAATGCCTCAGTATTTAGGGGCGTCTGGGTTTGTTTTTATTAGAATTTTTGTCGCTGCCATCTTGTTCAATTTGGTCTATTTATTTCGTAGAAAGGAAGAGGTCAAAAACAAAAAACATTTCGTTCAATTTGTAATTGCAGCCACCTTTGGTGTTGCCGGGAATATGCTGTTGTTTTTTAATGGCTTGGCGCATACAACTGAAATCAATGCCTCCGTATTGATGTTAAACGCACCCGTATTCGTTCTGATTTTCTCTGTTTTTGTTTTAAAAGATAAAGTACGACCATGGCAAGCCGTAGGTATGTTATTAGCAGCAGCTGGTGCCCTTTTTTTAATTGGCGGCACAAAGTTGGAATTCACAACCGAAAGTGCCTCCGGAGATATCATGGTATTACTGAACGCGACCAGTTTTGCTTTCTATTTGGTTTATGTAAAGCGTCTGTTGTCCCAATATTCCGCATTATTCGTCATTAAGAATCTTTTTATTGTCGGTACCATAATGGCTTTGCCGTTTGCCTGGAACGACTTACAAACGGCATCGTATGCTGAGTTTCCAATCCAAATTTGGTACTCCATTGCATTCGTTGCGATCATGACCACATTTGTTGCTTATCTACTAAATGCTTGGTCTGTACAAAAAGCATCACCCAATTTAGTTGCCTCATATATTTACCTGCAACCAGTTATCGCAACTTTCATTGCAATAAACGCTGGAAATCAATCACTTTCATGGGAAAAAGTTATTTTTGCCCTTGTAATATTCACAGGTGTGTATTTGGTAAATTCTAATAGATATAAGGCATGATTCGATCGATGACCGGCTACGGTAACGCCGAAAAAATCACCAAACGATACCACATTAAAGTTGAGATAAAATCACTCAATGGTAAGTTTCTTGAATTAAACCTGCGTACACCAAAATTACTTGGGGAGAAAGAGCCTGTACTCCGTAAATTTTTATCGACTAAGCTCATTCGTGGATCGGTTCTATGCATATTAAGTATGGATCGAGAGGATGACGTTGTTGCCGGATCAAAACTAAATACCGCACTTGCGAAGCACTATCATCAACAAATTAAATCCCTTAGTGACGAACTAGGCACTGATGATAAGGACATCCTTAGAAGCATTTTGATGATGCCTGAGGTCATGACATCTGAAGATGGAAGCTTAGAGGATTCTGATTGGGATGATATTTTAGAAGCTGTAAACGAGGCTTACGATAAATTTGATTCATTCCGTTTGAATGAAGGTAGCGAATTGCGTTCTATGCTATTAGATCACAATACGGTTATCAGTGCACAAATCCCGTTGATTGAGCAATTTGAAGAAACCCGCAAACAGCAGGTAAAGGACAGGTTGGCATTTGGATTAGAAGAATACACGAATAAAGATAAAACGGTTGACCTGAATCGATTTGAGCAAGAGTTAATCTATTACCTCGAAAAACTAGACATTGCCGAAGAGAAAAACAGACTCAAGACACATTGCGAACTTTTTGATAAAGAAATCAATAAGGGGTCAAATGGGAAAAAACTTGGTTTCATTAGCCAGGAAATGGGAAGAGAAATAAATACTTTAGGATCTAAAGCAGGTTTTGCACCAATTCAAGAATTGGTGATTGTGATGAAGGAAGAATTAGAGAAAATCAAGGAACAAACGTTGAACGTGTTGTAAGATGAGTAAACTGGTTATTTTTTCAGCACCCTCTGGTTCAGGCAAAACAACAGTCGTTAAACATTTGCTTGAAACAAATTCGGATTTGGAATTCTCTGTTTCCGCCACCACTAGGCAAAAGAGGCCTGCCGAAATTGATGGCCAAGACTATTACTTTCTTACTCAAGGAGAGTTTGAGTCAAAACTAGCCAACGGTGAGTTTTTAGAATATCAGCAAGTTTATGAAGGTTTATACTACGGTACGCTAAAATCTGAGGTAGAACGTATATGGGACAACGGTAAGTCTGTTATCTTTGACGTCGATGTTGTTGGTGGTTTAAATATTAAGAAATTTTACGGTGCAAAAGCCTTAGCCGTATTTTTGCGACCACCAAGTATCGATCACCTTATGGAGCGTTTAAAAAAGCGTGAAACTGAGGTTGAACATGAACTCGAAGTGCGCATTGGGAAGGCGAACGAGGAATTAAAATATGAGAAAGAATTTGATATTGTATTGATCAATAATATCTTAGCACATACACTAAAAGAAACAGAGAGCATCGTCAAGTACTTTTTGACATTATAATATTATGAGAATCGGACTATTTTTTGGATCATTTAATCCAATTCATCAAGGGCATTTAATACTAAGCCAATTCATCTTAGACCAACTCAAGTTAGATGAAATATGGTTTGTGGTATCCCCTCAAAACCCTTTAAAATCACCTATCGACCTTTATGATGAGAAGGATCGTTTAGCCATGGTTGAGTTATCTATTAAAGATCAACCTAAGTTTCAGGTATGTGATATTGAATTTGGTATGTCAAGACCTTCATATACGTTTGACACCTTGGTTGCGCTTGCTAAAAAGCACCCTAAAACTGAATTTTCCATAATTTTAGGATCTGACAATTTGCAACATTTCGATAAATGGAAAGAGCATGAGCAGATATTATTAGAATATGACCTAATTGTTTACAATAGAGAAAATAGCCCAGGTGGTGATTTCGCTAAAAATCAAAAGGTCCGATTACTAAAAGGTCCAATGTTGAACATTTCTTCAACACAAATTCGTAGCTATTTACGTCTTGGTAGAGGTATTAAATATATGGTCCCTAGAGAAGTAGAAGCCTATTTGATGAAACTTAAGGAGGAGTAATTTACTTTGTTGTAAAACTGCAACCACCTCCAGCGTGACAAACTTTGTTTTGATTCGCTTGAAGGACTTCATCAATGTAAATCTCCGTTTTTATCAGGTGTACTTCGCCATCTCTTGGCATTACAAACAGTAGTACTTTGTCTCCAACTTGCAAATCAAAATTATGAGACAATTCTAATGTATTTGTAAAATCCAACGTTTCCTCCCAAATGATTTCTCTACCACGGTCAATGAATGCCGTTGCAGAACACAAGGTGTTACACGTTGCCTTGAATTCAATATCATTCCCTTTTATTACTGGTACCTCATCTCCCCCGCAAGCTGTTAATAATAAGGAAGCAAATAAGATTAATATGTAATTTCTCATAACAATGTATTTAACTAAGAGACCCCAACATAAGAGCATTCGTTGCATTTTATCTTTATTTTAAAAAATACAAACTTCAATTAGGTGTAAATCAGGCCATGGATGTCTTACAGTTAAATAAGACATAATATTAAGATTAAAAACAGCATAGTTGCAGCCCTTTTATTCGCAGGAGTTACTTTATCATCCTGTTCCGATGACGGATTTTGTACAGGTGGCGACGGTAGAATTGAAACAGTAACATTGGACCTAGACGATTTTTCGGGCATTGACCTAAGGGAAAGTGCAGATGTAACCATTACCCAAGGTCGGACGCAAAAAGTTACCGTAACCGGGCATGGCAATATCATCGACATGTTAAAAACAAATGTAGACAACGACCTATGGGCCATTGACTTAGGTCGAGGTTGTTTTAGAGATTACAAAATTGAAATCGTTGTCCCTAACATGAATACGATTATATTGAGTGGCTCAGGAAGTATAAACATCGATGATTTCAAAAATCAAACGAACGTAGACCTCTCCATTTTAGGTTCCGGTAAAATTGAACTGGAATGTTTTGAGTATACAAAAAATTTAGACGTTCAGATAAGCGGAAGCGGTGATGTCATTGGCTACGATCATTTCGATGTGCTAAAAAATATGGATGTTCGAATTTCAGGTTCAGGAAGCTACGATGCCTACCCAATTGAAACAGATAATGCGACCATTAAAATTTCGGGTTCAGGTAATTGCTATACAACGGTATTGGATCAGTTGGACGTAGCCATATCAGGATCTGGGAAAGTGCGATATCATGGTGACCCTAAGGTGAACAAAAAGATATCGGGTTCTGGAAGTGTTCGTAAAACCGACTAGAACCAAATCGATTTGTACTCAGTGATTTAATAATCTTACATTCGTTTTCACTAGCATCCGAAAGTAGCTAAATTATAAAGCCTTTAGAATCCCATATTTTTGAATTCTACTAAAAATTTTTCAAACATGGGACTCTTCAGGCGAAACAAAAATAAC
>JBLHOC010000139.1:0-8350 GCA_047620825.1 Bacteroidia bacterium | reverse complement strand
AAGAGTTAGATTATATCCGCTTAGTTGCTGAACAAAGTAATGAATATGGTCAGGCTGTTAAAACTGCTGAAGAAAAAGGCAGTAACAAGAGTACAAAATATCCAGATGCTGGGAACAACCGTTTATCCGATCAGTTAAAGATTGTTGCAAACCTAATTTCAGGTGGATTAAAGACACGTATTTATGTTGTGAATATTGGGGGTTTCGATACCCACGCTGGACAAGTAAATGCAACTGGTGGAACGGAGACTGGTAAGCACGCTGATTTGGTAGGTCAGTTAAGTGAGGCCATCGAGGCCTTTCAAGATGACGTTGAATTACTCGGTTTGAAAGATAGAGTGTTGGGAATGACCTATTCGGAATTTGGTCGACGCATAAAGTCAAACTTCAGTTTAGGAACTGATCATGGGGCAGCAGCTCCAATGTTCTTGTTCGGGACAAGCGTGAAACCAGGTATTTTAGGAGATAATCCAACCATTCCAGATACTGTCGCAGTGAATGACAATTTGCCGATGCAATATGATTTCAGATCTGTGTATGCCAGTGTATTGAAAGACTGGTTTTGCTTGGAGGATACCGAGGTGGATTCTGTGATGCTAAAAACACATCAACAATTGCCGTTGCTGCAAGACACGTGTGATACAAGTTCAATTGCTAGAAAGGAATTGAGAAAAGCAGGGGAGGCTTATGTACTTAATTTTCCAAACCCATTCTCGAGTTCAACTACAATTCGGTTCGAATCTACAGGTGGACATATTCTTGTACAGGTGTTTAGTCCTCAAGGACAGTTGATCGAAACATTGGTTGATTCAGAAATGCCTCAAGGAGAACATGATGTTGTGTTTAACGCAGGTAATCTTGCAGCTGGTACGTATTTCTATCGATATCAGAATGGCGAAATTCAACAAACAAAGCCAATGATTTTGGCAAAATAGCATTTACCAAACATTGGGGAATGGTATTTGTTAATTGTTGAATACAGATTTACATCATACATTATGCAGCAAACATTGATTCGCGCAAGTCGAATTTTTTTGGCCGTCATGTTCTTATTCTCAGGAATAAGTAAGCTTTTGTCAATGGCCTTTTTTGATGCCATGGTTGCAGAATTATTTCTCGGGCCGAATTACTATGATTTTCCAACAGGGCTATACTATACACAAATATTAAGTAGGGTGCTCATTTCAGCAGAATTGGTGTTGGGTGCGGCAATTTTGGTTGATAAGTGGGTCAAAAAAATAACCATTCCTTCCATCATCTTAATGTTGCTCCTCTTTACCGTGCATTTGTTTTATGAAGGGCTAACAAGCGACAAAGGTTTTGTTGAAGGGAACTGCGGCTGTTTTGGGGATGTATTACCAATGAACAATTTGGAAAGCATTATCAAAAACATTGTTGCAATGTTGGTTGGTGTATTTGTATGGTTCAAGTATAACAAAGATCAACGCATAGCTGCGTGGGTTGCACCAGTCGTTTTAGGAGCTGTGACGTTGGCTACATTAATGTTTGGCGTAAAACGTTACCAAGAGGGGTATGACATTGAAGTGCAACAACCTGAAATTGTTTCTCAATGGGTGGACTCAATGCCAGCTATCGACAGCATACCTATTGCCAAAGACACTTCATTACAAATTGAAGTTACAAAGGATGACGCTCAAACAAAAGCTCCGGACGACAAGGTTGACCAACAACAAACTAAATCTACCGGCGTAATTGCACTGCTCCAAAAGCTTGGGATTGCATCTGAAGGTCAAGAAATGGATTTAACAACAGGTGACGTCGCCGTCTGTCTATTTAGTATGACCTGTGGACACTGTCAGGAGTCTTATAAGGAGATGTGCGAATTAAGTGCATTTGCTACTTTGCCTAAACTTTATTTAGTGAACTACGGTAAGGAGTTCGAGCAAAAGTATTTCTTTAATCAGGCTGGTAACTGTAATCATCCATTCATCCGCACAGAAGACTATACTAAGTTTAATCGACTACTAGAAGGCAAAGGATTTCCAAGAATATTAGCCCTTAAAAACGGGAAAATTGTGCAAGACTGGAATATTGATTCATATAGTAAACAAGTGTTTATGGATCACTTTGGAATTGAAGAGACCAATCAAAATGCTGATGACAGTGGTCTCAATCTTAAAAAGAAAGATGAAACACTCGAGGGTTTGGAGAAAATGCCTTGGGAGTAATTATTCTTTAATAAAACGAGAATAATAGACTTCATCACCAAATAGTAACTTTAAAACATAAACTCCAGTAGCTAAATTCGAAACATCTAATTCATTGGCATAATCACCTTTTATCACGAAATTTCCTTGGAAAGAAATAACTTCAAAATAATCGTATTTCACAGGAATGATTAGGCTGTTATTCGTAGGATTCGGATAAACACGTACTTGTTTATTGCGATGTGTTGAGGGGGAGATTGAAACGTTTCCGGTTCTTTTTATAGTTAAATTATAAAGTCCGTTGTCGTTAAACCCTGCTCCACCCAGTGTGAGGTAATACTGACCGGCATCTAAATTAACGTCCATTTCATCATTGCCATCAGTACAAGTAAATTTTGATGATTTTTGATCATCTTGACAAAAGTTGTTTTGGCTTAAAACCATTTTCATGTTAGCCGTTTGACTTCCACATAACGAGAACCTCCATGCTCCAGATTCAGGTATTTCAACAATCAATTTGTGAATTAGACCATCACGAATTAATGGACATCTCGTGTAATTGTCGAATTCGTTATTAGATATGCGTACCGTGGTTGAGCCATTTCGTAATTCTTCAGAATAGGTAACATTGCCGTTTACGTCATAGATTCTCAGTGTGTGTTGTTCAAAAATGCTGTCTCCGTCATAATCATAAGCTGTTTTAAGCTGGTGCCCAAACTCATCGTATTCATTGGATTGTCTTGAGTCGATTACTCCATTGGCGTCATTGTCCGTTTCTACTAATACCCACCTGTCTTCGTTGTCATAATAAAAG
The DNA here is from genome assembly GCA_047620825.1 of Bacteroidia bacterium. Classification (GTDB taxonomy): domain Bacteria; phylum Bacteroidota; class Bacteroidia; order NS11-12g; family UBA9320; genus UBA987. The sequence goes on along the minus strand of JBLHOC010000139.1, from coordinate 5,368 downwards.
TATTGTATATAATTGGTGTCTCCGTCATTGCCAATGTCCTTCCAAAAGCTTTTTCCATGTCCTTTACTGTTTAATGTGGCATACCAAATTTCATCTACGGTACCATCGGCACTGGAGTCAATTTCGTAACGGGTCTTGTAGTTCCATATGGCGTCATACGTATAATTGTAATTAACTTCATAATTTGAATCACCGTTCATGTCACGCCATTCGGAAATTTTATTGTCAATATGGTCAAATTCGTATACCCAAAGTCTTCTCCGTTTTAGCTTCCCAGAAGAATCTTGTTCACCATCCTCGTTCCAGACCTTATTCCCACGGGTATCATATTTGTCTATGGTGTATTTACTAGGGGTCGAAGATCGATCGGTGTAGGTGTCCCATTTTCTAACCCTGTTGCTATCTGAAATAATACCAATAACCTTATAATAAAGGGTAATGTCAGACTTCTCTGCCACGTATTCTATTGTGTTACCGTAGACATCATATTTATATGACCTCGTAGATGTCTCACCAAGACTTGATTCTTCATAATATTCTAATTCTCGATCTAAACTATCATAGGAGTACCAGAATTGATAATCTGGGATACCATTGCCATTCCTATCGTAAGAATTAAAAGTAATCAGCCCTTTTTTATTATAAACCCAGTAGTCGTTCCGCTCAAATGTCCCATTCCCATTTGCGTCATCTCCATACCATGTTTGTTGACCCATGGAGTTGTACTGATATGATTCGATATGATCCCATTTACCATTTAAATCTTTATCTTTCTTGTGGGATAGCCTACGTCCGTCTATGGCTGAAACAGTTAAAGAAGACTCGTCAAACGTGCCGTTATCATTTTTATCTCGATAATACCAACGCAATGTACTGTCAGTCATATAGACATTCTCGTATTTTACATTCCAAAAACCATCAGCGTCAAGATCTATAAGTTCTTTTGTTTTTCGGAAAGACGTATCGTACTCATATACATATACTGTTTCAAGTAGACCTAATCCATCGTCATTAATTTCGACTCGGATAAGAAGGTGATTTATGTTATACTCTTGCTTTTCAATGTAATCAATGTTGCCATCTCCATCATTATCTCTTGTAATCCATATTACCCTTAGGGCACTGTCGTAGCTGGTGGTTTGTGTTCGATCAATTACACCGTCACGGTCCTGGTCGTTAGCAAAATTGCTTAGAAATCCGAAACTAAATGCTGTGGAATAGGTGAACTCACCTGGTGCTTGAATAGTCTTATACTGACATTGACCGACATTGTAAAGTACCATGAAGGTGATTAAGAAAAAAGAAGCTCTCATCGTTGTGGTTTTGTAAAACGAATATAATACTCTCTGATTTGTTGCTGCCGTACTTGGAGATGGGCCGTATTTAAGGAGGCATCTCTACGTTAGTGATTGACAAAAAAACCGCGGGACTAATCACGAAGGCATTTCATTAATCTCTTTCTGAAAATCATACTGCAAGTCTTCGTGAAGTTGATTCAAAGATTTTTGCACCAAAGACATCTGACGCAAGTATATATTCCAGAGTGTTGTATTCCGTTTTATAGAAGGTTCTAAATCCAGCATCTGTTGGCAAAAAAATAGAATAAGTTCAACTTCTGTTTCCTTCTTTTTTGAATACCGGATATACTTTTTTGTGTTGCGTAATACTTTACGGATCGTTTTCTTCATCCAGTAATACGTCGCGGTATTAATATCGGTCAAGTCTTCAACGATCTGTTGTTTGACAGATTCAATATAACGAGCCTCGTTCGCGGCGTTAAATAGCAAATAAGTAAGAAGCTCTTTGTTCTCTTTTTTGAAACGTGCAAGACTTAAACAAAGGTCTAACAGTTCCATTTCACTCACATGCTTGAGCTCATCTTTAATATCTTTTAAACTAGCTGTTTTCATGTTTTTAAAGCCAATGCAAACGTATCATTTTTTAACCCATATTGATAATGTGTAAACTTAAAGGTATCTTTCAAAACATATAAATAACCTAAATAGGGCATCATGATAGTTTTAGGAACCCCATATATCCGTTTATTTGATGATAGCGAAACGACGCTGATTGTCATTTGTATTGTTTTTGCATATACGGCATTGTATTTTTATTATCTCTCCCAACAGCTCAAGAAAAAAATCAAAAAGTGTGAGGCTGAGCTCCGTACTTATACTGAGGAGAATGAAACATCATAGATTGAAATAACAACACACCCTTTAAGGGAATAACATAAAAAAAGCTCGATTGATATGATCAACCGAGCTTTTAAAATTTTATATGTTAGATCAACTATGCTTCAGCCGTCTCTTCGTATTCAGATAGCGGTAAGCAAGCACAAACTAAATTACGATCTCCGTAAGTGTTATCTACCCTCGAAACACTTGGCCAGAATTTTCTATCACGAACCCAAGGTCGTGGATACGCAGCCATTTCTCGTGTGTATTTGTGCGACCAATCTGACGACATAACTTGCTCAGCTGTGTGCGGCGCATTTACTAGTAAGTTGTCTTCCTGACTATAATCACCATTTGCAATTGCTCTAATTTCTTCACGTATCGACAACAACGCATCACAAAAACGATCTAATTCTTCTTTGCTTTCAGATTCGGTTGGCTCAACCATTAAGGTCCCAGCTATCGGGAAAGAAACTGTTGGAGCGTGGTATCCATAATCCATCAATCGTTTTGCGATGTCCTCAACTTGAACTCCAGAGTCAGCTTTTAAAACTCTCGTATCAACAATCATTTCATGTGCAACGGTCCCGCCTTTTCCAGTGTATAAAAGTTGGTATGGACCATCAAGTCGTGCTTTAATATAATTGGCATTTAATATGGCAATTTTTGTTGCTTCCACTAATCCCAATGCACCCATCATTTTTATGTATGCATACGAAATAAGCAAAATACTAGAACTACCAAAAGGAGCAGCAGATATAGCAGTCATCCCTTTATCGCCACCTGTTTTAACAACGCTGTGTCCTGGAAGGTATGGCACCAAATGAGCTGCAACACCGATAGGTCCCATGCCTGGTCCGCCACCTCCGTGAGGGATACAGAAAGTCTTATGTAGATTCAAATGGCAAACATCTGCACCAATTAAACCTGGGTTTGTAAGACCTACTTGTGCGTTCATATTGGCACCATCCATATAGACTTGACCACCATTTTCGTGAATGATAGAGGTTATCTCGCGAATGGTTTCTTCATAAACACCATTTGTCGATGGATATGTAACCATCAAGCTAGCTAGATTGTCAGCATGTAATGTAGCTTTCTCTTTTAAATCAGCTACATCGATATAACCATTGTCAAGTGTTTTAACAACAACCACTTTCATACCGGCCATCACAGCACTTGCAGGATTAGTTCCGTGCGCACTGGCAGGGATTAGCGCTATATTCCTGTGCGACTCTCCTCTATCAGCGAAATATTCTCGAATAACCATCAAACCAGCGTACTCACCTTGAGCACCTGAGTTAGGTTGTAAACTCATATCAGCAAAGCCAGTGATTTCTGATAAATCTCTTGCCAACTCCTCAATCATCTCATAGTAACCATCTACTTGGTTTCTAGGAACGAAAGGGTGAATGGCATTAAATTCAGGCCATGTCACTGGAATCATTTCTGTTGTTGCATTCAGTTTCATAGTGCAACTCCCAAGAGAAATCATAGAATGTGTCAATGACAAATCTTTGTTCTCTAATCGCTTTATGTAACGCAACATTTCATGTTCAATGTGGTATTTATTAAATACCTCATGTGTCATGAATTCAGAAGTTCTAACGAATTTCTTATCCCAGTTTAAGCTTAAATTCTCCGATAGACCAGCTACATCAGTGTCCTGACCTTTAACTTGGGCAAAGCAGTTGGCTATGTTTTGAATATCAGTTAATTCTGTAGTTTCATCAATTGAAATGCCGATAAAATCTCCGCCGTTTCTTAAGTTGATTTCACTTGATTCTGCATTTGTAATCACTTGGTTTATTTCATCAGAACTTAATCCATCCACCCTAAGTGTGTCAAAGTAATGGGCATTACTTTGTTTAAACCCAAGTTGCCTAATAGCAGCATCAAGCGTTTTAGTTAAGCCATGTACTTTGCCCGCTATCTTTTTTAATCCATCTGGACCATGATAAACGCCGTACATGCCAGCCATGATACCCAACAAAACTTGTGCAGTGCAAATATTGGAAGTGGCTTTATCTCTTTTTATATGTTGCTCTCTGGTTTGAAGCGCCATACGTAGCGCTCGTTTACCTGTAGCATCCTTGCTTACGCCAATGATGCGTCCTGGAATTTGTCTCTTGTAGGCTTCCTTTGTTGCAAAATAAGCTGCGTGGGGTCCACCATACCCAAGAGGTACACCAAAACGTTGAGTGTTTCCAATGACTGCGTCAGCACCCCATTCACCAGGAGAAGTGAGCAATGTTAATGCTAACAAATCAGCAACAGCGCCAACAAGAATATTTAACTCGTGTGCTTTAGCCGCAAAAGCTTTATAGTCTCTAATGGCTCCATTAGAATCTGGGTATTGAACCAATGCACCAAAAAATGATTCATCTAACTCGATAGTTTGGAAATCCCCAATAACCAGTTCAACACCTACCGGTAAAGCACGTGTTTTAATAATGTCAAGGGTTTGAGGGAAAATATGGGCGTCTACAAAGAATTTATTGGCTTCCTTTCGCTTACATATATTGTGAAACATGGTCATGGTTTCAGCCGCTGCAGTCCCTTCGTCCAGCAAAGAGGCATTGGCAAGTTCCATACCAGTAAGGTCCATAACCATCGTTTGGAAGTTTAATAATGCTTCCAATCTCCCTTGTGCAATTTCAGCTTGATATGGCGTGTATTGCGTGTACCATCCTGGATTTTCCATGATGTTACGCAGAATAACGGCAGGTGTGTGGGTGTTATAGTACCCCATACCGATATAATTTTTGTACACCTTATTTTTTGAAGCTTTCTTTTTAAGAATACTCAAAAACTCTTGTTCGCTTTGAGCTTTTGATATATTAAGCTGGCGATTTAATCGAATGTCTTCAGGTATAGTGCGTTCGATTAATTCATCTAAACTTGAGACCCCAATTGCAGAAAGCATAGCGTCTTGATCTGCACTCGAAGGACCATTGTGTCGATCTTTAAAAAAATCGATTTGATTTACGTTTAATTGCATCTTGAACCATTTAAAATGTGCGGCAAAAATAACAGATATTTTAAATTTTACAGCCGCTTAAGTCCGGCTTTGTTACCACACAAATGTTAGTCAGTAGGAAGCATAGAATCCCTGGTCACCACGGCTTTAAATTCTGGATTAATACCGGCAATACGTACGATTTCGACGCCAACCATTCGGCTGATCCTTT
>JBLHOC010000138.1:0-8463 GCA_047620825.1 Bacteroidia bacterium | reverse complement strand
GACACTTATGGCGGATTACTCATAGACGCTGACAGTATTCGTAAAGACATATTAGATCAAACAATTCCTGTTTATGTATTCATTAATAAGAATGCTGGTTCTGCTGGTGCTTTAATCTCTATTGCTTGCGATAGGATATACATGGCTCCTGGTGCAACCATTGGGTCTGCAACTGTTGTCAATGGTGATGGAGAAGTGTTGCCAGATAAGTACCAATCCTACATGCGTTCCATCATGCGAGCTACGGCAGAAAGCCATGGAAAAGATACAACCATTGTGAACGGAGATACGGTGATTCAGTTTATACGTGATCCCCGAATTGCAGAAGCGATGGTTGATGATCGAATTGTTATCCCAGGCATTATAGATAGTGCAAGAATTATAGCCTTTACAACATCTGAAGCTATTGAGAATGGGTATTGTGAGGGTGAAGTAACATCAATCGAGGGTATCCTTAAAATTACAAATATTGACACCCCTACAGTATTGCAAGTGACCAAATCGTCGCTTGATAAAATTATTGGATTTCTGGCTAAACCTGCCTTGCAAGGTGCACTCATGATGATTATTTTCTGGGGCATATTTTTTGAGATTAGAAGCCCAGGAATTGGGTTCCCATTGGCTGCAGCCGTATTGGCCGCTATGTTATACTTCGCCCCCTTATATTTAGATGGACTGGCTGAAAACTGGGAAATTTTACTCTTCATTGTCGGTATAATCCTCATTGGACTTGAAGTATTTGTAATACCTGGGTTCGGTGTGGCTGGAATTATGGGCATACTCTTTACCGTTGGTAGTTTGATATTAAGTATGATCCGTAACGTAGAATTTGACTTCTCCCATTCATCAGAAACCGAATTATCTGGTGCATTAACAGTTGTGTTCGTTGCTTTGGTTGGATTTGTCATTGGTGCTTTCCTCTTTGGCACTGGTATGACCAATACGCCGTTATTTAGAAGACTCATTCAATCCCATACATTAAAAGATGCCAAAACAGGCCATAGTTTAAACATCCCTACAGGAGGCGATTTATCCAGTAAAACTGGAATCGCTCACACTGATATTCGCCCCATTGGTAAGGCGAAAATTGAGGGTAAAATTATGGATGTAAAATCAATGGGAGACTTTATATCTGAAGGGTCTGAAGTTAGAATTGTGAGTCGCGAACTAGGTTACTGGGTTGTTGAAAAAATCGGTCAATAAAGTATGAAGATTCTTATCGTTCGTTTTAGTTCAATTGGCGATATTGTACTCACGACACCTGTAATTCGATGTCTTAAATCACAAATACCGGATTGCGAGATTCACTATTTCACAAAGCAAGCCTACGTTGGGTTACTGGATAACAATCCACATATTAGTAAAGTATGGGTCCTAAGCGATGACATTAAACCCGTACTCTCGGAGTTGAAACAAGAAGGATTTGATTACATATTAGATTTACATAACAACCTGAGAACCAAAAGAGTTAGCTTACGTTTAGGCGTTGAAACGAAACGTTTGGACAAACTTAATATTCAAAAATGGTTACTCGTTAGATTTCATAAAAACACAATGCCGGACAAACACATCGTAGACCGGTATCTGGACGTTGCGCAAAAATTCAACGTTAAAAACGACGATAAGGGTTTGGATTATTTCATTCCTTCTGACACCAAAATTGATGTGAGTTTACCTAACCAATACATATGTTACGCCATTGGGGGGCAGCACAATACCAAGAAAATGCCTCTTACCAAAATGATAGACTTGTGTAACGAACTTCAGCATAAAGTAGTTGTTATTGGTGGAAAAGAGGATAATGACATTGGCTCAAAATTAGCAGACGCATGTTCGGAGGTAATTAACCTCTGTGGTCGTATTTCAATTCACCAAAGTGCATTGGTTATGAGAGGAAGTACGTCGGTAATCACGCATGATACAGGCATGATGCACATTGCCTCAGCACTTAAGAAAAAGGTGTTGTCCATATGGGGAAACACTGTGCCTAGTTTGGGCATGTATCCATACTTGCCCGACCCTGCCTCTAAAATATTTGAAGTTGAGGGATTGTCATGTCGACCCTGTTCTAAGATTGGTTTTGATACCTGTCCCAAAGGTCATTTCGACTGTATGCAATTACAAGATACGAAAGCGATTGCACTTACGACTGAGACATAGATTCTTAATCTCCCAACGTAATTATTCGTCACTTGACTTGGGTTCACATTTCTTATAATAAACCTCCCAGCGTAGTAAATTGTCTTAAAATTGGTCGAGTATTAACGTTCGGAGATTAAGCCTAAATGTTTTCCGGCAATTTCCGATATTTGAAATCAATAAACACGACCAAACTAAAATTTCAAGCGAATTAATTAATGGAATACACCTTAGAACATGTCATACCTTTACTACAGAATACGCCTACTGTAATCCGCTCGATGGCTGAAGAATTAGACGAAACATGGACGAGAGCTACAGAAGGTCCAAAAACCTGGTCATTATTCGACATCGTGGGTCATTTAATACATTGTGAAGAAGACGACTGGATACCAAGACTACAAATAATCTTAGGCAACGGTGAATCCAAAAAATTCAAAAAACTTGACCGATTTGCACATATTGAAAAATCAAAGGGATTTACAATTGATGATTTGCTCATTCGATTTGTAAGCAGACGAGCAGCTAATCTTGAAACACTAAGAAACCTAAATTTAACACCGGATAAGTTGGCTATGAAAGGCGTTCATCCCACTTTCGGGATCGTCACGGCCGCCGAGCTTTTATCAGCCTGGGTAGTGCACGATTTAGACCACATTGCTCAGATGAGCAGAGTATTGGCCCATCAATTTAGAAATACTGTAGGCCCTTGGAAGGCGTATATGCCGATCCTTGGAGAACATGACAAGTAGATTATTTTAGTCCCAAAAAGGAATCTTTATTTGACTTTCGTTCCATACGAATACCCGTATATATATTATGTTTGAACGACAATTTTGAAACATAATTCATTGTACATAAAACACTTAAAATTGATACGGTTCATTGGTCTATTTTGTATGTTTATTTTGGCGCCAGCTGGTTATGCCCAAACAGATACCCTAGACCAATATTATAGCGTCGACTTTAATCAAGACATTGATAAATTCGAAAGAGAACACGACCAACTGGATGCAAAAAAAGTTAAAATTATTCCATACAGGCAAGGCGCGTTTTATGGATTTGTCGAGCCTGGCAAACCAGATAAGTTTATCATTAAGCCACGCTTCGAACAGGTCTATGGGGTTTACGAGCATGGCGCTATTGTGAAAGATACCAATTATGGTTATGGTCTAATTGATTATAAAGGTGCGTATCTCATCTCGCCTAATTTTTCAAATTTATACAAAGAGGGTAACACCTTTCATGGTTCATTTTATTCGCAAGTAGACTCCACTTATGGCTTGTCTGACAGCTATAATTCATGCTTTGTTCATTATTATTTTGACTTATCCGGCAATTTGTTGTTTAGTGAAGTAACTCATGAATTCGAAGGGTTTACGGCTGGAGATAGTTTAGCCCAATTCAGGTTTGGTAGAACCATCCACATAAGAAGCAACACAGGTCGACTGGTTAAGTCATTTAAACTTGACAGCACCTACGAGTTTGTTGGCATCAGTAACAATTTGATCGTAACCATGAGTCTACCAGATTCGAATTGGAATTACACCTATACCGCCAAAACCGCTGATGACGTAACTGAATTTTCAATTACACTTGATCATGGCTCGCTCAAAGGTGTTTATAAGCTAGGGGGAAATCATTTTGGGTTACTTGGAAGACATGGAGACTACTTTTTCGCTGATTCAAACGGTGTATCGACAGGATATGGATCTTATTCAAATTCAATTGGCATGATCACCAGTTATGCAGAGTTCTTTACTCAAAATCAATTTATAGTAAAAAATCAAGAGACTAAACTATATGGCGTTGTTGATAGAGCAGGCAAGGCCATAACGGCGTTTAAATATTCGCGGATCTTTCCTTTTATAAACAACAGTTGTTTTGCGAAAATTAATAGTGAGATCGTTAACATAAATGGTCGTCGAACCGAGACAAATAAAGATAGTAAAGTGGTCATAATTGACACGGAAGGTAATGAGCGTTTGTATACCGGTATGTATCCTGATGTTGAGCAATATCAGACGCTGATGACACCTCCTGGGTTTTACGACGGTTTGCTTTTAACCAAGGATTTTACTTTGATGTATGATGAAAACGATACCTTAAAACTACACCCTTACCACGACTTAGATTCTATGCATTATGTTTTTGTCGACGAAAGCGGACAAGTTCAAATAACTTTGCCTAATTCCATCGTATTCGTTGGTGTGTTTAGTGAAGGGTTGGCTGCTGCAGTGAATAAGGACCGACAACTTGGTTTTATCAACAAAAAAGGAGAATGGGCGATAGCACCAGAGTTTGAATTGACGTTAGCTGGGGCATATCCAATGCCATACCTTATTACGCCTCAATTCTTAGGTGGCTACGCCTATATCAAATCGCATAAAGGTTATATCGACAAAAAAGGAAATAAATATTTTGACGGAAAGCGAATGCAGGATCGATATAATTTTAGTCATTGATGGACCGTTCAATGATGATTATGTAGAGTCTATTTTTTCATCCACTGTCTGTATAAATTAAAATTACTCCATTTAAATCTCAAATTAATACTAAAACGTTTTTCCTTTGAATCATGTCATCAATCAACATCAACCAAAAACTCTCCTTATTCTCAGACCACTGGAATCCACGGATTGTTGGAGAATTAAACGGTCAACATGTAAAGCTCGCAAAACTGAAAGGTGAATTTGTTTGGCATAAACACGACAACGAAGATGAGCTGTTTATGGTCATAGATGGTGAGTTTGATATGCACTATCGTGGTCGAATTGACACCATCAAAGCGGGTGAAATAACAATTGTGCCAAGAGGTGTTGAACACAAACCAGTTGCACAAAATGAAGTGTCCATCATGCTATTTGAACCAGCGACTACGATTAATACCGGGGATTTGAATAGTGATTTAACGAGGAGGGAGCTGGAGTGGTTGTAATAATTGAAGGATTGACTCAAGACACATTGAAATGTAAAATGTAAAATTTCGAATGTTAAGAATTGTCGACACTCAGGACAATGGTTCGCTAAATTAAGTCTGTTCTCTTTGTTCTTTTCTCTTTCTCAAACCCCTATGGTTAATTCCTTTTTTGGCGTATTGGAGTGTTGGGTAGTTTGGTTCTTAAAGAGTTTGATTACTTCTATGAGAACTAAATATCAATTGAAATCCCCCAATCTCTTTTTGAATGTCGGAAGGAGAGAATGGTCTATTATCTCTATTTTCTTTTTTCTGTTTTCTCTACTCTCAAAACAACCTTCCCCTAATGGCTAGTGCCTATATTGTCTTAATACTTCATACTTCATACTCAATACTTTTACATTTTACATTCTATATTTCTAAACCCATCCGCTAGTAGCGTTTGGTCTCGAATCTCTGAAAGTTCTGTTCACCACAATATGCATTAATAAATCAGCAACCGTTTTTAGACCAACAAACAGAACATACGCCTTCGACATATTTTCTAAATCATTAAACCCAAATATGATAAATAGGTGCATAGGTACGATTCTAAAATACGGTTAAAACATGATAGCCGCAGCCAATATGGGTATCTCTTTGTCACTCTTCACATCAGATATAGTAGACAATATCGTATTCCCGATCAAGGCAAGAACAATTAGACCAAGGTTAGAATAATCAACACTTCCGGATAGTTTTAGAACAATACCAATTAAGAAGAAGAAATAAACCAAATGAAAAAAACCTTAGTGGAATAGGAAAAACACGGCCGTGCCATACCGATTTACACTTGGATCAACCTTATGACCCATCCGACCTAGGTTCACCAACCGTACAAAGTATTGCAGCCCTATAAACACGGATTGCACGTAATACAATATAATGACGAGAGATGCCGATGTTTCGCCAATCATATAAGTAAATAGTATGGCCAAGTTGAAAAGCAGTATCAACCAAAATTCTTTGTCAGAAATGATATTTTTAAGCCATCTATGTTTCACGTGACACAATTATACTGACGATTTGACACAGTTTAAGACTTCTATTCCACTTTTTTGCTTTTGGTAAACATTTTGAAGGACTGATTAAAAAAACATTACAAAAATGCAAAAAGGAAAAGTTTCAGTAAATACGGAGAACATCTTCCCTATTATTAAGAAGTTTCTTTATACAGATCATGAGATCTTTTTACGAGAATTAATCTCCAACGCCGTTGACGCTTCTAACAAACTAAAAGTGTTATCCGCGAAAGGTGAAAAAACTGGTCAGACGGAAGATCTTAAAATCACCGTTAAACTAGATGAAAAGGCAAAAACGCTAACCATCAGTGACCAAGGACTTGGTATGACGGCTGAAGAAATTGACAAGTACATCAATCAAATCGCTTTCAGTGGTGCTGAGGAATTTGTAGAAAAGTTTAAAGACGATAAAGATTCGGCCAATATCATTGGTCATTTTGGTCTTGGATTTTACTCGTCATTTATGGTTGCTGACATGGTCGAAGTAGTTTCTTTAAGTTACCAAGAAGACGCTGAAGCGGCTCATTGGTCATGTGAAGGATCAACCGACTTCAAAATCAAAAAAGGCAAGCGTAAGAAACGTGGTACTGACATCATTTTGCACATCAACGAAGAATCTAAAGAGTTTTTAGAATCCGGCAAAATTCAAGGCTTGTTATCCAAGTACTGCAAGTTTTTACCTATAGAAATTGAGTTTGACGGAAAAGTCATCAATAACACGGATCCACTTTGGAAGAAAAATCCAACTGACTTAAAGGATGAAGACTACCTCGCATTCTATAAGGAATTGTATCCGTTTGCAGAAGATCCATTATTCTGGATTCACCTGAATGTTGATTACCCTTTTAACTTGAATGGTGTTTTATACTTCCCAAAAATCAAAAAGGACATAGACCCCAATCGTAATAAAATTCAACTGTACAGCAATCAAGTGTTTGTAACCGATAACGTCGCAGACATCGTTCCTGAATATTTAATGTTGTTACATGGTGTAATTGATAGTCCAGACATCCCATTAAACGTATCGAGAAGTGCGCTACAAGCAGATGGGAATGTTAAGAAAATTACTGGTCACATTAGCAAAAAAGTAGCTGACAAATTAAATGAGTTGTACAAGAAAGATGCAACGGATTTTGAATCTAAATGGGGTTCAATTAATCTGTTCGTGAAGTATGGTATGATCAGTGACGAAAAGTTTTATGACCGTACCAAGAAGATTTGTCTACTAAAGGACGTGGATGGAAAACACACCATTCTTGAAAATTACTTAGAAGACATCAAAGCGAATCAAACAGACAAAGACGGTAATACTATAGCACTCTATACATCGAACCTAGATGAGCAATTTAGTTATGTTCAAAAAGCGCAAGATCGAGGTTACAATGTATTGTTAATGGACGAAGTAATAGACAACCACTTTGTTTCTAATATAGAACAGAAGCTTGAAAAGATTCAGTTAAAGCGGGTTGACGCTGATACGATTGACAAATTAATTGATAAAGACGAAAAGTCTGAATCCGTTATGAGTGATGACGAACTAACTAAACTGAAAGAAACCTTTGAAAGTAACGTCAATAAGGAAACTTTTGATGTTAAGACCGTTGTTTTATCACCTAGTGATGACTTCATTACGATTACCCGTTCTGAATGGGAAAGACGTATGAGTGAAATGGGTGGTATGGGCGGAATGGCTATGTTTGGCGCAATGCCTGAAAAATATGCCGTCAGCTTAAACTCCAACCATGCGTTGGCTAAGAAAGTACTAGAAACAGAAGACGAAACAGCTCAAAAATCTTTAATGAATAACGCCATGGATTTGGCTAAACTGGCTCAAAACTTATTGAAAGGTAAAGAGCTTAGTGACTTTATTAAAAGACAAGAAAGCAATCTTTAAGACTTTAAAATATATGAGGCCTCAACGAACGTTGGGGCCTTTTTTTGTTTGATATATTTGTATTGTGTTAATAGCAAAATGCTTAATCGGTCTATTTGTATTGTTTTTTACAATGAGTACGACCCAAATCAACCAAGATTCGGAAAAAATTGCTTGGCTTCAATCGGAACACGTGACATATACGTTTTATGGTAACGGTTGCCCTTTAGTTGTAGACACTTATAACCTGTTTGGCTTTAAAACCAAATGCATTGGTTGTAACATAGATGACGAAGTAATACGTCAAAATGAAAAAGCAATTGAAAGAATTGATTCTGTGTACGGTATAGGTTGGTTTAACTCAAACGAATATCGTTTTTACTTAAAAATTACGGATTGATATTATAAGATGGCAATGAACCTTCCTCAATACATACAGTCTTATTTTGGCATTTCTGACACCGACGTCAATA
>JBLHOC010000137.1:0-8472 GCA_047620825.1 Bacteroidia bacterium | reverse complement strand
TACTTGCGGCATGATTTCGAACCTACTACGTGCAGTTAAAACTAGACTTGGATATCTGATTGTTCTTTTTGGATTGTTAATACAATATTCATCAGCCTTTGGACAGCATATTGAAGTGTCCAATGGGACTGAGAAAATCCCGGTTATTGTGTTTGGCAATGCACCAGAGTATATCGATTTATCGGAAAGCACAACATATCTCGTTGACTTTCCATCGAAGTGGTCCTCTGATAATTTTTATGTCTTTAAGTTAAATGAAGACACCATTGCACTTGATAGTTTACAACCTGTTGTTGTGACAATCCCGGTTTCGGGAGAAATGGTGTTTGCGCTCATAAGCGCCGATGGAAAAGCGCATAAAATGAATGTGGATGTCATTAAAAAGGCGCCTTTAGTAAAGAACGATGCCGTGGTGCTTGGACTATTACTGTTGTGCCTGGCTTTTGTGTTTTATACGAGCACGTCAGAAAACAAGGGGTTAAAGAAATTCTACTCCGTAGTGCCAGCTTTGTTGATGTGTTATTTGCTTCCTTCTATTCTAGCCAGTTTAGGTATTGTGAATAGCGTGGAATCATCCGGTATCTACTATATCGCCACTCGTTACCTGCTGCCAACAGCGCTAGTATTAATGACATTAAGTATAGATCTTAAAGGCATCGTCAATTTAGGGCCAAAGAGTATCATCATGTTTTTAACCGGTACAGTGGGTATCATTTTGGGCGGACCATTGGCCATATTAATTGTATCCACTTTCTCACCTGAGACGGTTGGAGGGCAAGGTCCTGAAGCGGTGTGGAGAGGTTTATCGACCTTAGCTGGAAGTTGGATTGGTGGTGGAGCGAACCAAACAGCCATGCTCGAAGTATATGGTTATTCTCAAAGCAAGTATGGCGGCATGGTATTGGTTGATATTGTGGTTGCCAATATTTGGATGGCCGTCTTGTTATATGGAGCAGGTAAAGCGGATAAAATTGACAAATGGTTAAAAGCGGACAGCTCTGCTATTAAAGAGTTGCAGGTTAAAATGGAGACATTTACAAAAAGCATTACAATCAATCCAAGCTTGCGTGATATTTTGGTGGTGTTAGGTGTTGCCTTTGGCGCAACAGCTTTCTCCCACTTGAGTGGGAAGTGGTTTACAACGTTCTTTAGTGGTTTTGACGCATTAAAGGGTTCGACATTAACGAGCTCATTCTTTTGGTTGGTTGTAATGGCAACTACCATTGGTCTAGTCTTAAGTTTTACAAAGGCCAGGAGGCTGGAAGCTTATGGGGCATCAAAGTTTGGTAGTGTGTTTATCTATGTGCTTGTGGCAACCATTGGTATGAAAATGGATTTAAGGCAAATCTTAGAAAACCCTTTGTTGATTGTTGTGGGACTTATATGGATGGCATTTCATGCTGGGTTATTACTTTTTGTTGCCAAAATGATCAGAGCACCATTCTTCTTTATGGCTGTAGGTAGTAAGGCAAATGTGGGAGGAGCAGCTTCAGCGCCAGTTGTAGCCGCGGCATTTCATCCTTCATTGGCACCAGTAGGTGTATTACTTGCCGTATTGGGTTATGCTATTGGTACCTATGGCGCGTGGTTATGCGCAGTGCTTATGGAAGGCGTCGCACCTTAGTAATTGTAAATGTTGAATTTTTAATGTTGAATGGTTGGAATTTCAACATTTCAAATTGACATATTCCCAATTAGAACTGATTCTTCCACATCATGCTCTCAACAGGCCTGATGGTGCGTTCACTGTATTTAGCGTTTTTCTTAGCGTGGTACATGGTTTTGATTTCACCTTCAACAACAAAATAGATAAGCTGTCCAATGGGCATGCCTTTGTAAATGCGTACCGGTTGTGCAGAAGATATCTCGAGTGTCCAAGTATTACAAAATCCAACATCACCTTTTCCAGCTGTTGCATGAATGTCAATACCCAAACGACCAGTACTTGACTTTCCTTCTAAGAAAGGAACGTGTGCATGGGTCTCGGTGTATTCCTCGGTTACACCTAAATAAAGCGTGTTGGGTTGCAACACAAAGCCTTCTTCAGGAATTTCAAAGTGTTTGATTTTGTTGTGTTTTTTAGCGTCCAGTACACGATCATCGTATGTGGCTAACCATTTTCCTAAATGAACATCATACGAATTTGTGCCCAAACAATCGGGTCGATAAGGTTCGATTAAAATTGTTCCTTTTTCAATTTCTTCGAGAATACGGTTATCGCTTAATATCATGATGTGCTACTTGAACTTCTAAGCTACGAAATAATGGGTTTTCCATCTAATAAAGGGCAAGGGGTAGAATATGTGCAAAACAAATGAATCAGATGAGTAGAGTGCATTCGATTTAATACCTTTGAAAAGATATATAAAGTGCCAGTACTCAAGAAAATACAATCCGGATCGTCGGAAATTTGTTTATGGAAAATCACCGAGCACGAATGTGACTTTCGACTCCCAATAAAAGCGGATGAGTCGAAACAGACAGGTCGCAATCGACAATGGCTTGCTGGTCGAGCTGCTCTAGATGCGCTGGACATAGATTTGTCGCAAGTTGTAAAAGATGATTTCGGGAAACCTTATTTACGTGGACAAGGCAAACATATTTCTATGAGTCACTGTAACCAATATGCTGCGGCCATAACAAGTAAGGCACTGGTTGGTATAGACGTAGAAGAGATAACACCAAGAATTGAGCGCATATCCAAAAGATTCGTTCATGATGATGAATGGGAATTCATAGATGACAAGTCCAGGTTGCAAATGCTTTACGTGTTATGGAGTGCCAAAGAGGCGTTGTACAAATTATACGGACGTAAAGCTGTTGACTTTAAAAACCACATGATTGCCAAACCATTTAAGTTGGGTAAGCACGGTTTTTTTCAAATGGATTTTTTAAAGGAAACGCAAGAAACGTACACCATCCAATATGAGATTTACGACAATCACACCTTGGTTTGGGTAGAGGACGGGGTTTAATTAACGATTAAGAGTCACTACGTCTAATAACGCGATTATTCCGTCACGTCAACTTCAACAGTTGGCTTCATTCGAGCTTTATACTCGGCTAAACCACTGTTTAAGAATTTGATGTATTCCTCAACGTCCAAATTGTATTCTCTAGTTGATTGAAGCAATTCTCCATTGTTATCAAGCAAGGCATAAAGTGGTTGACTGTTTTTGTTGAAATAACATTGTTCAATGTCAATGTTTTTCTTGTCCATCCGCTGAATGAGTTTCCCATCATATTTAGAGTAATACCACTCGTCTTCAGGAAGTGTGATTTCCTTTTCGTCTGTATACAAGGAGACTACCACATATTCTTCGTCAAGTATTCTTCTCACTTCTGGATCGCTCCATACCACGGCTTCCATTTCTCTGCAGTTTACGCAACCATGACCAGTAAAATCAACAAATGCTGGGCGACCAATGGTGCGTGCTACTTCTAAGCCTTGTTCATAGTCAAAGTAACCACGAATACCGTGTGCTATGTGTAATTTATCGTTGTATTTTGGTTCGATGCCATTATGACCTTTGGTTCGCTTTTGAGGGTTGAGTATTTCATCTACAATGTTGAAATCGTGTGTGTGCATCGGAGGTAAATAACCTGCCAACGCTTTAAGTGGTGCGCCCACCATACCAGGGGTAAGGTAAGCCACAAAAGAGAAGGTTATGATGACCATAAACAATCTAGGAACGCTAAGGAACTTGGTTTCACTATCATGTGCGAACTTGATTTTACCCATGAGGTAAATGCCCATGAGCGAGAAAATCACAATCCATAGACCGATGTAAATTTCACGATCTAAAATTCCCCAGTGGTATGCTTGATCCGCAACACTTAAGAATTTTAATCCCAATGCTAGTTCAATAAATCCTAAAACAACTTTAACTGTATTTAACCAGCCACCTGATTGTGGTAAATTGTTTAACCAACTTGGGAAAATTGCAAATAACGTAAATGGAATTGCGAATGCCATTGAGAAACCAAACATGCCAATTAATGGTTTGATAAATTGACCTCCTGCTGATTCAACCAATATCGCACCTACAATAGGTCCTGTACATGAAAAGGATACCAGTACAATAGTGAATGCCATAAAGAAGATTCCAGCCAAACCGCCTTTGTCTGCTTGTTTGTCAATTTTATTGACGAACCTACTAGGTAAAGTAATTTCAAATGCACCAAAAAAGGATGCGGCGAAAATTACAAATATCAAAAAGAAGAAAGTGTTAGGGAGCCAGTGCGTTGATAAGAAATGTGCGGCATCTGGTCCAGCCGTAGCAGCCACAATTGTACCTACAATTACGTAGATGGCTATAATACTTATGCCATAAATCAAACCTGCTCGAATGGCCTTTCCTTTACCTCCATCTTTCATGAAGAAAGAGACGGTCATAGGAATCATCGGGAAAACACATGGTGTTAGTAACGCCACTAATCCAGAAAGAAACGCGAGGATGAAAAACCCCCAATACGATTCTTTTGAATCTTCATTGTCACCAGCGAACGTCTTCAATTCACAAGAAGCTGTATCCCTTTTGGACATTTTTTGATAAGAGGAATAGTTCACGGCATCTGCAGATATGCGACTTATACCGACTTCTTCTTCCTCACCACAATCCAAACATCTTAAAAGTCTTGCAACCGTTGCGCTGTCAATACCCACATTCGTGGTGGCTGTGCTTTGAATCTCCGGGGTTTCTATTTTCGTTGGTTCTATCGATTCTGGGGTAGTACCAGATTTTGTGTCTGCAGAAACGGTTATCCCTTTTAACTCAATCTCGTATTCGTGTAATACGCATCTCCCATCCGCCGTACACATTTGGTATTCGAGTAAACCTGTAATCTTAGGGTTTACATTTAAAACCTTAAATTTTTGTTTAAAAACTGCCTTATGATGGAACTCTGTAATGTCACATAAAAAAATGTCGTCATATACTTTTTTTGCTCCAATGGGTATGGACTTGCCAATTACAGCATAGGACGCATTTGGACTGTATGTAAATACAGAAGGAAGCGGGCCACCATTCGGGCATGAATAATCGTTGCTATAAATGTGGTAAGAGTCTGGAATATCACCTTTGAACGTGACAGTCACAATGTCTCCAACAGTTACTGAAGTTTTATCAAAAGAATAACTAAAATCCGCAGGCGGAATAATTTGACCGTAGGCCAATGGTGCCAACAGAGCTATTGCTAAAACGAATCCAATTATTTTTCTCATATCCCCTTTGTATATCCTTTTCTATTTACTTGACAACAAACCTTTAAGTCAAGCGTTTTGCAGCGCCAAAGATGGCAATTTTATCTTAATTAAGTAACCTGTTTAAACATAAGATGTTGTGCATATGTTTGGGGTTGCTTGTCTTATTTTATTAAATCAACAACGATTTCTACCATTACAAACTACACTTTCAATGCATGAATTGTGCAAAAGTGAATAAATCTAACGTTATAAGGGAGGTTAAGCCTTTAATTTCGTAAAGATTATGAGAAATGTATTTTGTTTGATGTTGATTGGCGTTACAGCCTCTGTTTCTGGTGCAGAGCAAGAGAAAACAACCCGAGATGAGTACATCAAGCAATATCAAAACCTGGCCATCAGAGAGATGCATCGTGCTGGAGTTCCAGCGAGCATAACCATGGCACAAGGCATATTGGAGAGTAGTGATGGGAATAGTCGATTGGCACGTGAAGGCAACAACCATTTCGGCATTAAATGTAAAAGCACCTGGCAAGGAAAAACCATGCGTGCCAACGATGATGCCCCAAATGAATGTTTTAGAGCATACAACAATGCCAATGATTCATACAAAGATCATTCAGATTTTTTACGGAACAATTGGAGATACCATGAATTATTTGATCTAGATATAACGAACTATAAAGGTTGGGCAAAAGGCTTGCGGAAAGCGGGTTATGCGACCAATCCCAGCTATCACACCATTATCATCAACATTGTTGAGCGGTATGAATTGTATAAAATGGACATCATGTCGGCGCAACCTTTGATTGCGAAACCAGTCGTGTTGCAGAATGAGGTGCCAATCGTTTATGCCGAAAAAGATGAATCGGTTGAATCCATTGCAAAAAAGAATGCGCTTAGCAATAAGCAGATTTACAAATACAATGATTTAGAAAAGGGGCAGAAGGTGACAGAAGGCGACATTGTTTACCTTAAACCTAAAAGACGTCGAGGGTCGCAAAAATTTCATACCGTGAAGCCAAATGAGAGTATGTATCAAATCTCTCAGCAATATGGAATAAAACTGAAACACCTCTATCGTCGTAATAACCTAGAGCGTGGTGCTGAGCCAAATGAAGGTGCAAAATTGTATATGCGGGGAAAAAGGGCTAAGACCGATTCCTTATCAACCAAATCAGTGGAGCAAGTTAAGAAAGAGCATGAAGCATTTGTAAACCCACATTCAGTTGAAATTGAAAAAGCACCTCCTATTGAAAAAGATAGCATCAAGTTGCCACCATATCACGTTGTAGGTAAAGGAGATAATATCTATCGAATTGCAGAGAAATATCATGTATTTGAAGAAGACCTACTGAAATGGAATAAAATCAATGCCCATCAACTCGCATTAGGGCAGAAAATATATCTAACCAAAGAAACAGCCGAGAAAGCAAAAGGGGAAGATCCAGTCATTCCCAAAGATGACCCAACTGTACCAGCGATCAAGTTTCATATTGTTCAAAAAGGAGAAACCGTTTACCGAATTACACAGAAATACGGCATCACGGCGGACCAATTAACTAAATGGAATCGCTTGGTTGGCAATCAAATCAACATCGGACAAAAATTACGGGTATCTGAATGACGCCATTTTCCAATTTGCTGGTATTGATCGGATACTTTTTAGTACTCGTTTTCATTTCGTGGGTCTCTGGCAAAAACAGCGATAAAGCTTCTTTTTATACGGGCAACCGCAAATCTCCTTGGTTTTTAGTTGCCTTTGGTATGATAGGCGCATCTCTCTCTGGGGTGACGTTCATTTCAATTCCAGGATGGGTGAGTGCAACACACTTCGGATACATGCAAACCGTATTTGGGTATATGATTGGTTATGTTATCATATCTCAGGTGTTGCTGCCACTATACTACAGGCATAAGCTAACCTCCATTTATACCTACTTAGACAAACGATACGGTAAATTTGGTTATAAAACCGGTGCCACCTACTTCTTGATTTCAAGGGTAATTGGGGCATCCTTTAGACTTTTTTTAGTGGCTGGCGTTTTGCATATGGCCATTTTTGAACCGTTGTTTACAACAGCAACCTTTCACTTTCCGTATTGGGGTACGGTAGCCATAACCATTTTATTAATATTTACGTATACCACTAAAAGTGGGATCAAAACAGTGGTGTATACGGATGTGTTTCAAACCACATTTCTAGTCTTGGCAGTGGTGTTGACGATCGTTTACATCTCTAACCAAATGAATTTAGACTTTGTCGATTTGGTACAACAACTGATGGATGACCCAAATACACAGATATTCCATTGGGAATGGAAGAGCAATAACTTCTTCTGGAAACAATTTGTTGGAGGCGCTTTTATTGCATTAGTTATGACCGGATTAGACCAAGACATGATGCAAAAAAATCTGAGCATCAAAAACATTGGATCCGCACAAAAGAATATTTATGCCCAAATGGTCATGTTCATCATCGTGAATATTGTTTTTTTAAGCTTAGGGGCGCTGCTTTACCAATATCAGGCTTTTGCTCAAATTGATGCTGTAGGGTCTACCGATCAATTATTTCCAACTATTGCTTTACAACATGCATCTCCAATTATCGGTTTGTTTTTCATTTTAGGATTGGTTGCCGCAGCATACTCTAGCGCGGATAGTGCCTTGACGGCATTAACGACAAGCTTTTGTGTAGACTTCCTAGGGTTTGAAACCGTGAGACCAACGGACTTGAAAATTAGACGTCTGGTACATTTGAGTTTTGCGACAATTCTATTTATTACCATTTTGATTTTTAAAGAAATAAACAATGACGCCGTGATAAAACAATTGTTTACGGCAGCTGGTTTTACTTACGGTCCTTTGTTGGGTTTATTTTTCTTTGGCATTTTGACTAAGATTAAGGTAAAAGACAATTATATTCCCGTGATTACGATACTAAGTATTGGCGTAACATGGTTATACTATACCTACTCGCCACATTGGATTGAGGGATACAAGCCGGGATTTGAATTAATTTTAATCAACGGCCTTATCACATTCTTCTTGTTGGCGTTGGCTCGAGATAAAGCTTCGACCAACGAAATACTTGACAGTGAAATTTAACATATGGATAACGAAAGAATAAAAAAAGCATTTGAGGTTAAGCAATGGCCGGAAATTAAAAGTTCGGACAGTTGGAATATATTTAAAATAATGGCTGAATTTGTTGAAGGGTATGATACCCTCGCAAAGATTGGCCCTTGTGTTTCGGTATTTGGTTCAGC
>JBLHOC010000136.1:0-8505 GCA_047620825.1 Bacteroidia bacterium | reverse complement strand
ACCTTGCAACAGCCGTTCAAGTAACTGGTACTGTAAATACATTTATGATTGGATCTTATACTTTGACTTACACAGTTCAAGATGCACAATCTAATATAGCTACTGCAACTAGAACAGTAATCGTACGTGACTTGGTATTCCCAACTATCAAAAATGATGAAATGATCTCTGGTACAAGAAACGTAGTTGAAGTTCAATTACAATCTGTATTTGTTGACAGAACAGTTCCAGCTGATAATTACAGCAACGGTACTTTCGGTCCACGATTTGCTTTCGTAATATCTCCATCTAACGCTCAAGGTGATGCTGATGTTGATACGCGTGTTAAAGGAACTACAATTGTAACTTATACTGTAACTGACGAATCAATGAATCAAACAGTATTAACGATTGATTATGTAGTTGAAGATTACATCGCTCCAGTGATTACATTGAATACATTGGATACAGTTTATCACAATGTAAACGATCCTTACACACCGGTAACTGCAAGTGTAACAGATAACTTATATGACAATACACAAGTATCATTGACACGATTAAGTAATGTGAATCCATTTAAACTTGGATTATACACAGATTCTTATACTGCAACTGATGCATCTGGTAACGTAACAGTTAGAAACAGATGGGTAAGAGTATTAGATTCTGAAAGCCCAGTGATTAGCTCTAAAGTTGGTCCAGTTGTTAAGTTAGGATTGTTCTCTAACGTTAAGTTGAGCGATTACTTGAAACTTACTGACAACTATGATGCTCCAGCTGAATTGCTAGCGAATCTAGATGTTACATTTAACGATGTAAACTTCTACGAAGAAGGTGTTTATGCTGCTGTTTTTGAAACACATGACAACTCTGGAAATAAGTCAGAGTCATATACTATGTTGGTTGAAGTAAGCAGTGCTTACGAAGTGATTAACAGTGTAGGGAGCGTTACAGGTGCGGAACTAATGAAAGTTTATCCAAACCCATCTAACGGTATCTTCAATGTATCATTCGACTTACCATCACAAGAAGACGTAACAGTTGCTGTTTACGACATGATGGGTAACCAAGTAGCAAACGTGATTGAAGGTCAACTTCAAAAGGGTGCTTACACAGTGGACATGACTGGTAAGGCTGCTGGAATGTACTTTGTACGTATGACTGCGCACAACCAAGTATTTAATCAAAAAGTAATTGTAGAGTAAGATAATCTCACTTTATATACAAAAGGGGTCGTTGAAAAACGACCCCTTTTTTTATTTTTGAAATATTCTAAGAAAATAATGCAACCTTTTCAGTTTTACGTGTCTATCCTATTAAATGAGCATTCATTTTGAGCAGTGATGAAGAACTTGTAAAGCTTTGCATCGATAATAATAGAGAAGCTCAAAAGATGCTCTTTGAACGGTACGCTTCAAAGATGATGAGCATTTGTTTAAGATATACGTCGAGTCATGAGGATGCAAAAGACATCCTGCAAGACGGGTTTGTTAAAGTTTTTGCTCAGCTGGAAAAGTTTGAGTTCAAAAGCACATTGCAAACTTGGATGTCTCGTGTTTTTACAAACCTAGCCATCAACAAAGTGACACGAGGAGAATCTAAGTATTCTTACGTAAGCATTGAAGATGAAGTAAATCTAGCGTACGAAGAAACAACTGAGGATTTAGGTAAATGGGGAGGTCTAACACCAGAGATAGTTATGACCTATGTAAGAGCCTTACCAGAAATATATCGTGTTGTATTAAACATGTATGCTGTTGATGGATTTTCACACCAACAAATTGCCGATACACTTGACATTAGTGTTGGATCATCGAAAAGCCGATTGTCAAGAGCACGTGTCATATTAAAAGAAAATATTAAAAAAGATAGTGAGTAACCAGAACGACATATTTGATGATTTGATCAAAAGCCAGTTAGAAGGCTTTGATGCAAATGTATCTATGGCAGACTGGGACGCTATCGAAGCCAAGTTAGGCGGTGCTAAACGTAAAAAGGTAGCTGCGTATTGGTGGGTTGCTGCTGCAGTTGTACTTGTTTCAGGTATGATGGCAGTTGTTTCATTGTTGAACAATACGAGCAATCCTGACCTTTCTAACACTGAAGTCGTTTTAAGCGAAGAAGATGCTTCATCCAATAAAGAATCTGTTGTTAAAAATTATTTACCTATACCTACTGAGGCTCCGTCAGAAACGGCGACAAATGAGCCAAACCAACTTGAAAAAGTTAACACAGTGATTAAAACAACTCTTTCAGGAGTTGAAACAAAGACATCGCTTCGGAGTACGACCGAAGCAGATAGATTACCTACTAATATTGTAGATATTAAGCCCAGAGGATTCCACACTAAGGGCGTGGAGAATTTGGGCTTTTCTACTGATTTTAACTTGGAAACGTTAAGTAGCGTTGCCAGTCCAGCAAGTCTTTTAGACCCGAGTGGAAATACAATTAAATTTAAAGCATCACGAGAAGAATCAAAATGGGAACTTGGCTTTTCAGCCTCCCCAACATGGGCATCTAAGGTGATTAATCCAAACGGCGAAAACAGCTGGAAAATAAATGAGGAATTTGACCTAATCGCTTCAACAATGGAGTCAGGTACGGTTAGTTATCAATTTGAAGCAAGAGTTAATCGTTACTTCAATGATCATGTATACTTAGGGCTTGGTATAAATTACAATCAAGTTGCTGAGCAGGTGTCCTATGATTATATAGTGGATTACTTTGTGGATGAGGATGTAATCAAAAAGGAGGTTAATAATGAATATGACCCAAGACTACATACAGAAGTGAAATATAGTGGCAAGAATGTGTACCATTACATAGAGGTGCCAGCTAGGTTAGGATTTATACAATCGGTTCCGAATAGTAACTTACAAATTCGGGTAGAGGCTGGACTTCGTTATATGATCTTGGCAGACATGAGTGGTAAAAAAGTTGGGGTGACCCGAACAGATAGTTTAATGGATTTGAAAACGTCTATGGCTACGTACTCAAGACATAATCTTGGATTTACGACTAACGCTGGACTATTTTGGCAAGTAAATACTAAAATGGACTTTGGGTTTATCCCTTATTACAACTTGTCAATGAGTTCCATCAGGAAACGTGACGAAGGAATAACAGAGAAACCCTATAACTTTGGAGTAAACTTCAGTCTTCAGCATAAGATTTGGATTAAATGAGAAAGTTAATCTACATATCGATCCTTATTACCTTCGGGTTTACAGCGTTTGGGCAGGGCCTTTATCGCTTAGCCGAAGGGGTGGAAATGAATTCTGTTGAATTGGTTTCACCGGTAGAGAATGGCTTGTTCATTTTTAACGTGAACACAGCTTCGGAATATGAATTCTATTTTTGGAATGGCTTTAGTTATTCTGATTACGGCGTAATCCCAAATATCCCAAAACACGGAATTGAAGAGCAAGCAAACTTTAAAATTGTAGACGCGCTTCAATTTGATGGTAAGCTATTTGTGCTTGGACATGACTTTGGACCTCAACCCTCTTCATCTCCTTCCAGAATGCTTACATGGGATGGAAACCAATGGGCTGATATCACAACGAATGAAATAAGTACGGCATATAGTGCTAGTAAATTAATTGAATACAATGGGAAGCTTTGCGTTCTTGGTATATTTAGCGCCTCTGGCATACTCTATTATGATGCACAGAAATGGGTCAGCCTAGGAAATGTATTGGGAGGTAATGCACAAGAGAACTATGTACTCGACGCTATTCCTTATCGCGGTAAAATTTATGCGACTGGAGATTTTACAAATCCAAGTACCGGTAGACGTTATAATACGGCGAGATTCGAGAATAATGAATGGAAGCCTCTAGAAACACCTCCTTTTATTGGAAATAGTAAACATTTGGCTGTGGTTAATGGTGAATTACTTTTAACTGGTGAAGCCAACATTGAGTTCGATTATATAAAATCTTTCAACGGTGTTGGGTGGAATGATTTATCCAAAGGTTTGGAAGACATATTGATTCAGGAATTCTGGGATGTGTCTGGTCACGATGAGTTACTTTGCCTTACAGGCATGTTTAGGAATAAGCTGACTGGCAGAGTTTTTAATTACATTACCAAAGATGCGGCTGGATGGCATTTTGGAGAGAATTCACCCGAACAGGACCAAATAAAATTGGTTACAAGAAATAAAGAAGTCTTTGCCTACGGAAATTTTAGAAATAAGGGTGTTCATAGCATCGGTGAGGTAGCATACAATACCGCAATTATCTCTGGTAAAGTCTTTTTTGATGAAAATAACAATTGCCAATTAGATGGTAATGAGTCTGGATTGAACCTGGCGAAAGTAATATTGAACCCAGGCCGGTTAGTTACATACACTGACAAAAATGGGAACTATGAGTTTCCAATAGATCCTGGATTGTATACGATTACGTTCGAACCGGGTGTTAAGAATGGTTATGGCTGTGGTCGTGTAGTATCAATAGAAGTTGTAGCTAATACTAATTACACAGTACCTGAGTTAACCGCTATTGAAATACCAAACATTGTTGATTTAGAACTGTCTTCAAATGCATTGAATGGTTGGAGTCTTGTAAAAGGCGAATACAATGAAATAAAATTGAACGCTTACAACAATGGTTCAGTCAAAATCAATGGAGCGACGCTGCAATTAAAAATGGGAGATTGGTGGGATGAAGTGTCTATTATACCTGCACCAAATTCATCAACCGACGGAGAGATGACTTGGGAAATTGCCGACCTTGAGAAAGGAGCGCAATTCTCCATTACTATTAGTGGTAAAATCAAGTCTGACCTAAGTTTATATAATGACTTTTGTTTTACAGGTGATGTAGATTTACCTCAAAAAGATATGTCAGCAAAATCCAATAGGGATGCGGCACAGTTGACGACGGTAAATGCACTTGACCCTATCACTAAACAGGTTGATTGTGGCGCATGGTACTCAACTTCAACAGATAACATTACCTATCATATACGTTTTGAAAATGAAGCAAATGAGGTCGTTAACAATGTGACAATAGTGGATACTTTTGATGCTGATCTCCTTACAACATGGGCAAAGGATTATACGGACATCGGCAGCACCAAACAAAAGGACGTTAAAGTCATAAAAGACCCGGTTTCAAAGAAGTATCGAATATTATATGTTTGGCACTCGACGAATGTGAACTTAGCACCAGCGGGCGATCCTGATCATAAAGATGTAGGATATGCGCAGGTTAAATTTAAGCTACACAGTGATAGTAAAGTGAAAGGAATTGAATTGTGCAATAAGGCTCATGTGCAGTTTGGTAATAATGAACCCTTATATACAAATACTGTTTGTTCAAAAGCGACCAATGTAAGCGTTCCAAAAAATCCTATCCCATCTCAGGTGAGTTTCTTTCCAAATCCAGCGGAGCAAAACATAACGTTTAAGAACGACGCTAGCGAAGACAGAACGGTGGAGATATACAATCAAATGGGTCAATTGGTTGAGTCTTATGACTTAAAAAGATTCGAGACATTAGAGGTTGACGTTAATGTATGGGCATCAGGAATCTACATGGTTCAAATTCTTGGCTTCGAAACACAGAAGCTAGTTGTTCAATAGTCTGCATAGGCTAGCGTAATTACACTAATTTTTATATTGTTTATACATGACAGCGCTGTTAGGCAGCCTGCTATAGTAGCACCAGTTGTGAAAACGTCGTCAACAAGTAGTACACTTTTGCCGGTAAGTTCATTATTCACGTTTAACTCAAATACATCATCAATGTTTGCCCATCTGTGATATCGACCCTTTTTTGTCTGAGATGAAGTGGCATTGATTCGGCTTAAGGCATTCGTAATCACAACGCTATTTGTTTCATCCGCAATCACATTGGCTAATATTTCAGCTTGGTTAAAACCTCTAAGTGCATATTTACTTGGATGTAAGGGCACGGGCACTATGTAATCGATCGCACTATTGTCAGTGGTATCAGTAAGGGACTCTACCATCTTGAGGCCAAGCTTTTGTCCAATCTCCCTGTCACCGTGGTATTTAAATTGATGAAGTAGTTTTTGAATGGTGTTCCCTTTTTTAAAGTAATAAGTGGATATGGCAAAGTTGAGCTGCCATTGGCCTGTCAGCGATTGAAAAATGGGATTGGCACCATTGGTGTCTGAAGTACGAAAACTTGTCCTGGGGAGCTTTAAATCACACTTGAAGCACCATTTAGATTCGTTTCGGGATATCGTGTCTTTGCAAATGCAACATAATCGTGGATAGACTAGGCTTAAAAAATCGTTAATCATGATACATTAATTTGGCGTTATGTTTATTTAGTCTGGCAATTTTGCTGACCTTTGCGGCTTCATAAAAAAGCCACATATGTTCGAAAATAAGGAAACCACTACCATAGACCAGTTAGGCGAGTTTGGATTGATAAAACATCTAATTAAGGCGATAACCTTAGAAAACGAGCAAACCATTATAGGTGCTGGTGATGATGCAGCGCTTATAGAACCAAACGGGAAGCAGGTTGTGGTGACAACAGACATGTTGGTTGAAAATGTCCATTTCGACGTTATGTACATGCCTTTAAAACATCTTGGATATAAAGCAGCTGTCGTTAATTTCTCAGATATCTGCGCAATGAACGCGATTCCAAGTCAGTTGACAATGTCAATGGCATTTAGCAGTAAATACACGCTTGAAGCGATTGAAGAGTTGTATTCTGGTGTCCTTTTAGCTTGCAAAAAGTATAAAGTAAACCTTATTGGAGGTGATACCTGTACCATCCCAAATGGGTTGGTGTTAAGCGGCACAGCCATTGGATTTTCTGAAGAAAAATTGATGACCAAAAGGACTGGAGCGAAGGCAGGAGATTTATTATGTGTCTCGGGAGATTTAGGCGGGGCATACATGGGATTACAGTTATTAGAACGTGAAAAACGTGTGTTTTTGGACCATAAGGACATGCAACCTGATTTAAAGAATCATGATTATATCGTTGGGCGTCAGTTGAAACCTGAAGCTAGAATAGACATCATTCAACAACTAGAGACACATAAAATTCAACCCACATCCATGATAGATATTTCTGATGGATTGGCTTCTGAAATATTTCATCTCAGCGAATCGTCAAAAGTGGATTTTACAGTGTTCGAAGACAAATTGCCTATTGATCAAGATACCTACGACATGGCAGTGGAGTTTAAAATAGACCCAACCACGGCTGCTTTGAATGGTGGCGAAGACTATGAACTCTTGTTCACTATAAGTCAAAGTGACTATGAAAATATTAAGAAAATCACTGAAGTCACGGTCATTGGTCATGCTAAGGAAGCAGGTATGAAAAATCAACTCATGTCTAAACAAGGCAATTCATACGATTTGAAGGCGCAAGGTTGGCAACAACACAATAGCTAATGCTAATTATTATTTGAATCGTTATCGATTGCATTTATACAAAATAATTGTGTTCTTTGTGGCTCATGGCACGAATAGCAAACCTCAGTTTAGTACAGTTACAATATCTAATCGCCCTCGACGAACATCGTCATTTCATTAAAGCGGCGCAATCTTGTTTTGTTACACAACCCACGTTGAGTATGCAAATCAAAAAGCTTGAGGAGGAGCTAGAAGTCAAGTTATTTGATCGGAGCAAACAGCCAATAATACCTACAGACGTTGGAATCCTCATTGTTGAGCAGGCAAAACGTGTTTTAAATGAAACTCGAAAAATCGAGAATATCTTGTTGGAATATAAAGGTACGGTCGCAGGTGATTTAAATGTTGGCATTATTCCAACCATTTCTCCGTATTTGATGCCACAATTGATAAGTCAAATTTCAAAACGGTATCCAGAAATTCGTCTCAATGTACGCGAATTAATGACGGATGAAATAGTGCATTTACTCCAAAAAGACCACTTAGATGTTGGGATCGTTGCTACGCCGTTAGACATTGATGGCATGGTTGAGAAGCCAATCTTTTATGAAAGATTTTGCTTGTATCTTAATCCTAGTCATCCTAGCTACCACTTGCAAGAATTAGATGCGAAGATGCTTTTAGACGACAAACTTTGGTTGTTATCTGAAGGGAACTGCTTCCGAGATCAAGCGGTAAACCTTTGCGCTTTGAGACATTCTTCTGCCTTGAAGAATAAGTTTAACTATGAAAGTGGTTCCATTGAGACACTGATTCGAATTGTTAACTTAGAAGGAGGGGCAACAGTGATTCCAGAGTGGGCTTCGTTAGACTTAAAACCAGAAGAAAAAGCGCACATTAGGACGGTCAAAGGTAACTCGGTACGAGAGGTGAGTTTAATCTTTACGAGGAACTTTGCCAAGGCCAAATTGAGTGAGGCGTTTTATACCACTTTGCAGGCTTGTGTTCCAATTCAATTAAAGAAAAACATCAATAAACAGGTGTTGGCAATTGTGTAAAATCTAAAACATAATAACTATAACTGCTTATACACAATCATACCTATAATTATCTGAAATGGCTACTACCACTCGGTTAAATAGGTTTTGACCAAAGTTTCTCCGGTT
>JBLHOC010000135.1:0-8573 GCA_047620825.1 Bacteroidia bacterium | reverse complement strand
ACAACAACGTAAACAACTCGAGTTACACATGGAGCTTCATTACCTGAAGCGTCACCTGCACAAAAAGTCACATAATAGATACCAGCTGCTTGATCATCAACATCACTTGTAGAAGTAAGTCTAGAAGAGATATCACCTTCAGTTGGGTCAAAAGCCGTTGCACCAGCATCAGCATATGTAGATCCAACTTCAACATAAACAGTATCGTTACCGTTTAGAGTGATATAAGGTATAGTGTTGTCGTTCGCTAATAATAAAGCGTAATCTTCAAATTCACCAATTCTGTTAGCACCAGCAACTCCACCTGAAGCACCACATGGTACGTTTGGATCATTGTTGTAGCTAATACCAACTCTCATTCGAGTAGTACCTTCAAACGATTTAGCTAAATCAGGTACAGTAAAGCTTCCTGTTACGTCAGCATTACTTGTAGTTCCTTCATTTAATACCATTTCACCGTTATCATCAAAGTCACCATCAATGTTCCAGTCAATCCAAACCTTACGGTTCACTTTGTTTGCAGTTGTTTTTCTAGATACCGCTACGTTATAAGTACCACCAAAAGTTAATTCAGCAACTCTTACATCTTCTGTAAAATCAGTGTATCCAATTTCTTCAGTCGACTCATTGTCAATTAAAGTCATTCTTGGAGTAGCGTTGTCTTCTAATACAACTCTGCTAATTGAAACGTCACTACTAGTAGTAACACCAATAACTGGCTTACAGTAGTCGATTACAATTACGTATTGATCCTTAATTACCTGAGCGTATGAAGTCGCAGAATCTGTTGGAGATAAGTTGTTCCAACCTTTTAAAGAAACTGTGTACTTACCTGCCGCTGAGAAAGTAACTTCTGGCTTCGCAGAGAATTCGTCAGTTCCACCAGTAAATGACACTGAAGCACTTGGGAAGAACGTCCACTTAAATGAGTTTGCTTTGTCAGCGATACTCGTGAATGCTACTTTATCACCTGCTCTTGGACGTCTGTTGTCCGCTTCGAAGTCTAAATCTGTTTTAGATGTGATTGGAGAAACAACGATGTTTCTACATCCTTTGTTTTTCCCAGCACAAGTTTCAACAGTTAAACATATGCTATATGTCTTATTACTGAATGAAATGTAATCTAAGTTTTTGTTGTTGCTTTCTACCGAACCATCAACTTCCCATGTATAAAATACTTCTCCAATTGCGTTTTTAGACGTATTGATGAATTGATTAAATACTGCGTTGTAAATAGTATCTGGGCCAGAGAAGCTCGCTATAGGAGCATCTTGAGATCCAATTGTAGAAGTCCAATGTCCTAAGAAACCTTTGTCGGTTGATGCACCTGAAGTCCATAAGAAATACAGAGCACCTGATTTAGCCACTATTGGAGCACTTGGTGTGTTCGTAGCGTCAAAACCATTGTTTGGATGTAAAGGAGTACCTGTTGCATCCTGACCATCATATACCTTCAAGTTTGTTCCAGATTTTACCTTCCAAGAATCAAAAGTCCAAGTAATAGATGTTGCACCAC
Organism: Bacteroidia bacterium; assembly: GCA_047620825.1. Lineage (GTDB taxonomy): Bacteria > Bacteroidota > Bacteroidia > NS11-12g > UBA9320 > UBA987. The sequence goes on along the minus strand of JBLHOC010000135.1, from coordinate 7,057 downwards.
AAGGGGCAATTAAGGCATCTAAGCCACTCTCATTCGTTGAGTAGTTACCTGAACCATCTGTTTTACTAATCATTGTTCCAGCAGAACAAGTAATTACGTTACCCGTAATGGCAGTTAATGTACCTGGTCCCATTTCAACATCACATCCTTTAAGGATTTCGATGTAATCACATTTAATAACGGTAGCAGAAGCTCCAATATCATTTGATGAAGTTAAACCTACACACCATTTTCCAACATCTGGAAAGCCTGGAATGCCTTTAGCTGTGAAAACATCAGGATTTTGATCTGCATCAGTGCCACCTTGAGCAATATCAATGTGCGTTCCAGCTGAATCAGCTTGCTGATACATAAACCACTCCCAATAGATCGGGCCGTTGGTTGAAAGGTCCGTTAATGTAAATGTGTTGTATAATTCTACAGCGTTTGAGCTGGCTACGAAATCTGCTACTGGAGGTGCCGTTGGAGCTAAAATCTCCACACAATCCAAAACAGAATCTCGTCCAATACAATTTTCAGAGTACAACCGTACACAGTATTTACCTGTAGAAGTAAACTTCTCAGTTACGTTGGTAGTTGTGTAATCAATTGATCCATCATCTCCAATATCCCAACCGTGGTAAGTATACCCTTCTGGGTTGCTATTAATCATGTTCACTTTGGTCTTAACATAAGCCGTATCAACCATAAAAAAACCTGCAGAAACAGTAGTTGCGTTTGATAACGTAATGTTATAATCTTCTGTCTCACCATAGTAAGAACTACCAGTCCCATTTATACATGATTGACCAGAACTCCAACCGTTTGTGTTGTAAGGAGCCGTAGATCGAATACGAATTCTTGAAGGTCCAGAGCCAGTAGCACCACAAGGAATGGTAAACTTAAACTCTTTTGCAGTAGGAGGTGTTCCACTTTGCGTTCGGTTAACAACAGCAGGAACAGTTTTGTTTCCCAAAAACTCACCAGCGTCGTTAAAGTCACCATCACGATTTAAATCAATCCAAATTCCAACAGGAAAATTCGTGTAGTAATTGTAATTCTGACCGCTTATCCAAACACTGAAGTCACTACCATAAGCCATGCTAAATCCTGGAGCAGCGTTCATCACATTAAAGTGAGCCGCATTTCGAGCAGATGTTGCTTTGTCGTTACAACCATCAGGACTTTTGCTGAAAATAACGTTACCGTTTTGAGTGAACGTCACTTCTTCAATAGCCGAATATCTATAAGACGTTGAATTGTATCCACAACCAAAATAATGGTATGCACTACAATACGTCTGTGCCATTGCACTGCTTCCCATAAATACTGTAGCCAACAGAATAAACAACCTACCGGAAGCACGATAAGCTGAATTTTTTAAATTAGTAAAGGTGATTTTCATATATAATATTATTTTAAATTTCTACTTACTTTTCCCTATTAAGGGTGCCAAAAATAGGGAATGTTATAGTAAATGGACACTGACTTTTATCGAAGGTTGCAGAAAATTCGATATACTTTAACACCTCAAATCATAACTGGTTTATTTCTAGCGCTTTAATTTTGATTCATGACATAGACTTTACACAAATAACAGATTCGAAAAAACCTCATAATGTCAAATCATCCATATAACTTTGAAAATAATGAATAGCAACCCTCTTTTAAACCAATTAAATTCAGAACAAAACATCGCAGTTTCACAAATTGAAGGACCTGTAATGGTGATTGCAGGACCAGGCACTGGGAAAACTCAAATTCTCGCTAGCAGAGTTGCTCATATTTTACAAATCACCGACAGTTCTGCCCAAAACATTCTGTGTTTGACGTATACTGATGCTGGAACCATCGCCATGCGAAAAAGGTTGTTGTCTCTCATCGGTCATGACGCACATCGAGTTGCAATTCATACATTTCATGGTTTTTGCAATCGGGTAATTCAGGAGAATCAAGATTACTTTGATTACAAAGATTTAGATGCTGTAACCGACCTTGAAAAAATTGAATATCTCAGTGATATAGCCATACACCTAAACGAAAAACACCCGCTCAAAAAAATGAAGGGTAATGTGGGTTATTTGGTAGATACGTTATCCAAGTTATTTGATTGGATGAAGAAAGAAAACGTTTCTGCTACGCAAATTTCTACTTTAGTCGAACAGAAGAAAAAAGACATGTTAGAGGGGGATGAGTATCTATACAAGAGAAAATCAGGTAACAATAGTAAAGGTGACCTAAATACAGCCAAATATCAAAAAGAAGAGAAGAAGCTAGATGACCTAGAAGCCGCGGCAAACTTATTCGGTGCCTATGATAAAATAATGGCGGATAAAGGGATGTACGACTACGCCGACATGATTCTATGGGTTATAAATCTGTTTCAAAAAAAACCAGAAGTATTGGCCGATTATCAAGAGCAGTTTCAATACATCTTAGTGGATGAGTTTCAGGATACGAGTGGGTCACAAAACGGCATTCTTAACTTATTGTTGAGCTATTGGGATACCCCGAACGTTTTCGTTGTAGGTGACGATGATCAAAGTATTTTTAGGTTTCAAGGTGCAGAAGTGAAAAACGTAATGGACTTCGCGACACAGTACGGTGACCATCTTAAATCTGTACTTCTGCTGACCAACTATCGATCTACTCAACACATTTTAACAGCGGCTAAGCAACTTATAGACAACAACAAAGAGCGACTGGTTAATTTTTTATCCAATTTGGACAAAAACCTAGATGCTGCATCCGGTGAAGATGGCAACATCGTACAAATTGTTGAACTCGAAAATGCTTACCTCGAAGCCATTTGGGTGGTAGAAGACATCAAAAAACATATCGAAAAAGGCGAAAAACCACAAGATTTTGCTGTGATCTATTCAAATCATGCCCACGGTGATTTAATCGGACAACTGTTACATAGTGAAAAAATATCTGTTTATTTAAAACGATCTCAAAACGTACTCGAGACCGACACTGTTCGTCAAATTATTCAAATTCTAAAGTACCTAGTTAAAGAACATAAGTATCCTTTTTCGGCAGATTTTGAATTGTATACGCTTTTACACTATCCTTATTTCAATATCACAAGTATTACACTGGCTCGATTGGCCTATTACATCAATAAGAACAGAACGGAAAACTACAGTTGGAGGAATGTAATCAACCAAGTGAACACATTACCGCTGGATCAAGTAAATATATCAAGTGATCAGATAGAAGAAATTCAAGCAGCCAGTAATTTATTGGAAGAGCTGTTAACCTTTGGAGCAACACATGCCCCAAACATGATTGTACGGAAAGTGTTGGAACTTTTAAAACTCAGCCAAGGGGTTTTCGATAACGACCAATTCGCTTTTGAACTAGAAAGCATCATAACTTTCCTAAATTTCACAGACCAAGAATGCGCTAAGTCACCCGCCACTTCTATCGAGCAATTGCTCCACAAATTGGAATTAATGGCAAAGCATCGAATTTCATTGTCTAAAGAAAACATTGTATATGATAAGAAAGGTGTAAACATGCTAACTGCCCATTCTAGCAAAGGCCTAGAATTCAAGCATGTCTACTTGATAAAGTGCATTGACAAATCTTGGGAGAAACGTAGAAATCATGGCTCCCCATTTGGTGTCAGCAAGTTGTTTTCTATACCAGACGAAGAACGTGCACAGGAAGAGTTGCGTCGCTTATTCTATGTGGCTATGACTCGAGCTGAACGACATTTAACCATCTCCTATTTTTCAGAAGACACGAATGGCAAAGCGTTATCTAGAAGTATGTTTGTTGACGAAGTGCTTGAATCTTCATCTTCCGAATTAAAGAAAGAGGCCATTCCAAACGCGTTAAGTATTGAAAAGTTAACGACTGTATTTGCCCAAATAGAGTCCCATAAAATTGACATTCTCGATCCTCCATTCCTCGATGATTATTTAGAATCTTACAAACTAAGTGTTAGTCATTTGAACAGTTATTTGGAATGTCCTACGAGGTTCTATTTCCAAAACGTATTACGCGTGCCGTCTCAAAAAAATGTATACATGAGTTTTGGTATTGCCGTGCACAACGCCTTAGATCAAATCGTTAAAATTCTTGATTCACGTCCAACTGATTTCACGTCGTCTTCTTTGCAAGACCTTTACACATACTATCTTAAAAAAGAAAGATCCGTTTTTACTGAAAAAGAATTTGAGGACTTTTTGTCGCTCGGCAAGTCTGTTTTAAGTGAGTATATTCAGGCCAAGTCAGACTACTGGACGTCAATTGAAAAGATTGCAACCGAGGTGAAAATTGACCGTGTTGAAGTGGATGGTGTACCGATCAAAGGGCAGCTAGATAAGATTGAATTCAATGGTAAAACAGTAAATGTAGTAGATTACAAAACAGGAGATGCCGTGACCGGATCTAGAAAAATCAGACCCCCTGTGGATGGTGCGTCACCTGACGACAGTGTTCAAAACCAATATGGCGGTCCATACTGGCGTCAAATAATGTTCTATTCTTTACTCGTAAACAATGACAAAACACGCGACTACACCATGATTAGTGGCGAAATGGATTTTGTCGAACCTGCTGAATCCGGAGAGTTTATGTCACAAAAAGTGATGATTAACAACGAAAATGAGGCCCAAATTCGAGGTATGGTTAAGACCGTCTATCAACGTATACGAAATAAAGAATTTGCCGTTGGCTGTATGAAACCGGATTGCTATTGGTGTTCATTCTCTAAGAATTACCACGCACACTAAATGAATAGTCTTTAAAAACTATTTTTCCATTCGTTGGTTACCTTTGTACCGATTTAAAAAAAGAACATGACGTTAGACGAAATAGTAACCGTATACTCTGAGGCCACCCCTAACCCAGAATCCATGAAGTTTGTCTCCAATCGAATGATTTTGGCGAACGACAGCGTAGACTTTCGATCAAAAGACAAAGTAACAGATTCTCCGTTTGCTTCAGCTCTATTCGAATTTCCTTATGTAAAGGGTGTATTCATCATGAACAATTTCGTCAGTATTACGAAATCAGTGGACTATGAATGGTTTGACGTGATACCAACGTTAAAAAAATTCGTTCAAGACTATTTGCAAGATGGCAAAGAAATTGTCACTGCTGTAAAAGTTGAATTGTCTGATGAAGAAGAAACTGAAGTAGTTAAAAAAATCAAACAATTACTTGACGACCATGTAAAACCTGCGGTTGAAATGGACGGAGGTGCTATCTCGTTCAAAAGCTTCGAAGATGGTGTTGTAAACGTGGTTATGAAAGGTTCTTGTAGCGGATGTCCAAGTAGTACAATGACGCTAAAAGCTGGAATTGAAAACCTACTTAAACGGATGATCCCTGAAGTAGAGGCTGTAGAAGCTGAGGCGGGATAAGCCTTTATTTCTTATCGCATTATAGTAAGTGTACCACTTTGGTACCTTTTTTCATCTGGCAGACAAGGTGTTTTGAGCACTGCATACCAGATGTAAGCTCCTCCTGAAACATAATTTCCATTCCATTTTCCATCCCACTTATCGTTGATGTCATTCGACTCATACACCTTTTCACCCCATAAAGAATAAATACTGATGTGAAATGTATCCACTTGTGTAAGTCCTACATGTGCTGAAAATGTTTCATTTATCCCGTCTAAGTTTGGACTAAATGCATTTGGAACGTAATAATCCAGTGCTTCTGATAAGAAAACCACATTAGATTCATCACTCGACATAAAACCGCAAATCTTGTCGACTACATTTACCGCATATAATCCCGTTTCATTCACCGTAATGGCGCCTACTTCTTGTCCTGTATTCCACCGAATACTATAAATACTTGTATCGTTTATCTGAGTTGTTAATCGTACGTCTTGTCTTTCGCAAAACGACATTTCAGGTGGACCTATATCAATGTCAAGGTCCATTCGGTTTGTTATCGTAATAGAATCAATATAATGACAAACGCCTAAATCTGCTCTTAACCAGTATGTTCCTGCATTTGTAATTCGTTTTACACCGGTTTTCGTGTCGTCAAACCACGTAAAGTCATCTGCATTGATATTAGGTTTTATGTTAAGATCAACCACGCCACATATAAATGTGTCTTTACCTAGGCTAAACACGGGAACCCTGATTTCATTGATTTGCATGGTATCCGCCTCACTGCAACCCAATCGACTCACTTGAAGCCAGTATTGCCCTGGTTTATTAACAACTGTCGTCGGCGTAGTGTCTCCATTTGACCATAAATATCGTTCAAAAACACGGTTTTCAACTTTTAGCACTCGATTCACTTCATTTCCACAAACCAATGTGTCTTCTCCAATCGAAATGTCTTTTATCGCTGGATAAATGTTGATCTCATCTTTAAATGAACCGCATTGCGTAAACACTTCCACCCAATACTGTCCATACCCACTCACTTTAATTTGTTGGGTTCGTTCTCCGGTTGACCATAACACTTGACGAGAAGGATGACCAGCATCCAGTGTTTGAACAAAGTTTTCAGAACAAAATGCTGTATCGGCCCCGATAGCCGTTTTGTGTTTAAAACTCTTACTTCCAATAAAAACCCATGAATCTAAGTCCCTGTCTCCAACGTCAGCAATGGCCAATTTGATGGTATACCATTCACATGCTTGAAGTGTTAAGTTAGCTTTTAGAACAACAGTTTGGGCATTGTGTTGGAGATACTTATAGCTGTTAGAATTCGGATCATCGTTCATAACGAAATACTCCGAATTATCTTCGTTATTAACATTATCGATGGTCACTTCAACGTTTGATCCAGGGATTTTAGCCACATTTTGTTGGCCTGTAATACCTGGCCCAGAGATAAAGAAACCAAACACATCGTTGAATCCTCTATCTACATATTTGATGTATTCTTCGGATGAGAAAATGTATTTAAACTCAATGTCTTCTGTCTGTGGTTTGAAATCGAACTGCAAAACTGCCGCGTCGCCAGTCTGTAATCCCGCAATTTTATCAAGCGTTACATCACCCGGATAACTCATATCCTGGGTATTATCAAGTGTATTATTTGGCCCTTTGGCTTCTGCCGCCACACCTGAAGAAATAATGATACCTTTATC